>JBLMWC010000030.1:0-26037 GCA_050257015.1 Bacillota bacterium | reverse complement strand
AGGTGGTGGAGACGGTCGAGGACCCGAGTGCGCAGGTCTCCCTCGAGGAGGCGCGCTACGAGGATCCCGACTTCGCCGTCGGCGACATGCTCGAGGAGGAAGTGCCGTTCCACGAGTTCGGGCGGCTTGCGGTGCAGGCGGCCAAACAGCGGATCATCCAGCGCGTGCGTGAAGGCGAGCGGGCCCGGATTCGCGATGAGTTCGCCTCCAAGGTCGGTGAGCTGCTGTCGGGCGAGGTGCAGCAGATCGAGCGCGGCAAGCTGGTGCTCATGCTGAACAAGTTCCGCGAAGCCGAAGCGATCATGCCGTATCGCGAGCAGAATCATCGGGAGCACTTCCACCAGGGCGATACGATCCGCGCCGTCCTCAAGCGCCTGGAGGAGACGCCCAAGGGCCCGCGCCTCATCCTGAGCCGGGGCGATCCGCTCTTCGTGAAGGCGCTCTTCAAGCTCGAGGTCCCGGAGATCCAGCAGCAGATCGTCGAGATCCGCGCGATCGCGCGCGAGGTCGGGAGCCGGACCAAGGTCGCCGTCATCTCACGGGACGACGCCATCGATCCCGTCGGCGCGTGCGTCGGCCTCAAGGGCTCGCGGGTCCAGGCCGTCGTGAACGAGCTCGGCGGCGAACGCATCGACATCGTGCCGTGGTCGCCCGATCCGGAGCGGTTCGCCCGGCTCGCGCTGGCGCCGGCCCGCGTCGCCAAGGTCTTCTCCGATCCGGAAGCCAAGACGATCCAGGCGGTGGTGGATGAGGACCAGCTCTCCCTCGCCATCGGCCGGAACGGGCAGAATGTCCGTCTCGCCTCCGAGCTCACCGGCTGGAAGATCGACCTCTACTCGAGCCGCGAGTGGCTCGAGCGCGGCGGCGAAGGCCCGCTGTTCGCTCCGCTGCCGCCGGAGGACGATTCGGCCACGCGCGTGCCGCTGTCCGAGCTCGCCGGGCTCTCGCCGGAGCTGGTCGCCATTCTCGGCAGCGCGGGGTACAACATGCTGAACGACGTCCTCGACCTCGATCGCGAGGAGATCTCGCGGATCGCCGGCATGACCCCCGAGACGACCGAGCAGCTCATGGCCTTCCTGTCCGAGCTGACCGACGACGACGCGAGTGAGGAGAACCGGACACCCGCATGAGCGGGCTGCTCGGCCTTCTCGGGCTGGGGCAGCGGGGTCGTCTGCTGGTGATCGGGGTGGATGCGGTCCGGGATCAGATCCGGGCTGGTGCAGTCTGGTGCGTGGTCGTGGCGGAAGACGCCAGCCCGCGCGCGATGGAGAAGGTAGTCCGGCTCGCGGCCGCCCGGGACATCCCGATGGTGGCGGGGCCGAGCGCCGCAGCGATCGGCGCGCAGCTGGGAAAACCGCCGGTTATGGCGGTGGGCGTACGGGACCGCGCGTTGGCCGACGGCATCCTGCAGTCGGCGCCGCTACGCCAGTGATGGAGGCCTGAGTGGTCAAGACCAGAGTACACGACCTCGCCGCAGAGTTTGGTGTTCCTGCCGAGCAGCTCATGGGCATGCTCAAGGACATGAACATCTTCGTGCGCAGCCATCTCTCCGCCCTGGAAAACGACCAGGTCGCGCAGATTCGGGTGCGCTGGGAGCGCGAGAAGCGGAAGAGCGCAGAGGAGCCGCCCAAGAAGGGGCGCCGGAAGGCCGTGAAGGCAGCGGAGGTCGCGCCGCCCCCGGTCGAGGTGAAGCCCGCCAAGCGCCGCCGCACCGCCGCGGAAGTCGCCCAGCACGAAGCCGAAGCCGAGGCCGAGCGCGCCGCCGGACTCGCCGCCCTCGAGCTCGAGCGGCCGATGGTCATCGAGGCGCCGGAGCCGGTCTCCGCCCAGTCGCTCGAGGAGCGCGCCCGCGCGCTCTTCAAGGACCTGCCGGAGGCCCCCGTGGAGCCCGAGACCACCGAGGCTCCTGTCGCGCCGCCGGAACCGCTCTTCCGTCGCCCCGCCCCCGCTGAGCCGCCGGCGGCCGCGCTGCCGCCGGCCGCCACTGCGGCCCCGGCGGTGCCGACCCGCGCCCCGTTCATTCCACCGCGCATCCAGCGCCCGCCCGCGCGTGACGGAGGAGCCCGGCCAGGCGGCCCCCGTCCCGTCTTCAGCAGCAGCGCGCCCGGCGGTGGTCCCGCCCGGCCCGGTGCCGACCGCCCCGCCCCCGCGCGTGCCTTCGGGCCCGACGCCGAAAAGGGCGGCGGCCGGAAGAAGGGCAAGAAGGGGAAGCGCTCGTCGGTGGATCAGGAAGCGGTGCAGGCCAACATCACCCGCACGCTGCAGGGCATGAAGGGCCCGGCCGGCCGCAAGGGACGCGGCCGGTCCGACGAGCCGTCGTACCGCGACATCGTCGCGGGACGGGTCGCCGAGGAGAAGGAGCGCGAGAAGACGCTGGTCCGCGTCAACGAGTTCATCTCCGTCAGCGAGCTCGCGGCGGCGATGAAGATTCCGGCGACGCAGATCGTGCAGTTCGCGTTCAAGGAAATGGGAATGATGGTCACCGTGAACCAGCGGCTCGACTTCGACCAGATCGACCTGATCGCGTCGGAGTTCGGCTTCCAGGCGGTGCGTGAGGACGAGTACGCCGCCGAGATGGCGGCGGGCCCCGCCGACGTCGAGGAGAGCGGCGAGGAAGTGCACCGCCCGCCGGTCGTCACGATCATGGGTCACGTCGACCACGGCAAGACGTCGCTGCTCGACCACATCCGGAAGGCCAACATCGTCGCCGGCGAAGCCGGCGGCATCACGCAGCACATCGGCGCCTACCACGTCGAGCTGCCGGGCGGCCGGGAGATCACCTTCCTCGATACGCCGGGCCACCAGGCCTTCACCGCCATGCGCGCCCGCGGCGCCCAGGTGACGGACATCGTCGTGCTCGTCGTGGCGGCCGACGACCAGGTCATGCCGCAGACGGTCGAGGCGATCAGCCACGCCAGGAACGCCGGCGTGCCGCTCATCGTGGCCATCAACAAGATCGACCTGCCCTCGGCCAACGTGCAGAAGGTCAAGCAGGACCTGCTCCAGCAGAACGTCGTGCTCGAGGAGTTCGGCGGCAACGTCCTCAGCGCCGCCATTTCCGCCAAGAAGGGCACCGGCATCGATCAGCTCCTCGAGCAGATTCTCCTCCAGGCCGAAATTCTCGACCTGAAGGCCAACCCCGAGGCACGGGTGCACGGCACCGTCCTGGAGGCCTCGCTCGACCCGGGCAAGGGCCCCCTCGCCACCATCCTGGTGCAGAAGGGCACGCTCCACGTCGGCGACAACTTCATCTGCGGCAAGTTCAGCGGCCGCGTGCGCGCGCTCTACGACGAGCGCGGCAAGACGGTACGCGAGGCCGGCCCGTCGATTCCGGTGCAGATCCTCGGCTTCGAGGGCGTGCCCGCGGCCGGCGACCTCTTCACCGTCGTCACCGACGCCGTCGAGGCTCGCGAGATCGCGCAGAAGCGCCAGCGCCTCGAGCGCGAGGCGCAGAACCGCCGGAGCCAGAAGGGCACGTCGCTCGAGGACTTCAGCCGTGCGCTGAAGGAGGGCGAGGTGCAGGCTCTCCGCATCATCATCAAGGCCGACCAGGGCGGTCCGGCGGAAGCGCTGGCCGACGCGCTGGCCCAGCTCAGCACCTCCGAAGTCCGCGTGGACGTGGTGCACCGCGGCGTCGGCGCCATCACGGAGAGCGACGTTCTGCTCGCCAAGGCCTCCGGCGCCATCGTCCTGGGCTTCCATGTCCGGCCGGACTCGAACGCCCGCGCGGCCGCCGAGCGCGAAGGCGTGGATGTCCGCACCTACCGCATCATCTACGAGGCGGTCGAGGATGTCCGCAACGCACTCGAGGGGCTCCTCAAGCCCGAGGAGCGCGAGACGGTGCTCGGCGAGGCTGAAGTGATGGCCCTGTTCAAGGTGAGCAAGGTCGGCACGATCGCGGGCTGCATGGTCCGCAGCGGCGTCATCTCGCGGACCGGCAAGGTGCGCGTGATCCGCGACGGTACCGCGGTGTACACCGGCAACCTCTCGAGCCTCAAGCGCTTCAAGGACGACGTGAAGGAGGTCCGGGAAGGGCTCGAGTGCGGCATCGGGGTCGAGAACTACAACGACCTCAAGGTCGGCGACCGCATCGAGGCGTTCAAGATGGAGGAGATCAAGCGCACGCTGGCGCCCGCCGGGTCGGCCGGCGCCCAGTAGCATGCACGTCGCGGTGCGCCGGTGGGAGCTCCATCTCGAGGGCTGCCACTCGCTCAAGGAGAAGCGCGGCCTCCTCAAGCCGCTGACAGTCGCGCTGCGCCGCGCCTGCAACGTGTCGGTCGCGGAGACGGCGCATCAGGACCTGTGGCAGCGCGCGGAGATCGCGTGCGCCGCGGTCGGCAGCGACCGCCGCGTGGTCGAAGAGACACTTCGCGCCGCCGACGGCCTCATCGACCGGGCCGACGGGCTGCGCATCATTGATACGGTTACGGAGGTTCGGTGAAGGGCTCGTCACGCCGCCCGGAACAGGTGAGCGAGACGCTGCGGCAGGTCGTCGCCGACGCGCTCACGCGGGGCATCCGCGATCCGCGGGTGGGCTTCGTCACCGTCACGCGGGTCGAGGTGAGCCCCGATCTCTCGCACGCCAAGGTGTTCGTTGCGGTCCCGGGCGAGGAAGCCGACCGGGAGCGGACGCTGGAAGGGCTGGTGAGCGCGTCGGGATACCTCCGCTCGCTCGCGGCGAAGGTGCTGACGACCCGCTCGGTGCCCGAGTTGCATTTCGAGCTCGACCGTGGCCTGGAGCACGCGACGCGGATCAATCAGCTGCTGGAGGAGCTGCGCCGGGAGGGCCAGGGCTGATCGGGGCCGTGCTGCTCGACAAGCCCGCGGGTATCACCTCGCACGATGCGGTGCAGCGCGTGCGGCGGGTCTTCCGGACCCGCGCGGTCGGTCACACCGGCACGCTGGACCCGTTCGCGACCGGACTGCTGATCGCACTGGTGGGGCGCGCGACGCGCCTCGCACGCTTCGTCGAGGGTGAGGCCAAGACCTACCTTGCCGAAGCGCGGCTCGGGTTCGCCACCGACACCGACGACCTGACGGGCACGCCGCTGGCGGAGCCGGTCCCGGTAGTGGTTGGCACGGCGGCGGTGCGCGAGGCCCTCGAGGCGTTCCGCGGCCGGCAGGAGCAGCGGCCGCCGGCGTTCTCCGCCAAGCACGTCGGCGGGGAGCGCAGTCACCGGCTCGCGCGACGCGGTGCGGCGGTCGAGCTCCGGCCGGTGCCGGTCGAGGTGAGCGATATCGAGCTGCTCGAGCTGACCGGTGATCGCGTGCGGTTCCGCGTCACCGTCTCCGCCGGGACCTACGTGCGGGCCATCGCCCGCGACCTCGGCGAGCGACTCGGGTGCGGGGCGCACCTGGTCGCGCTTCGGCGCGAGCGGATCGGACGGCTCACCGTCGCTGACGCCGTGCCGCTTGACGCGCTTGGGCCGGACACGCCGCTGCTCCCGCCGCAGGCGGTGCTGCCCGATCTGCCGCTGCGAACGCTCGACGCCGCGGAGGCCGACGACGTGCGGCACGGCCGACCGATCCCCGGCAGCGCCGAATCCGGGACGGTCGGACTGGTCTGCGATGGGACACTGCTGGCGATTGGCGAGGCCGCGGACGGAATGATCCAGCCGCGGGTTGTGCTGGAGGGCGCGTGAGCACCGCGCTGCCGGAGACCCCGGGCGGGAGCATCGTCACCGTCGGCTCCTTCGACGGCGTGCACCGCGGCCATCACGCGGTCCTCGACGAGATCGCGCGGAGGGCCCGCGTCGCGGGGCGGCAGAGCGTGCTGGTCACCTTCAGTCCGCATCCGCTCGAGGTGGTGAACCCGGCCGCGGCGCCGCCGCTCCTGACCGCGGGCGACGAGAGACTCGAGATTCTGGCGCAGACCGAGATCGACCGCGTCGTGGTGCTCGCGTTCGATCGGCGGCTGGCCGGACTCACGCCGCGGGAATTCGTGCGGGACGTGCTGCTCGCCCGGTGCCACATGCGGGAGCTGGTGATCGGCTACGATCACGGGTTCGGCCGCGGCCGGAGCGGCGACGCGGACACCCTCCGGGCCCTCGGCGCGGAGCTTGGCTTCGCGGTGGACGTGGTGGATGCGGTGGATGCGAACGGCCAGCAGGTCTCGAGCAGCCGGATCCGCCGCGCCGTGGCCGGCGGCGACCTGGCCCTCGCGGCCCGGCTCCTCGGCCGGCCCTACACGGTGAACGCCGTCGTCGAAGCCGGTGAGGCCCGCGGCCGGCGACTCGGCGTGCCGACGATCAATCTGGGCGCGGTGCCGCCACAGAAACTTCTGCCTCCCGACGGCGTCTATGCCGTGCGGGTCGAATGGCGCGGCGGACTGGCCGGCGGAATGATGAACCAGGGCGGTCGGCCGACCTTCGGGGACGGCCGCCGTACGCTGGAGGTGAACCTGTTCGGGTTCGAGGGCGATCTCTACGCCGAGCCCGTCCGGCTGGAGTGGGTCGAGCGGATCCGCGATGTCGAGCGGTTCCCTTCGGCGGAGGCACTGAAGGAGCAGCTGAGGCGGGACCGCGAGGCCGCGGAGGCGATTCTCGCCGCACGGCCCCGGTCCGGCGCAACACACACCTGAGCTTCGAGCGACGATGTTCTCTTCCATTCGCAACCGACTGATCGTCATCGGCCTTCTCGTGGCCACCTGCATCTATCTCCTCGTGCCGCGCTCGCAGACGCTGCATGAGCGCGATCAGGTGACCGGCGCGGTGCATGACACCACCGTCAGGCGCATCCCGATCAAGTACGGGCTCGATCTGCAGGGTGGCATGCACCTCGCCCTCGAGCTCGACCAGTCAAAGCAGGTCTCGTCGAACGTGAAGCGGGACATCGACCTCGCGCTCGTGGTGCTGCGGAAGCGCATCGAGGGGATCGGCACGCAGGAGCCGCTGATCCAGAAGAGCGGGGACGAGCGCATCGTGGTCGAGCTCGCCGGGATCACCGACGCGGCCCGGGCCAGAGCCGTCGTCCAGCAGAGCGCCTTCCTCGAGTTTCGGATTACCGACAAGACCGGTGCGCTGGACCGGGTACTGCCCGCGATGGACCGCGCGCTGAGCCGGATGGGGGTGAAGGGCGTGGACACGGCGGCGGCCAAGCCGTCGGCCGTCCAGCAGCTGCTCGGCGGCGACACGACGAAGAAGGCCGCGGACTCCACCGCGCCCGCCGTCCTCAGCGCCCTGATCAAGCCGAGCGGCCGCATGCCGGGAGAGTACAGCGTGCCGGAGCCGGCGTTCGCACGGGTGGACAGCCTGCTTCGGCTGCCCGCGGTGCAGTCGCTCCTTCCGCGTGGAGTCCAGATCTTCTGGAACGCGACCTCAACCAGCGTCGGCGTCGAGCCGGTCCGCTTCCTCTACGTGGTCGAGGACCGGCCGATCATCACCGGTGACCGGCTGGTCGATGCGACGGCCCAGCTCGACCCGCTGACCAACGGTCCGGTCGTCAACTTCGAGCTGGACCGCGCCGGCGGCCGCAAGTTCGGCGATGAGACCGGCCGCCATGTCGGCGACTTCATGGCGATCATCCTCGACGGCCGGGTGCAAGGGCCCCCGCCCACCATCGAGGACCGGATCGGCCGGAACGGCCGCATCACGCTCGGCGGCAAGACGATCGAGGAGGCGCGCGACCTGGCCATGACGCTCAAGGCCGGCGCCCTGCCGATTCCGCTCAAGATCGTGGAGCAGGGCCAGGTCGGCGCCAGCCTCGGCAAGGACTCGATCAGCAAGGGGATGCTGGCCGGCGTCGTCGGAACGGGGCTCGTCATCCTGATCATGATCGGCTATTACCGGATCAGCGGTCTGCTTGCGGTGGGCGCGCTGGCACTCTACATCCTCTTTACCCTCGGCGGCCTCGCCGCGGTGGATGCGACCCTGACGCTGCCGGGCCTGGCCGGTCTCGTGCTCTCGGTGGGCATCGCCGTGGACGCGAATGTGCTGATCTTCGAGCGGATTCGCGAGGAGCTCATCCACGGCAAGAGTGTGCGGCTCGCGGTGGATGAGGGCTTCCGCCATGCGATGAACGCCATCGTCGACTCGAACGTGTCCACCGTGCTGACCGCCCTGTTCCTGTTCCAGTTCGGCACCGGACCCGTCAAGGGATTCGCCGTCACGCTCATCATGGGCATCGCGGCGTCCATGATCACTGCGGTGTTCGTGACCCGCACCTTCTTCATGATCTGGCTGGATCGCAAGCCGGCCATGTCCACCCTGAGCATCTGACGATGACCCGCTTCTTCGCCAACGCCAATTACGACTTCATCGGGGTCCGCCGGTACGCGTACATCCTTACGGCGCTCCTGATCATTCCGGGACTCCTGTTCACGCTGATCGCCGGCTTGAACTACAGCATCGAATTCACCGGCGGTACCATGCTTCAGGTGAAGCCGAACAAGCCGCTGAACGTCGGCGCGCTGCGCGCCGAGCTGGATGCGCAGGGTCTCCAGGGGGCCGAGATCCAGTCGTTCGGCTCCGCGAACGAGTACGTGATCCGGGCCCGCGTCGCCAAGGCGGGCACCGATGCCAACGACACCCAGGCGATGAGCGACCTCGTGTCGGCGGCGCTCGACAAGGTCGTGGGCAAGGGTCAGTACACGGTCGGTCGGGGAGCGGCGGTCGGCCCCAAGGTGGGCGGAGAGCTCCGGACCAAGGCGTTCCTGGCCATCTTCCTGTCGTTCTTCGCCGTGCTGGCGTACCTCGCCTACCGGTTCGAATGGCGCTTCGGTGTCGCCGCAGTCGTCGCCACCGCGCACGACATTCTCGCCACCATCGCGTTCATCGGCATCATGCGGATGGAGGTCAGCCTCACCGTCGTCGCGGCCGTGCTCTCGATGGTCGGCTACTCGCTCAACGACACCATCATCATCTTCGACCGCGTACGGGAAAACCTGGTCCGGATGCGAAGCGCGTCGTTCGCCGAGATCCTCAATCGGTCGGTGAACGAGACGCTGCCGCGAAGTATCCTGACGCACGGCACGTCGCTCGGCACCCTGCTGGCGCTCTCGGTCTTCGGCGGCGAGGTGATCCGGCCGTTCGCGCTCGTGATGTTCTTCGGCGTCTTCACCGGCACCTTCTCGTCGATCTATATCGCGTCGCCCGTGCTCATGGCCATCGAGAAGCGGTGGCCGGGACCGCACACCCACGCGCGGAAGCCCCGCGCGACCGCGCCCACCACGGCGCCCCGCAAGGCACAGCCGGTCACCTGACGTGCTGGTTGACACGCACTGCCACCTTGGCGATCCGGCCTATGACGCCGATCGCGACGAGGTGGTGGTGCGTGCGCGCGCGGCGGGAGTGGCTCATATCGTCGTCGTAGGGGAGTCGCCCGGCGCGGCGGACCGCGCGCTGGAGCTCGCCGGCGCCGACCCGCTGCTCTCGGCGACCGCCGGTGTGCACCCGCACGTCGCCGCCACCTGGACTGCGGAAACCGCCGGATGGCTCCGGCAGCGTCTCGCCCATCCACGCGTGGTGGCCGCCGGCGAGATGGGACTCGACTACCACTATGATCACTCGCCGCGCGACGTCCAGCGCAGCGTGTTCGACCTCCAGCTCGCCGCCGCCGCCGATGCCGGCAAGCCGGCCGTCATCCACGCCCGCGAGGCCGACGATGACGTCACCGCCGCCCTCCGCACCCACCCGGGGACCCGTGCCGTGCTGCATTCCTTCAGCAGCGGAATGCCGCTCCTTCGCGCTGCACTGGAGCTCGGGCACTACGTCTCGTTCAGCGGGATGGTCACCTTCCGCACCTGGACCCTTGACGACGCCATCCGGGAAACCCCGCTCGACCGCATCCTGGTGGAGACCGACGGCCCCTATCTCGCCCCGGTACCGATGCGCGGTCGCAGGAACGAGCCGGCGTTCGTCGCCCACGTCGCCGCGCGCATCGCCGGCGTCCGCGGTATCACGGTTCCCGAGGTAGTCGCCGCCACCGGCGCCAACGCCGCCCGCCTGTTTGGTCTTCGGCTTGCCCCCACGGAGGAGCGTTCATGAGCACGGTCCCGTCCGACATCGCGATCGCGCAGGCCGCCCGTCTTCGTCCCATCGCAGATGTGGCCGCCGAGGCGGGGCTCGGGCCCGATGAGTTCCTTCCGTACGGCCGCTACAAGGCCAAGATCACCGCCGAAGCCGTCGCGGCCAGGAAGCCCGGCGGCCGGCTCGTGCTGGTGACCGGCATCAACCCGACGCCGGCGGGCGAGGGGAAGTCCACCGTCACCGTCGGCCTCGCGCAGGCGCTCCGCCGGCTCGGCACGAAGGTCATGGTCTGCATCCGCGAGCCGTCACTCGGACCGGTGTTCGGCGTGAAGGGCGGGGCGGCCGGCGGCGGGTACGCGCAGGTCGTGCCGATGGACGAGATCAACCTGCACTTCACCGGCGACTTCCACGCGGTGTCGTCCGCGCACAACCTCCTCTCCGCGCTGCTCGACAACCATCTGCATCAGGGCAACACTCTGGGGCTGGACATCCGGCGGATCACCTGGCCGCGAACGATGGACATGAACGACCGCGCGCTGCGTTCGATCGTGGTCGGCCTGGGCGGCATGAACGGCGGGCCGGCTCGCGAGGACCGCTTCGTGATCGTGCCCGGCAGCGAGATCATGGCGATCCTCTGCCTCGCCCGCGACATCGTGGACCTCGAGGCGCGCCTCTCGCGCATCATCGTCGGGCTCACCCGTGACCGGCGGCCGGTGACGGCCGGCGACCTCCGGGCGTCCGGCGCGATGACGCTCCTCCTCAAGGACGCGATCCTCCCCAATCTGGTGCAGACCCTCGAGGGCGGGCCGGCGCTGGTGCACGGCGGACCGTTCGGCAACATCGCCCACGGCTGCAACTCGCTCGCCGCCACGCGCCTCGGACTCGGCCTCGCCGACATCGTGCTCACCGAAGCCGGTTTCGGCGCCGACCTCGGTGCCGAGAAGTTCTTCGACATCAAGTGCCGATTCGGCGGGCTGCGGCCGGAGGCCGCGGTCGTCGTCGCGACGATTCGTGCGCTCAAGATGAACGGCGGGGTCAAGAAGGACGCACTGGGCACCCCGGACGTGGCCGCCCTCCAGCGCGGGATGGTGAATCTCCAGGCGCACGTGCAGAACGTGCAGAAGTTCGGCGTGCCGACGGTGGTGGCACTGAACCGGTTCACCAGTGATTCCGCGGAGGAGATCGACGCCGTGCTCGCCGCCTGCCGGTCGTGGGGCGCCCGCGCCGCGATGAGCGACGTCTGGGCAAAGGGCGGGGAAGGCGGCGAGGCCGTCGCCCGCGAGCTGATGGCGACGCTCGCCGAAGGGAAGGCGGACTTCCACCCGTTGTACGACACCGCGCTGCCGATCAAGGCCAAGATCGAGACGATCGCGCGGGAGATCTACGGTGCCGCCGGCGTCGACTACAGCGGCACCGCCGACAAGGCCATCACCCAGTGCGAGTCGATGGGGCTCGGACAGACGCCGGTGTGCATGGCCAAGACGCAGTACTCCTTCTCGGACGACCCCACGAAGCTCGGCCGGCCGACCGGCTTCCGGATCACCGTTCGCGACGTCTATCCGTCGGCGGGTGCGGGCTTCGTCGTGGCCCTCGCCGGTGATATCATGACCATGCCGGGATTGGGGAAGGTTCCGGCCGCCGAGGCGATGCGCGTGCATCCCGACGGCACCATTGACGGACTGTTCTGATCTCGAGGAGCATGCATGGACTTCGTGTCGACTGACCGGGCGCCGAAGGCGATCGGTCCCTACAGCCAGGCCACCATCGCGGACGGCCTCGTGTACACCGCGGGGCAGATCGCGCTCGACCCGGCTACCGGCGAGATCATTCCCGGCGGCGTGCCCGAGCAGACGGAGCGCGTCTTCGCGAACCTCCGGGCGATTCTCGAAGCGGCCGGCACCGACCTGTCCTCCGTGGTCAAGACGACCGTCTATCTGACCGACATGAACGATTTCAAGGCGATGAACGAGGTCTACGCGCGGGCCTTCGGCGACCACCGCCCGGCCCGGAGCACCGTCGCCGTCGCGGGCCTGCCGCGCGGCGTCAACGTGGAGATCGACGTTATCGCCCGGCGCGGCCGCTGACGCCTCGCGCACCAGGAGGGAGCGGATCGGGCCTGGTGGTTCGGCCGGTCTTCAAAACCGCGATGGAGGTGTCTACGACAGCTCCGGTGGGTTCGATTCCCACACGCTCCCGCCACTTCTTCGATTCACGGTATCCCGTGCGGCTGTTCGTCTCGCTCGCCCTCGCCACCCTCTCTGCCGTGCCCTCGGCGCTCCGCGGACAGGTTCCCGATTCGGCTGCCGCCCCGAAGGCGCCCGCGGTCGCGCGGAAAGCGCCCCTCGGCCCCTCCGGGGCATTTCTGCGGTCGTTCATTCTGCCCGGCTGGGGTCAGGTGCAGCTGCACCGCCCGGTTTCGGCGCTCGTCTTCGTGGGTATCGAAGGCACCCTGGTTGGCCTGAGCCTCAAGGCCAACCACGACGTGAACATCGCCCGGCAGACCGACCTGACCCCCGACTCGTCGGTCGTGACGGCCAAGAAGAAGAAGCGGGAGGACTGGCTCGTGCTGCTCGGGTTCAACCATCTCATGGCGGGGCTCGAGGCGTACGTCTCCTCGCACCTCTGGGATTTCCCCGCCGATCTCCACATCCGCGCGACGCCAGACGGCATCGGCGCTGCGGCCACCATTCCCATCCGGCTCCGATGAACCGCGCGCCGATCGGCATCTTCGACTCCGGCATCGGCGGCCTCACCGTCGCGCGCGCGGTGTACGAACGTCTGCCGCACGAATCAACGGTCTACTTCGGCGACACCGCGCGCGTCCCGTACGGGCCGAAGTCTCCCGACACGGTGCGGCGCTACAGCCTCGAGATCCTCGAGTGGCTGCTGGCCCAGCACGTGAAGGCGGTCGTCATCGCCTGCAACACGAGCACCGCGCACGCTCTCGACGCGCTCCGCTCCGAGTCACCGGTGCCGGTGATCGGCGTGATCGAGCCCGGCGCCCGTGCCGCCGTCGCCGCGGCGCACGGCGGTGTGATCGGCGTCATCGGCACCGCCGGCACGATCGCCAGCAACGCCTACGCCCGCGCCATCCGGAGCCGGGCGCCTGACGCCCGGATCGTGCAGCGCGCCTGCCCGCTCTTCGTGCCGCTGGTCGAGGAAGGGTGGTTCGAGCATCCCGCCGCCCGCCTCATCGCCGCGGAATACATGGCACCGCTCCGTAAGGCCGAGGTGAGCGCCCTCGTGCTCGGCTGCACCCACTATCCGCTGCTCCGGCCGCTGCTTCAGGAGGAGATGGGGCCGGGCGTGACCCTCATCGACAGCGGAGCGGAGACGGCCCGGGTGGTGGAGGAAGTCCTGAAGAGGGAAGGGCTGGCCGCCGAGCCCGACGCCGTGCCGACGCATCGTTTCGCCGTGAGCGACGACGAGGCGCGGTTCCGGGCAGTGGGCTCCCGCTTCATCGGCGAGCGGCTCACCGAAGCCGAGGTCGTGCCGCTGGGCTAGCCGGTGTACTGCAGGAGCCGCACCTCCGGGCCGCGGACGATCGCGTAGCGAAGGCCGTCCACCCAGGCGCCGGGGTTCAGATAGGCGCGGCCCGGCTCGACCTCGACCAGCGCCGCCGCGTGCGTGTGACCCATCACGAGCAGGTCGGCCGAGCTGTCGCGACGCGCCTCGGCCTCCGCCCATTGCCGCTGCTCTTCCGCTCGGCGGTCGCGCTCCGACGGCGTCGCGGGGCCGCCCCCGAGGAACGGCGCGGCCGCGTTGGCGAGACCCACGCCAAGATCGGGGTGCAGCCAGCGATAGGTGATGGACGTGACGGGATGGCCGACGATGCGCTGCAGCAGCGGCCGGAAGCCTTTCCGCGGCGGCAGGCCGTCGCCGTGCACGGCGTGAACCCGGCGCCCGCCCGCCTCGAACCGCAGCGCGCGGCGGTCGTAGCGGATCCCCGGCTGATCCGCCCAGAAGGCGTCGCCCCACCGGTCGTGATTGCCGCCGACGATCGCGACCGGCAGCCTGCGCGCGACGGCAGCCACGCGGGCGGCCACGGCAAACCCCCGTCGGGGAATGACCTGCCGGTAGGTGAACCAGAACTGGAACAGGTCGCCGTTGATCAGGAGGCTGTCGCCCAGGGTGGGGACGGCGTCCAGGAAATCGAGGAGCGCCGCCTCCACCTCCGGCGGTGCTGCACCGATGTGAGCGTCGGAGAGGACTACGAGGGTCTGTCCAGGCACCGCCCAAGATACCGGCGGCTCGACGCCAGTTGCAACGGCGTGCGCGCCCGCCTCTTCGGAGCGTCTACTCCCCATGGACTCACACACGATCTCGACCACGCAGGTCCGGGTGAACTACTCCGAGACCGACCAGATGGGTGTCGTGTACCACGCCCGGTACGTCGTCTGGCTGGATGTCGCCCGCACCGAGCACCTGCGTCAGGCCGGCATGTCGTACCGCGAGCTCGAGGCGATGGGGTACCGGCTGGCGGTCGGCGAGCTGGCGATCCGCTACCGCCAGGCCGCCCGCTACGATGACGTGGTCCGGATTCGCTGCTGGGTTCGGGAGATCGCCTCGCGACGCGTCACCTTCGGCTACGCCGTGGAGCACGCCGCCGACGGCCGCCTGCTCGCGACCGCCACCACGGCCATGATGTCGCTCGACCGCACGATGGCGCCGGTACGGCTGCCGGACAGCGTCCGGGCGTTGCTCGTGTGCGCGCCCGATCCGGTACGGCTCTGACGATCCCTCATCTCCGCAGGAGCAGACGTTTGAAATCTCGACCAGTCCGGCTTCTCGTTCCGGTGTTGCTCTTCGCGGCGGCACCCGCTCGGGCCCAGGTCGCGGGCGCCGTCGAGACCCTCGCGCCTGTGCTGGCGGCGGAAGACGCCCGCAGCTGGGACGCGGCGGCGCTTCGAGCGGGCCTCTCATCGCCCGACTCGGTGGTTCGCGGACAGACGGCCCTGGCGGTAGGGCGGCTCGGCGACGCGCGGGGAACGGCGCTCCTCCTCCCGCTGCTGGTGGACCAGGACACGACGGTGCGCGTCTCCGCCGTGTTTGCCCTCGGGCTCCTGCGGGACACTGCGGCCGTGAGCCCGCTGATCGATCGCCTGCGGAATCCGCCCGCCCTCGACGGGCCGTCGGCCGAGGAGACGATCACCGCGCTCGCCCGGATAGGCGGGCGGCGCTCCGCCGATTTCCTGGCGGCGGTGCTCGACGGCCGCGCGCCGCTTCAGTTCGCGGATCGCCAGCGCCTCGTCGCGCGGATCGCGCTCGAGGCCTGGCGTCTCGGCGCGCTCGCGCCGATCCCCGAGCTGCTCCCGCTTGCCGGCGACACGACGGACGCGGTTCGGTTCGGGGCTGTGTACTCGCTCGCGCGGCTCCGCGTGCCATCGGCCGGGACCCGGCTGATTGGCGCCGTGCGCGATGAGGATCCGGCGGTGCGCGCCATTGCCGTTCGCGCGCTGACGAAGTCGTATGCCGATTCGGCCCGTCTTGCGCCCGCGACCCTCGCCGACCTCGCCGCCCGCGCGGCGGATGACCAGGACGCCGGCGTGCGCGTAAATGCGCTGCGCACCCTCGGCACGTTCAACGATCCACGCTTCGCCGAGCGCATCGTGCCGCGGCTCGGCGATCCTCAGCCGAACGTCCGCGTCCAGGCCGCCACGACCCTGGGCGAGCTCGGCGGTCCGGCCGCCGCTGCCGCGCTGGCCAGACTCCTCGCGTCACGGGAGGCGTTCGCCGTCCGGGCCGAGGCGGTCCTCGCGCTGGCCAGGCTTGATTCTGCGGCCGCGCGGCCCTTCCTCCGGACATGGACGTCAAGCGGTGACTGGCGCGAGCGCGCCGTCGCTGCCCAGGCGACACTCGCTCGCGGCGGCGATCCCGCACCATTCCTGCGTGACACCGATCCGCGCGTCGTCGCCGCGGCGTTGCAGAGGTGGACGGAGGCCGCGCAGTCTCCGACCGATACGATGGTCGCCGCCGCGCGGCAACTGCTGAGCAGCCCGGACGCCGCAGTACGCAGCGTGGCCGCCGACGTGCTGGCGCACCGGCCGACCACCGCCGACATCCCCGCACTCCATGCCGCCTTCCTCACAAGCCGGCGTGACTCTTTCCCGGAGGCTGCGCAGTCCGCCCTCGGCGCGCTCGCCGCGGTTGCCCGGATCTCGGACGGGGCTCGCGCGCAGGTGGACCGCGACGTGCTGGACCGGCTTCCTCGCCCGACCGACTACCTGATTCGACGCTGGGCCGAAGCCAACTGGCCGGCCGCGGCGCGCCGATGGGGACCGGCGTACCCGATCACGACGGGCCGCACCCTCCAGGATTACCGCGAGCTGGCGAGGCGCTACGTCTTCGGCCCCTATGAGGCGACCCATCCCCACGTGACGATCGAGACGGCGGACCGCGGACCGGTGGAACTCGAGCTCCTCGGCCCCGACGCGCCCCTCACCGTGGCCAACTTCCTCGGGCTGGTGGACCGGCACTATTTCGACGGCAACCGCTGGCACCGCGTGGTGCCCAACTTCGTCGTGCAGGACGGCGACCGGCGGGGCGACGGGTGGGGCGGTCCCGGTGGCGCCATCCGCGACGAGATCAACCGGGTCCGCTACGACGTCCCGGTTCTGGGAATGGCGCTGTCCGGGCCGGACACCGGCTCGGGTCAGTGGTTCATCAATCTCGGCCCGCAGCCGCACCTCGACGGGGTGTACACCGTGTTCGGCCGGGTCGTCGGCAACATCGGGCCGCTCTATCGGATCACCCAGGGCGACCTGATCCGCACGATCGGCAGGTGAGCTCGAGATGAGGTGGGCATCGCTCGGCGTCGCGGCCTTCGCCGCCCTGCTGCCGCTCCAGGCCGGCGCGGCCCAGTTCTTCGCCTTCGGGCAGAACAAGGTGCAGTATCGCCGCTTCGACTGGCGGGTGCTGAAGGGCCGGCACGTAGATCTCTACTACTACCCCAGCGAGGCGGACCTTGCGCCGGTCACGCTGGCCTACGCCGAAGAGAGCTACGACACGCTGGCGCTCCGCTTCGGACATGATGTCGGCGTGCGCATCCCGCTCATCGTCTACGCCTCCCACGTGGACTTCGAGCAGACCAACATTCTCCCGTTCACCCCGCCCGAAGGCCTCCTCGGCGCGACCGACTTCCTCAAGCGTCGGGTAACCCTGCCGTTCCGCGGCAGTCTCTCCGAGTTCCGGCACACCATCCGCCACGAGCTGACGCACGTCTTCCAGCTGAGCTTTCAGACCGAGGCGTACTATCAGTCGCCGAGGGCGGGACACGTGCAGCTGCCGCTCTGGTGGACCGAGGGGCTCGCCGAGTACTGGTCCGCCGGGGAGGACGCGCGGGACGAGATGGTGCTGCGGGACCTGACGCTCAGCGGGCGCCTGCCGACGCTGCAGCAGCTCACCTATGTGGACGGGCTGATCGTCTACCCGCTGGGCGGGCGCATCCACCGCTGGCTCGCACAGACGTATGGCGACTGGCGCCCCGCCCTGATGTACCGTGAGCTCGCCCAGCACGAGAGCTTCGAGCAGGCGATCGAGGCGGTCTACGGTCGCACCCTCGAGCAGCTCAACGAGGAGTTCCAGCTCGCCATGCGCCGCGCCTACTACCCGACGGCGGAGATGCGGGAGCCGCTGCCGCTCCTCGGCCGCGAGGTCGCGGAGCTTGCGATCAAGCCGGCCTGGCTTCCGGATACCACGGCCGACGGGGCGGGGGAGGCGGTCTACATGTCGCCCGTGACCGGCTATCTCACCATCTACCGCAAGCCGCTCGAACGCGGGCGCGCGCGGTCGGTCGCGATCTCGGGACGCTCGGCCGAGCTCGAGTCGTTCCATCCGTTCGACAGCCGGATCGATGCGTCCCGACCCGGCCTGCTCCTCTTCTCAGCCCGCTACAAGGACCGGGACGCGCTGATCGTGTGGGACCTCCGACGGCGCCGCGTCGTCGGGCGCTACCAGTTCCCGTCGCTTGTATCGATCCTTTCGCCCGCCTGGATGCCGGATGGGCGGACCGTCGTCTTCAGCGGGCTTTCCGAGTCCGGCATCTCCGACATCTACCGGGTCTCGCTGCCGTCGGGCGCGCTCGAGCCGGTGACCCAGGACCGATACCAGGATACCGATCCCACCCCGAGCCCCGACGGCCGCTCGATCGCCTTCGCATCCGACCGGACGCAGGGTGGCCTCGATGGTGCCGTGAACATCTTCCTCCGGGATCTCGGCACGGGCAGCATGCGCCAGCTGACCAGTGGACACTGGGTGGACGAGGCCCCGATCTGGGCGGCCGACGGACGGATCTACTTCACGTCAGACCGTGACGGCGTGCTGAACGTCTTCTCCATGGACTCCACCGGCGCGGGCCGCCGCGAGACTTCCGCCTGGACCGGCGCGTTCGATCCGGCGCCGATGCCGAACGGCCGCGGTCTCCTGGTCGGCGGATTCAATGCCGGCAGCTTCAACATCTACGCCTGCCGCCCCGACAGCGCGGCGCGGGCCGATACGTTCGCGCCTTCCGCTGCGCCGCCCGCGATCGCCGCGTGGGAGTGGCCCGCGCCAGCCGACACCACGAGCGCCGCCGGCCTCCAGGTGAGCCAGCCGTATCACTCGCGCTACACCCTTGACCTCGCCGCCGGTGACGTCGTCGTGATCCCGGGGTATGGCGGGGCACAGGGCGCCGCGTTCCTCCTCAGCGATCTGCTCGGCGACAACGTGCTGTTCGGCAGCGTGGCGTCGTTCCAGGGAAAGGAGTTCGGCAACTTCTTCAAGAACCTCAACGTCACCGGCCTTTACCTGAATCAGACGCATCGCGTCAACTGGGGCATCGGCGGATTTCGAACGGCGGGCCGCAACTACGAGGGGGAGCAGTTCGTTTCCTACATCGAGACTGCCGTGGGAGCGGTGGGCCTCCTGCGCTATCCGCTCACGCGCTTTTCCCGGCTCGAGGGGACGCTCGTCGTCGAGCACTCCGACCGCACCGATTTCACGCTCCCCGTCGCGACGCCAAGGCGCGTGGGGTGGATCGCGTCGAACTACCTGAGCTTCGTGCGGGACAACTCGCTGTGGATCGAATCGGGACCCATCGATGGCGGCCGCATCGCCCTGACCGCGGGCGTATCCAGCGATTTCAGCAACGGCCGCTTCGACAGCTTCCTCCTGAGCGCGGACCTCCGGAAGTATCTGCGGATCGGACGGCGTGTGAGCTACGCCACCCGGCTCGTCGGATTCTACAGCAGCGGCGATCGCCCGCGCCGCATCAATATCGGCGGCACGATGGCGCTGCGCGGTTACCCGAACTTCGGGTACATCGTCGGCTCCCAGGCGTACATGGCCAATTCCGAGCTGCGATTCCCCCTCCTCAGCAGTCTGACCCTCGGCTTCCCCTTCGGCGATTTCCGGCTGCCCGAGTTCCAGGGGGCGTTGTTTTTCGACGCAGGCCGGGCTTGGTTCCGGGAGCCCGCCAGCCGGCCGCTCATCGGCAGCTACGGATTCGGCGTGCGTCTGGCGCTCTTTCCCCTTGCCGTACTCCGGCTCGACGTGGGGCGGCGGTTCTCCGATGGCGGATTCGGCAGCTACGGCTTGTCCTCCGACCAGAAGAAACGCGGATTCGTGTCCTTCTTCTTCGGCTATAACTACTGATGCTGCAACGCTTTTTGCTTGACCGCCGATGCACCGTGCTCTATCTTGCGTCGGGTCTTCTCGCTTGCGGGCCGAAGCCGTTGGCTCCGCTGATCGCGCCCGCCGCAGGTCCGGTGTCACGGGAACAGGTCGGCGCGTGGGTTCAGCAGACCGTTCCACCGGGCTACCGACTGCAGCGCTTCAAGTGGCAGCTCCGCGATGATCGGGGCGCCGCCGGCGGAAGGGGAACGGTACGGTACGCGGCACCGGATACAGTCCGGCTCGATGTGGCCGGTCCCTTCGGTGCCGGGCGCGCGGCGGCAGTCGTCGTGGGAGACACGGCACTCTGGACCGATCCCCCGGATGCCATCGCGCGGCTGGTGCCCAGCTATCCGCTGATGTGGGCGATGTTCGGCATGGCGCGTATGCCTTCGGCCGACGCCACCCTGGCCGGCTCGAGCGATTCGGCGGCGACCGCCTGGCGCTACGCCAACGCGGGGGACACCGTCAGCTATGTCCGGACCGGCGGATCCCCGGGGCACCTGTTGGCGGAGGTGCGCGAGGGATCCCGGCTCATCGGGCGAGTCGATGCGACGCTGGGCACCGATGGGCGGCCGGTTGCCGCGCGCCTCACCGTGCCGAGCGTTCCCGCGCGGCTCGACCTGACCTTTACGACGAGTGCCACGCCACCTGCGTTTACGCCTGATCTCTGGCTTCCTGGCCAGCGCTAGTCTGCTCGCCGCCGCTGCGTGCTACGGATTCAGCGGCGGCGGCCTGCCCCCGGGCATACGGACCGTTGCCGTACTGCCATTCGACAATCTGACGCCGGAGCCGACGCTCACGCAGCAGATCTCCGCCGCGGTGCGCGAAGCCGTTCAGGACCGCCTTGGCCTTCGTCAGGCCGGCGAAGGGCAGGCCGACGCCCTCGTCCGCGGATCGATCACGCGCTACGAGCCGGACCTCCCCGTGGCCTACACCGGCAGCCCGACCGGCAATGCCGTCACGGTGACCCGGCGCCTGGTGCAGATCACGGTGTCGGTCGAGATCCTTGATCAGAAGACCAATCGCACCCTGTGGCAGCGCAGCGGTCTGACCGTCGAAGGGGACTACGAGCAGGGCAACGAGACGGACGGCCGCCGCAAGGCACTTGACCGTCTGGTCGTCAACATCGTCGAGGGGGCGCAATCGCAATGGTGATGGGGCGACGGAGCCGTTCCGGATCGAGCTCGATCGGATGCCTGATTTCGCTGGCCGCCTTCGTCGCCGCCCTGTACTACGGCGCGGCCATCGGCGAGCTCTACTGGCGACAGTACCAGCTGCTCGACGAAATGCGAACGCAGGCCCGCCTGGGCCCCACGCTGACCGACCCCGTGATTCGGCGACGGCTGCTGACCAAGGCGGAGGAGCTGGAGCTTCCTCCGGCCGCTCGCACCTTCCGGATCACCCGGGGCGGCAACCCCCGCCAGATCGTCATTGAGACCCAGTACCGCGACAGCGTGAACCTCTTCCTGCTGCACCGCGCCTTTGTCTTCAAGCCACGCGCCGTCGAACCGCTCTGACGTCGCCCGCCACACAGGAGTTGTCCGTGTCCCGTCCCGACGGTCGCGCCGCCGACCAGCTTCGTCCGGTGGTGCTCGAGCGCCAGGCCAACCCGTACGCCGAAGGGTCCTGCCTGATCCGCATGGGCGGCACGCTGGTGCACTGCACGGCCAGCGTGGAGCCGGGCGTGCCGTCGTTCAAGAAGGGCAGCGGCGAAGGGTGGGTCACCGCGGAGTACTCCATGTTGCCGCGCGCCACAGCCCAGCGGACGCAGCGGGAGCGCAACGGCCCCGGCGGGCGAACCCACGAGATCCAGAGGCTCATCGGTCGCTCACTTCGGGCTGCGATGGCGACGATGGCCTTCGGCGAGTATACGATCCGGATCGATTGCGACGTGCTCCAGGCCGACGGGGGGACCCGGACGGCCGGGATCACCGGCGGATGCGTCGCCCTGGCCGATGCCTGCAGCTGGCTGGCCGGGCGCACCGGGATCGCCTCGCCATTCGGCGCACTCGTCGCAGCGGTGTCGGTCGGCGTCGTCGCCGGGGAAGTGTGCTGTGACCTGGCGTATCTGGAGGACCGCGACGCCGGCGTCGACGCGAATCTCGTGATGCGCGCGCCGGGCGAGTACGTCGAGGTGCAGGGCACGGGGGAGCACGGCACCTTCTCGCGGCCGGAGCTTCAGCTCCTGCTCGATTACGGCGAGCGTGCGATCGGCCAGCTCTTCGCGATCCAGCGACAGGCCCTCGGCTGGTGAAGCTGCTCGTTGCGACCCGCAGTCCGGGCAAGCAGCGGGAAATGCGCCGCGTGCTCGAGGCCGCCGGCCACGAGGTGCTGTTCCCCGATGACGCGGGGCTGGCGGAATCGCCGTCGGAGGATGGGCTCGAGACCGCGGACACCTTCGAGGGGAACGCCCGCCGCAAGGCCGAATACTTCGTCCGCCTCAGTGGTTTGCCGACCGTCGCCGATGACTCCGGCCTCGAGGTCTTCGCTCTGGGCGGTGCGCCCGGCGTGCGCTCCCGCCGCTGGGCTGGCGCCGCTGGTGACGGGGCCGCGGTCGACGCCGCCAACAACGCCGAGCTGCTCCGGCGGCTGCGCGGCGCGCCGATCGAGCGACGCCGGGCCCGGTATCGCTGTGTGCTCGTGCTCCTCACGAAAGTTGCGGGTATCCCCGAAATCTTCGAAGGCGCGTGCTCCGGCACGATTCTGGAAGAGCCGCGGGGCACCGGTGGCTTCGGATACGACCCACTCTTCCAGAGTGACGATCTTGGCCGCACCTTCGCCGAGGCGTCACCCGAGGAGAAGGACAGTGTCAGCCATCGGGGACGGGCGCTGGCTGCGCTCGCCGAGCGCCTGACCAGACCGCTCTGAGCGGCTGCTTCATCACATTCAAGGAACCGCGACCCATGATTCACCGTTCGCTTGCCGGAATTGTCCTCTTCGGGCTCGCCTCCGCGGCGCCCATGTCTGCGCAGCGCGCGACGGCCGCCCCGGGATCGGCGAGAGCGGTAGCACAGAGGACGCTCGCGGCCCTCGCGGCGCGCAACCCCGACGGCTTCGCCCGCGAGGCGAGCCCGCAGGATCTGGCTGCCTTCCGCGCGCAGCTCCTGCCCAATCTCAAGCAGGCCATGGACGGGAAGCAGCGTCCGGAAGTCCTGGCCATGTTCGCTCCGGCGAAGAGCTACGAGGAGATCGAGAAGCTCCCGGCGGAGCGAGTCTTCGCCCTCTACCTTGGCGCCGTGATGAAGCGGGTCGCGAGCGCGGGTCCGCTCCAGATTCAGAACACCATTCTGGGCGAGGTCCCCGAGGGTGATTCGCTGGTCCACATCGTCTACCGGCAGCGCGTGAAGTCCGGGGCGAGCTCCGCGAACAACGTCACCCTCCTGTCGCTGCGCCGGACGCCCGGCGGCTGGAAGGTGGTGCTCGAGGCGGGTCAGCTGGGAATGGGTGGGCCGCAGCAGGGTCCGCCTCGCTGAGCCGGCGCTGGGCCCGCTGATGGTCGGCGGAACGGGGTGTGGCGCAGTCCGGTAGCGCGCCTGCTTTGGGAGCAGGAGGTCCCGGGTTCGAATCCCGGCGCCCCGATTTAACGGAGCCAAACGACGCGGGCCCGGAGCAACGTGCTCCGGGCCCGCAGTTCGCGTTCAGGCTGGCAGCGCGGCGTCTATCGAACCCACGCCGGCCGGTGATACGCCGGCGCAGTGTAGAGCGAGTCGGGTAACGGCGTGTTCGCGCGGACGTCGCTGTAATCCTCCTCCTGCACGACCTTGCCGTCCACCTTCGCGATTACGTTCATCGCTATCCACCCGCCCGCGAGCGGACGGTACTCATTGAACTGCGCCTCGAGGATCGCCTTGCCGGTCTGGGCGGGCACCTGCTGGATGAGTCTCACGAACAAGAGGCGTCCCTGATCAACCCAGAACTGATTCGACAGCGAGTCGCCTTCCGCGGCTCCGACGATCCAGACCGGGCGGCCCTGCCAGGTCCCGCTGCGAACATGCGAGAGGTCCATTCCCTCTTCCTTCAGCTGCTCGATCGTGGTGGCTGGCGGCTGGCCATAGACATCGAAGCCGAGAGTCATGAGCAGGTTGCGGTCCCGGCGCGGAGGCCGGGGCTGGCCCGCGCGGAAGGCGTAGACCGAATCGCCGACGAACATGAAGGCGTTGGCGCTGTCGATCGGCGCGACGTCGATCCGAAGGCGGCCCGGAATCTTCGCCGCCTCGTACCAGGTCTGGTCCGGCCGGCCGGGCCGCCTCGTGCGCTGCGTGAAGGTGAGCGTTTGATACCACTTGCCGTCGTAACGATCGTGCATCCGCGAGATGAGCTCTTCGCCTGTGCGAGGCGCCTGCGCGCACAGCGGCAGGGCGGTGAAGGCCAGGGCGGCGAGCGGAACGGTCCAGCGCATCGGCGATCTCCTGTTGTGGCGGAAGGGTCTGAGAGGCTGACGGCGGGCTGGCGGCGGCGGTTTCAGTCGCAGTACCCCGCCGCCGGCTTCCGGAATCGGGGCGGCGCGGTTAGCGTGAACCCGCACCTGGTCGCCTCCAGCGCCCGTAGCTCAGTTGGATAGAGCAACAGCCTTCTAAGCTGTGGGTCGGTGGTTCGAATCCACCCGGGCGCGCTCCCCTCGCAGGCAGTGGCGAAATGAATTCTGGTCCATCGGACAAGTCGCGCGGTGTCGCGCTGGCGCTTGCAATCGTGCTCGGCGTCTTCGGCGGGCATCGGTTCTACGTCGGCAAGACCGGCACCGGAATCCTCATGGCCGCCACGCTGGGGGGAGCCGGCCTCTGGTACCTGTACGATGTCATTCTCGTCGCCAGCGGCGCGTTTCGTGATGCCGACGGGAGGCTCGTCTCGGAGTGGGACCCGGCGTATTCCGAGTCGCCCGTACTACCCGGCGAGGTGCTCGACGAAGT
The DNA here is from genome assembly GCA_050257015.1 of Bacillota bacterium. GTDB lineage: Bacteria > Gemmatimonadota > Gemmatimonadetes > Gemmatimonadales > GWC2-71-9 > JAICUF01. The sequence continues at coordinate 1,514 of JBLMWC010000030.1, read as the reverse complement.
GCGGGCTCTCCGAGGCGAGGTGGCGGAGCTGGCGGAGCGGCTGGACTTCGCCGAACGGCTGCTGGCCGCTCCGCGCCCCCAGGGGACGGCCGCCGAGCGGCGGCCGTCCTGAAATCGGCTACTTCCTGCTGTAGCTGCGCTCCAGTGAGCGCACATGATCGTGCGCTTCCCTGACCTGCATGTACTGGCGCTCGACCGCCGCGCGCACGTCCGCCGGCAGCATCTTCTCCAGCGCGCTCTGATAGCGCTCCTTCGCGAAGTCCTCGCCCCGCTCGCACTCGCTGATGACCGCGCCGTCGTCCTTGCCGGTGATGGCGGACTTGAGGTTGATCCATCCCCGGTGCACCGCGCCGGCGATGTGACCGGTGTCGGCGGGGTCGCCGCCAAGACTCGTCACCAGGCGCTCCAGCTCTGTGGCGAACTGGGTCCGCTGTTCCGCATAACTCGAGAACAGGCGCTTGAGGCTCGCGTCTTCCACGCCGTCGGCGGCGGTCCGGAAGCCGTTCGCGCCGTCCTTGCACGTTTCGACCAGGCCGTTCAGGGTCGAGACAATGTCGTCGCGATCGGGCTGTTTGGTGTCGGTGTCCTTCATTGATACCTCCGTGCGTCGGATGGAAAACCAGCATCCGTGCCAACGTAGGGCAGGGTGCGCGTCGTGACGGTGGGCGGCGTCACGGCGGGGTTGCGGGCGCGCGGCACTGCGGCTAGAATTGCGTCCCCGCAGCAGACTGGTGCCGGCGGCGCGTGTGGCGCTGGATCGGGTGGATGAGGAGCGGTTGGGCAGGTCTCCTAACGTTTGATCAGCCCTTGACATCCGATCTGAGTTCGGTAAATTGACGGGCTCCAGCGGAGTGCCGCCGATTTGGCGGCGATCAGCAGGAGAGTGGGAGGCGCGTGGGAGGAGAAACTGCCCTTGACCCCACGGCCGTAAGGGGTTACAATTGAGGGCTGCCGGTGAAAGCGCCCGGCGAGTGAACGGAATAGATGGTTTGTCGAAGCCTGCGGGCTTCGAGCTCTTTGACAAGTGACGTGCATTCAGAAGAGACGAGTGCGGACCCTATGGTTCGGCCGGACACAGAGGCTGGCTGAACCGGGTTGAAAACTCTGATCTATAGTGATTCGGACGACAGGGATAAAACCAGGTCGTTCGTTTGAGCTCGATATCAAAATCTCATTGGAGAGTTTGATCCTGGCTCAGGACGAACGCTGGCGGCGTGCCTAACACATGCAAGTCGAACGGGACCCGCAAGGGTTCAGTGGCGGACGGGTGCGTAACACGTGAAGAACATGTCTTTCGGTGGGGGATAGCCGGCCCAACGGCCGGGTAATACCGCATACGCTGTTCGGGGCTCCTGCCCTGAATCGGAAAGCAGCAATGCGCCGATCGAGTGCTTCGCGGCCTATCAGCTAGTTGGTGAGGTAACGGCTCACCAAGGCGACGACGGGTAGCTGGTCTGAGAGGATGGCCAGCCACATTGGGACTGAGACACGGCCCAGACTCCTACGGGAGGCAG
>JBLMWC010000029.1:0-6513 GCA_050257015.1 Bacillota bacterium | reverse complement strand
TGTAAATACCTAAGTATTTGCCGCCCGGAAACGCCGGCCCCTCGCACGGGGAAAGAACCCCGATGCAGGATGCGGAACGCGACCGCGGTGCGGGACAGCCCCTGAGCCCGGCGCCGCCTGTACTGCCTGCCGCCGACGAGGCCACCCCAGCCACGAGCACGTTTGAGATAGTTGAGATATTGTAAGTGCCTGCCAAGCCCACGCGCCCGCTCGACGCCGGCGCCCATTCTGCCACCGCGCGAGCGGGGAGATATCGCATGCCGATACAGACTGTCGCCGACCACGAACGCATTTGGATTGAGGGCCTCAACCGTGGCGACCTGTCGGTGGCCCCGCGCGCCTTCGCGCCCAATTGCGTGATCCATATGACCGGCATCCCTGAGCCCCTTCGCGGCATCGATGCGTGGACGCAGGTTATGGCCGGGCTCCTGGCCGCCTTTCCCGACTTGCGGCTGACGGTCGAGGATCAGGTGGGATCCGGGGATCACATCGCGTTCCGATGGCATGCGACAGGCACCCACACCGGCCCGCTCGGCGGCGCTCCACCGACGGGCCGCAGCGTGGCGCTTGACGGACTGATCGTGGACCGCCTCCGCGACGGACTGGTGGTGGAACGATGGGAGCAGTGGGATCAGCCCACGATGCTGGCGCAGCTCGGGCTCGCGTGATGTGCGCCGGCGGGACCTCGGGAACGACGCCAGGGCCCTGAAACCCGACGGTTCAGGACTTGTTCCGAGGCTCGTGTCGATTTTGACCGATCTTGTTCGACGTGTTAGTACGGGCGCGATCGGCGCGACACCCGACACGAACCACATTCAGGAGGCGACAGTGCGTTTCATTCTCATGGGGATGGCGACGAAGGAACTGGAGGCGGCCCCTCCGCCGACGGCCGAACAGTTCGCCGCGATGCAGCAGTACAACGAAGAGCTCGCAAAGGCCGGTATCCTCCTCGCCGCCGAGGGGCTCGCAGCGACCTCGAAGGGCGCGCGCGTCAAGTTCAACGGCGACGAGCGCACCGTCATCGATGGTCCGTTCACCGAGACGAAGGAGCTCGTGGCGGGCTTCTCGATCGTTCAGGTGAAGTCGCTGGAAGAAGCGATCGAGCTGGTGAAGCGCACTCCGAACGTCTTTCCCAACGGCCAGGCGGTGGTCGAGATCCGCAAGCTGATGGACGCCGAGGATTTCGGTGACGAGTTTACGCCGAACGAGGAAATCGCGAAGGTGAAGTACTAGTTCGGCGCATCGGGTAAGGGACTGCTCGTCGGCGGCAATCGGGCCAGAGGAGACTCCGATGGCGAGTATCAAGAGCAGGCACCTCCCGATTCTGGCGGGCGTCGCGTACCTCCTGGCATGGCCGCTCCCTTCCGTCGTTGAGACCATTCCCGTGCCGCTTGGACCCACGGTCGAGGTCGTTCGCGGCTGGGAAGCAACGCGGTGGGCGCTGAGCCCCGTCTGGCCTGACGGGCGGAGCCTCGAGGTCGGCCCCCTGCATGCAGCGGTGATCGTCGCCAGCGCCCTGGCCAACCTCGTCTTCCTAGGTGCCCTGCTGCTCGCGCTGCGATGGCCGAAGCGCATTACGCGGGTCCTGGAGTACGCCACCTGGATTGCAGTCCTCCTGGCGGCCCATTGGCTCCTGTTCTTTCGGCCGGAGCTGAAGAGCCTGCGCATCGGCTACTATCTATGGCTTACCTCCTTCGTGTTGCTGGCGCTGGGCGTGCACGGCGTCCGGCGCTTGCACCTCCGGGGAAGCGCCACCGGGCCTGTGGCCTGACCAGCGGCCTCGGTTGGTGGGCGGGAACGCCCGCCCGCGATGGAACGCGGATTGCCGGCGGCACTGCCAACATTCTTCTGCTGACCTCGGAGGTTCCATGAAGCGAGTCACCGGCATCGGCGGCATCTTCTTCAAGGCCAAGGACGCTCCGGCACTGCAGGCCTGGTACAAGCGGCACCTCGGAATCGATGTCCAGGCATGGGGCGGCGCGGCGTTCGACTGGACCGACAGTGCAGGCAAGCCGGTTGCCGGCACAACCGCCTGGTGTATTGCGCCGGCGCAAAGCGACCAGTTCGCGCCGAGCACTGCCCCTTTCATGGTCAATTACCGGGTGGATGATCTCCACGGCCTGGTCAGCGCGTTGCGCGAAGAAGGCTGCAACGTGCTCGAGAAGGTCGAGGATTCCGAGTACGGCAAGTTTGCCTGGGTCATCGATCCGGAGGGGAACAAGGTGGAGCTTTGGCAGCCGCTGGCCGGCGAATGACGGGGGCAACCGAGCGTGCGCCGACCTCAGGCCGCCACAGACATTGCCGGAGGCACGATGAAGCGATCTGCCCCCGCCTCGAGTCCGGACGCGTATGTCACTGCGCTCTCCGGCTGGCAGCGCGAATGTGTCGAGGAGCTGCGCGGACAGCGGCTGCGTGAGATCGAGCCGCGGCTTCGTCCTGGCGGGAAGTACGAGATGGCGACGATCGAGCTGCGTCGGGGCGCCTCGATCGCGCCGGCAACCGTTCGGCGCCTGGCCGCCGCGGCGGTCCGCCTCAATGAGGAGCTCGGCGATCCGACGCGGCTTGCGTGACACAATGCTGTGGATTCTCCGCCATCCGGTCGCAATTGCAGAATCACACCACACAGCGGATGGCGGTCGAGCCGGCCGCGGGAGACTCCGTACATGACCAAAGGCCTCCTCTTCGCAGCCTCACTCGTGTCCCTTGCGCTGTCTCCTGTGCCGCCCCGTCATGCTGGCCTCGTGACGAGTACCGAGTCCACCTCCGCGCGTGGTGGTGTCACGGCTCACCCTGCGCCATCGGACAGTCTCACCGTCATCCTGCTTGGCACCGGCGTGGGCCCGGTGGTCAACCTGCGGCAGTTCGGAGCCAGCATCCTGGTCGAGGCGGGAGGTGAACGCTTCCTGTTCGACTGTGGGCGCGGTGCCACCCTGCGGCTCACGCAGGCGGGAGTCCCGATCGGCACGATTGGCCGGCTCTTCCTGACGCACCTGCATTCGGATCACGTGATTCAGATTCCCGACCTCGTATTGACTGGCTGGGCCGGAGGCCGGCGAACGAGCGCCCTCGAGGTCTGGGGGCCGGATGGCACGCGCAAGATGATGGATCGCATTCAGCAGGCGTTCGCGTTTGACATCCATATGCGCCGCGATGTGGACGAGAAGCTCCCTGCTGCCGGCATCCACGTGATCAGCCATGACATCACCCAGGGGGTCGTCTTCGACGAACACGGCGTGAAGGTCACCGCGTTCCTGGTCGATCACGGCCCGGTACGACCCGCGTTGGGCTATCGAGTGGACTATCGAGGGCGTTCAGTCGTAATGTCTGGAGATACCCGGGTGTCCGAGAATCTGATCCGGTTTGCGCAGGGCGTGGATGTGCTCATTCACGAAGGCATCGACCCGGACGCGCTCCGGAATCGTGCGGACCCCCCCAGCCCCGCGGCAATCGACGCGATCATCGCCCACCACACGACGGCAGAGCAGGCCGGCAACGTGTTCAGCCGCGTCAAGCCTCGGCTGGCGGTCTACTCGCATGCTCCCAGCTCCGAACGTATGATCAGCCAGACCCGGAAGACCTATGCGGGCCCCCTTCAAGGGGCGGAAGACCTGGTGACGATCGTGATTGGGGAAAAGATCGAGGTTCGCCACTCTGCGCCGTGAGAAATCGGCCGGATCAGATGCCGGGCGGCCCGACAAGTCGTTGCAGCAGACAGCTGAACGCGGAGCATCAGGCCGGCCCGGAATTTGGTCGTGGAACAGTCCCCCTCACGTGCCCGGGGGAGTCGACTCGATGATGGACAAGCGCGTGCGGCTGCTCGCGTCGGTCGGTCTCGCCGCGGGCGGCGTATTCGGCATGGCCGGTACCTTCGCGCCATCGGCCTCGCTCCGCGGGCTCGCGTGGGGCGTCGATGGCGTCGGCCTCGTGATGGCCGCCGCACTGCTGACGGTCGCGTTCTCCCGGAGCGGTCGCGACGTGGTCGCCGCCGGCTTCCTCGTCTTCACGGTCGGCCAGGGGCTCATCCTCTCGACCGCGGCGATGAGCCTCACGGCCAGCGTTCCGGCGTTCGGGGCGGGCACCAGCCTCTGGGCCGTGGCGCTGACGTTGATCAGCGCCCCGCGCGCCTTCCCGCTTCCGGTTCGCCTCCTCGGGCTCGTCACCGCCGCTCTCTTCGGCGCCACCGCGCTGCAGGTCTTCGCCGGCGCCGTGGTCACTCCGATGAACTCGCCGTTGCCGTTCTATGCGTATCCGGCGCTCGTGGGAACGCTGGCCGGATGGATATGGACGCTCCTGAGGGCCGGCGACGCCCATCCTGCCGCCACCTGACCATCGCCTGCGGCACCGTCACTCCCGCTTCGGAAACGCACCCCCGATCAGCGCGCCGATGGTGCCGGCGAGGGCGCCAGTCACCAGCGCACCGCCCACGGTCAGCGGCGTGCAGGATTCGATGACCTCGGATACGTGGCACATCGTGTTCCCGAAGGCGCCGCCGACCAGGACTCCGATCGCGGCGCCGATGACCAGGCCCTTCTTCCAGTAGGTCGGCTGAATGTGCCGAACGGTGTCGGGCGAAACGATCGGCAGGTGGCGTGGTGGGGCCGGCGCTTCCCCGGCCTGCATCCACGAAGTCGTGAGGCGTGGCCCCTGGGCCACGGCTCGGCCCGGCAGACCGACGATGCAGCAGCCCAGCATGAGGACGATCGAGTGACGCATCCGGCACCTCCCGATGAACGTGCTGCACGGTAGGCCGCGCGCGTCCTCTGGGTGTGACCCGTGAGATATGGTAAGTTCCCTTGCCGCTGATGCGACGGCATCAGACGGCGACGAGGCGCGGGAGGCTCAGCGATGAAGCCGAACGAGCGGGCGGGTTTCTGGACGGCAGGCGTCGGTCGAGCCCTGGTCCTTCTCGTGTTCTGGATCGTTGTTGCCGGTGGCCTCGGCGTCGTGCTTGCCTTGCTGTTTCCCGCCGTGATAAGCCGCCTTCCTTTCTTTCCAGCCATTCGATTGAGATGAGGTTCGCCCAGCACCTCCGCTCGGGATACGATCGACCATGACGACGCGCGCGATGCCGGTCCTCATCCTGCCTGGTCTCGGCAGCTCCGGTCCCGACCACTGGCAGAGCCACTGGGAGCGACAGGATCCCGGCTGCATGCGGGTGCACCAGGACGAGTGGGATGCCCCGCGATGCGCCGCGTGGCGCGCCCGGCTCGATGAGGTGGTCGGGCGCCAGCCTGCTCCCGTCGTGCTCGCCGCACACAGCTCGGCCTGTGCGCTGGTTGCCCACTGGGTGGCTGCCGCATCGACGGTCCAGTTGGGCCGGGTACACGGCGCGTTGCTCGTGGCCCCGAGCGACCCGGAAGGGCCGCACTATCCGGTCGGCCCCGTCGGCTTCGGCCCGGTCCCGCTCATGCGTTTCCCATTCGCGTCGATCGTCGTGGCAAGCTCGGACGACCCCTACATCACCCTGGATCGCGCGCAGCAGTATGCATCGGCCTGGGGCAGCCGATTCGTCGCGCTCGCGAACAGGGGGCACATCAATGCGGCCAGTGGCTTCGGCGCGTGGCCCGAGGGATACGCGTTGCTGAACACGTTGCGACCGGCGGCAGCCGGTTCCGCCTGATCGCTGCGTGCAGCCGACGAGGGTGCCCCCTCGCAGCTGATGCGAATCCCTCATCCGGACCAGATGAGGTGAGCCATGTTCGGAAGGTCTGTTCGAGCCGAGCGTGAGGAGCGGACCAGGCCGTTAGCGGGTGACGCGCTGATCCACGCTCCGATCGGCTCGTTCACGCACGCGATCACGATCGAGCGCCCTCCGGCACGCGTATGGCCCTGGCTGGTGCAGATGGGCGCCGGTCGAGGCGGGTGGTACAGCTACGACGTCATCGACAACCGGGGTCACCGGAGCGCCGACCGCATCATGCCCGAGCTGCAGCACGTAGCGCCGGGCAGCGTATTCCCCGCGTTGCCGGGCGCGGTCGATGCGTTCGTGTTGCTGCAGCTCGACCCCGGGTCATCCCTCGTGCTCGGCTGGGTTCCCGCGCCGGGCGCTGAGCCGATCGTCACGTGGGCGATCGTGCTGGAGGCGCAGGGCTCGGGTCGCACGCGCCTCATCGAGCGCGGACGCGTGCGGGGCCCCTACCGGCCATTCGGTCTGCCCGAGGGAATTGCGAGGCGACTCGGCCCGCTCGCCCACGGGATCATGGTACGGAGGCACCTGCAGGGGATCGCGAAACGAGCCGAGGCGATGCACGGCGCCTGAGGCGAGACAACGGGCCCGATGATGCCTGAGATCCGAATCCTGCTGCCACGCGACGCATCGGTCCTCGACCGGGTCGCGCCCGGCGTGTTCGACCGGCCGATCGACCCTCGCTGGACGCGGGAATTCCTGGGCGACCAGCGCCACCATCTTGCCGTCGCCATCGACGCCACGGTCGTCGTCGGCATGGCCTCGGCGGTGCACTACGTGCACCCGGACAAGCCGCCGGAGCTCTGGATCAACGAAGTCGGCGTCGC
>JBLMWC010000028.1:0-31909 GCA_050257015.1 Bacillota bacterium | reverse complement strand
CGGAGCGACGCGAAGCTCTCGGGGACTTCGGTCCACGCCACCGGATGCGGCAGGAAGGCGATCCGCTTCTGCTGCTTCTTGTCGCGCACGAAGCGGTGCAGGCGGACGACCAGCTCCATGTCCTCGCACACCGTGCCGGTGCGTGCCCCAACGTACTCCTGCGTGATGCGACTGGTCACGAACGGCGTGAGATAGCCGCCCGCGCGGATCACCGTCTCCTTCTCGAATACCGCGAACACGCCGGACAGGATCAGGATGGAATCGATCCGGTCGAGCCCGGTGCGGCCGGTGGTGAAGGAGCGCAGGTACTCCACCATCTGGAACCGCGCGAGATCGTCCGACGGCAGGCCGACGCTCACGACCCGGTTGTTGCGGATCACGCAGCCGTTGGCGATGGCGACCTGCCCGCCGACGGCGACCACCCGCGGGTCCTCCTGCACCACGCGCATGAGCTCCTTGAGCGCCCGCTGGTCGAGGATCGAGTCGGCGTCGAGCGAGACGAAGTACGGCGCCGTCGATGCGTTGATCCCCGCGTTCAGCGCGTCGGCCTTGCCGGCGTTCGCCTTGTCGATCACGATCACGTGGGCCACGGCATCCGGCAGGGGGATCGACGCCTCGTAGAGGGCGTGCACCGGCGCCGTCCCGATCGCCTCGCGGTAGGGCAGGTCGCTCCGGCGCAGCTTGAGCGCCGTCTTCAGCCGCTCGAGGGTGCGGTCGGTCGATCCGTCGTTGATCACGACGATCTCGAAGCGGGGATAGTCGCAATGCAGGAGGTTCATCACGCTGTCGACGATCGTGACTTCCTCGTTGTAGGCCGGCACCACCAGCGTGAGCGGCTTGGTGTAGCCGCTCGTGTCCAGCAGGTCGAGGTCCTCGACGAAATGCCCGGCCACCCGCCGCCGCACCTGTCCCGCGGAGAGCGCCACGAGGATCAGCGTGTACGTGTTGTAGAGGAGGAAATACACCAGGAAGAACGGCTGGATGAAGAGCCCGATGCTGACGACGGCGTGCAGCAGCCAGGCATTCATCCGCCGTTGCCCCAGTCGAGCATCGCCGCGACGCGTCCGCGCACGTACGGCATCGGATCGGAGCGGACGACCTCGCTCGCGACCGGGTCGCCGACGATCGCGAGGGCGAGGCCCGCGGCCAGGCGCCTCCGCTCGTCGGTCGAGCTCCGCGCGGTCTCGCGGAGCTCGGCGAGCGGGGCCGCGTCCATCACCGCCTCGGCCGCTTCCGCGCGCCGAATGTCGGCCGGGAGGGTGTCGGCGTCTCCGCGGAGCAGGCGCGCGACCGCTGCCGCGGCGCGCACGCGCGGCTCGGCGTCGGCCCGCAGCTCGTCGAGCGCGTCGGCCGAGGGAGCGGTGGCCAGGAGGAGCGCCAGGCCGCGCCGCGTGTCGGTATCGGGGTCCGCCACCATCGAGGCGATGATGTCGTGGCGGCCCGCGCTCGCCGCGGCGCGCGCCGCCTGACGCCGGACGGCGGTCACCGGGTCGCGGGCCAGCGCCTCGAGCAGGTCGCCGTCCACCAGATCGGGTCGCGCGATCCAGAGCTCCGCCAGCGCCCCGCGTGCCACCGGCGAGGGGCTCCGACCGAGCGGCGGGAGGAGATGGGTGAGGTCGGGATGGTGGATCGACGCCATGACGCGCGCCAGCACGACGGCGTGGCGGTCGGAGCCCATCAGATCGCGCGCCGCGCCGGCGAAGGTGTCGAACGATGCCTCGGCGCGCGTGGCGATCTCCTGGAGCACCGACGAGTCCTCATCGGCCCGCAGCGCCCGAAGCATCGCCGGCATCGTCTCCGACGCATCCGCGCGGTCCAGGAGCGCGATCCCCTGCTGGCGCACCATCAGGCTCGGATCGGCGACCGCGAGCCGCGCGGCGGCCAGGAGGTCGTCGCCCGAGAGCATCGGCGTCACCGCCGCGAGCGCCGCGGCGCGCACCTCGGCGCTGGGGTCGCCGCGGAGCACTCCCAGCAGGGCGTTGCGGCTCCGGTCGCCCTGGAATGCCTTGAGCCCGGCGACGAGCCGCACGCGCTCGGGCGCATCGAGTGTGCTGCGCATGCCCTCGGCGAGCTCCTCCTCCACCCCTTCCCGGGTCGACGCGGAGAGGGCCCGAAGCTCGAGACTCCGCGAATGCCGCAGGCGCCGCGCGAGGAGGCGGTACTCGGCGTCGTCGTGCAGGCGGGACTGGATCAGCGCGCGCACCGGCCCTTCGTCCGCCATCGCCGCGATCTCGCCGACCATGCTCCCGCCGTCGAACGCCCCCAGCGAGAGTGCGGCCGCGGCCCGCACCTCGGGCGGCTGGTCCGTGCCGCGGCCGGCCATCAGCAGCGCGGTATCACCGCCGGGGACCTCGAGGAGGCCGATGGCCAGCGCCGCGCGCTCGCGCACGCGCGGCGACGGATCGTGCTGCAGGAGCCGCACCAGCTTCCCGCCCTGATCGGCGAGCCCCAGCCGCAGCGTCGCGTCCACCGCGCTCGCCCGCACCGCGTCGTCGGGGTCGTCGAGCGCCGTGATCGCGAGCGGCGCGGCGCCGCTCCCGAGGGAGCCCAGGGCGGCGACCGCCTCGCGGCGGACGGCGGGATCGGGATCGCCCGCAAGGGGACCGATGAGCGGCAGCGGAGCCTCGACTCGAAGCTGCAGCAGGGTCCGGATGAGGGCGATCCTGCTCGGTGAGTCGTGTCCCGCGACGAGGATGTCGAGGAGCGCGCGCACTTCGGACGGCTTGAGCTGCGCCACCGAGCCGGCGATCGCCTCACGAAGCGCGGGATCGGCCTCCCGGAAGGCGCGGACCATCGCCGGGACCGCGCCGACGTTCCCCACGCGACCAAGGGCGGTGGCGGCGGCGGTGCGGACCCTGGGCTCGCCGTCGTCCAGCAGCGGCACCAGATCATCCCCAAGCTGCCGCGCGCCGGCCTCCCCGATGGCGGTGGCCGCGGCCTGCCGTACGTCAGGCGACGGGTCCGGCAGCAGCCGGCGGAAGTCGGGAGCGGCGGTCGACGCGCGGAGGAGTCCGAGCGCACGCGCGGCCGCGGCGCGCACGGCGGGCTCGGGATCGGAGGTGCGGGCCCGGAGTCCGGGGATCGATTCAGTCCCGCCCAGCTCGCCGATGAGCCGGATGGCGGCGGTGCGGGCAGGCTCGGATGCGTCCACCATTCCGGTGAGCGCGGCCGGCACCGCCTCGCGCAGCCCGAGGACGCGGAGCGCCTCGAACGCCTCGGCGCGGATGGCGCCGTCGGCGTCGCCGGTGGCGGTGCCGGTCAGCTCGGCGGCGAGATCGCGGCGGCCGGCGCGGCGGATGGCGATCACCGTCGCGAGCCGGACTCGGGGCGACGGGTGCAGCAGCAGCTCGGCCAGTAGCTCGTGGGCACCGGCGATGGCGAACTTCACGAGCAGCGACCCCGCCTCGTCGGCGCGCTCGCCGCGCTCGATCATCCCGACCAGGCGGGCGGGAACGCCGAGCCGCTCGAGCGCCACGGCGGCGCGGCTCCGGATCTCGGGATCGGCGTCGTCGAGTGCCACCAGCAGCGGCCCCTCGGCGACCTCGCCGATCTGTTCCAGCGCCTCGACGCTGCGCATGCGGACCCACCAGGCCGGATCACCGAGCGCGCGAACGAGCCGGTCGATGACGTCGGCGTCGCCGAACTGCCCGAGCGCGCCCGCGATGCGCGCGCGCACGAACGGCGCGGGATCGCTGAGGAGATGCTCGAGGAGATACGGCACGGCGCGCCGGTCGCCCAGGCGGCCGAGGGCGCTGGCCGCCTTCCCGCGGACCTCGTCCTCGAGATCGCCGAGACTTCGCACGAGGACGGGAAACGCGCGAGCGGCGCGGACGTCGCCCAGGACGTTCGCGGCCCAGGCGCGAGCGGGCTGGCGGCCGGGCTGCTGGAGGACCTCGATCAGCGGATCGACCACCAGATCACCGTGGCGGCTCAGGATGTCCGCGATGCGCGGCGCGAGCCAGACCTCGGAGGTGCGGAGCGCCTGGAGGAGGGGGCCGACGGCGCGGGGGTCGGCGATGCGGGCCAGCGCCCGGAGCGCGATCTCGCGCACGTCCGCGTCCTCGGTGCGAGTGGCCTGCACCGTGTCGAGCAGGACCGGCACCGCCTTCGCGTTGCCGACGCGGCCCAGCAGCTCGGCGGCGAAGGCACGGTCGCGCCACTGCCGGGCGTGCTGCAGCCGGTCGATGTACTTGTCCACGAGCCCCAGACGATCGTACGCCTCGAGGAGCCACGCCGGCCGCGTGGTGGAGCTCCGCGCCTGCTCCTCGAGGACCGCCTCGAGCGCCTCGAGATCGTAGAGGGTGTCGGCGCGGAGAATGGCGGGCTGGAGCAGCTCGCGCTCGGTTGCGGCGAGCCCGGCGACCATGTCGCGGTATACGCCCTTGCGGACGGCGAGGCGCCGCTCGAGGCGGGTGAGGTAGGCGGTGTAGAAGAGCCACGCCGCGACGGCGAGGACTCCCAGGGCGACCATGGCGGCCGCCGCAATCAGGATGACGGTGAGCGCGCTCACGCGCGGCCCTGGCCTTCATCCACGAAGGTGAGGACCTGGTGCCGGTTCACGACAGCGGCCAGCGCATGGTGCACTTCGGGGTCGATCATGTTGCCGATGAGATCGCCGAGTCGCTCGACCGCGAAGTGGGAATCCATCTTTTCCTGATAGGGCCGTGAGGTGGTGAGCGCGTCGTAGATCTCCACCGCGCCGATGATGCGCGCCCCGAAGGGGATGGCGGTCCCGGCCAGGCCGTCGGGGTATCCCTCGCCGTCCCAGCGCTCATGATGCCCGCGAACGTAGGCGATGATCTCCTGGAGATGCACCAGCGGGCTCAGGATCTGCGAGCCGACCACGACATGGCGCTTGACGTGCTCGTATTCCTCGTCGGTGAGCGGCCCCTGCTTGTTGAGGATGTCCTCGCGGATTCCGATCTTTCCGATGTCATGCAGGCGCCCCGCCGTGCGGACCCGCTCGATCTCCTCGTCGTCCGCGCCGAGCTCGGCCGCGACCATGGCGGAGAGATCGGCGATGCGGGCCGAGTGGCCGCGGAGAAACGGATCCTTGGCTTCGAGCGCGTTCACCAGCGCCTCCAGCGTCGCGACCGAGAGGCGCTCGAGCCGGCCGCGCTCTTCCCGCAGCTCGGCGGAGCGCGCCGCCACTTCCCGCTCGAGGAGACGGCTGGCCCGCGGCGTGCCGCGGGCGCGTCCTTCCGCACCGAGCGCCCGCCGGATCGCGCGCCCCAGCACGTCGAGGTCCACCGGCTTGGTGAGGTAGTCCATGGCGCCCCGCTGCATGCAGAGCGTCGCAGTGGTTGCATCGGCTGCCGCGGTGAGCATGAGAATGGCGACATCCGGGTCCATCGCGAGGATCCGCGGCACCAGCTCGACGCCGCTGCCGTCCGGCAGCTGCACGTCGAGCAGCACGCACGAGACGGGCTGCCGCCCGAGGAGCTCGAGCGCCTCGTCGCCCCGCATGGCACTGGAGACGGCATATCCCTGCTGCTGCAGGTAGCGCCGGATGGGACTGTGGATGGACTCCTCGTCGTCCACCACGAGCACGCTCGGCGGCGCATCGGCCAGGGTCACGGGGAACTCCGGCGTGGCGGGAGGCTGGGGAAGCTTAGGGGCGGCCCAGTCGGAGCGTCAAGAAAGCGGCCGCCCGCGGCCGCTAGCTGCCGGCCTTCTTCCTGAACTCGGCGATGACGTTGGCGTGGTCGGCATACTCCGGGCGCCGCGCCGCCGTCTCCGCGGCGTCGTGCGCGCGGAAATCGGCGTACGCCTTCCGGAGCGCCGTGCTGTCGCCCTGGAACTCAGCGATCTCGCCGCGAAGGGCGTAGGCCAGGAGGTACCCCGGCGACCGGAGCAGCATCGTGTCGGTCAGCGCCTCTGCCGCGGCGATCTGGCCCACCTGGGCGTGCAGCACCGCGGCGTGGTACCGCTCGTCGTTGGTGACGGAATCGAGCTGGGCATACGCGCCGAGCGCCATGGGCGTGAAGTTGACGACGGTGGCGCTGTCGGCGCGGGCCGCGGCATCCATCACCCGGTTGTTGAGGCGGAGGAAGCGCTCGGCGGGACTGAGATTGCTGATGTCGGGAGCGCGGCCGGTGGGCAGGGCCCCGCCCGCGTCGGCGGTGCCGGGCACCGCCCCCGGTCCGGCGTTGCCGGCATTGGCCATGTCGGGGGTGGCGGCTGCAGGCCGGTCACGCACGACCTTGAACACGATCAGCGCGAGCAGGAGGGTCACCGCGGCGGCCGCCACGTACCAGGCGGTGCGCTCGGAGGAGGGAACCCCCGCGCCGGGAACGCGTGCGGCGGTTGCCGGCTGGCCGCAGCGGTGGCAGAAGCGGGCCTGAGGCGAGAGCGGGGCCTGGCACGCGGTGCAGGCACGCGGGCCGACACGGGCGCCGCAGGCGCTGCAGAAGGCGCCCGTCGTGGCCGCGCCGCAGGAGGGGCAGGTCCGGGCCTGCGCTTCGGTCACGCTCGTCTCCGGCTGGGGTTGGATGAATGCAAAAAATGTAATGGGATCGGGAAACCGGGGGGTTCTCTGGCGGACCCCGGGGGGGCGGTGTTAGCATCATGGCAGCCAGGAGACCTCCATGGCACAACCCCAGCAGCAGCATTTCGGCCATCTGTCCACCTCGCTCTCGGCGCAGGCGGAACGGCACATGGGCGACCTTGCCCGGAGTGACCGGAGCTGGAGCGTGTACCTCGAGACCCGCGTCGATCCGCTCGGCGGGGTCCGGGGCCGGGCCTGCCTGACCGGGCGGCTGCATTTCGTGGACGGCCCCCGCCGGCTCACCAGCGCCTGGATCTTCGTGGGCGACAGCGACCAGGAGATCGTCTCCCGCTTCAACGAGTTCAGCCCGATCGAGCTCTGGAGGCTGGCCGAGAGTCTGTAGCGGACGCCCTTACGGGGCGCCTCCGCGCCGCCTACATTCGGCCGCATGACTCCGCCCTCTCTGCCGGCCACGCGCCCGCTGGCCGATTTTCCCGCCGATCTCTCCGGCGCCTCCCGGTCCGACATCCTCGAGCTCGCCGCCGCCTACCAGGTGGACTTCCTGCGACTCCAGTTTACCGACATCCTGGGCGTCAACAAGAACGTCGAGCTGCCACGCAGCCAGTTCGCCAAGGCGCTCGACGGCGAGATCATGTTCGACGGCTCGTCGATCGAGGGCTTCGTCCGGATCGAGGAATCGGACATGCTCCTCAAGCCCGATCTCGCCACCTTCCGCATCCTGCCGTACGACGACGAGGGCGGCCGCATCGCGCGGCTCCTCTGCGACATCTACACGCCGGACGAGCAGCCGTTCGCGGGCTGCCCGCGCCTCACGCTCAAGCGGCAGCTCGCGCGCGCGGCGAAGCTGGGCTACTCGATGATGGCGGGGTGCGAGGCGGAGTTCTTCCTCTTCGAGCGGAGCGCGGCCGGCGGGCCCAGCACCGTCACCCACGACGACGCCGCCTACTTCGACCTCGGTCCGATCGACAAGGGCGAGGAGATCCGCCGGGTCATCGTCGAGCAGCTGGTGCTGATGGGCTTCGAGGTCGAGACCGCGCACCACGAGGTGGCCCGGGGCCAGCACGAGATCGATTTCCGCTATGCCGACGCCCTCACCACGGCCGACAACCTGGCGACGTTCAAGTTCGTGGTGCGGAACGTCGCCAGCCGCTACGGGTACTTCGCGTCGTTCATGCCGAAGCCGATCCAGGGGATCAACGGCAGCGGCATGCACACCCACCAGTCACTCTTCCGCGGGCCGAAGGACAACGCCTTCTTCGATCCGGAGGCCGAGCACCAGCTCTCGGCCACCGCGCTGCGCTACATCGAGGGACTCCTCCAGCACGCGCGCGGGTTCTGCGCCATCACCAACCCGCTCATCAACAGCTACAAGCGGCTCGTGCCCGGATACGAGGCGCCGGTCAACGTCGCCTGGTCGATGCGCAACCGCTCGCCCCTGATTCGTATTCCCGACCGCC
Source organism: Bacillota bacterium (assembly GCA_050257015.1). Lineage (GTDB taxonomy): Bacteria > Gemmatimonadota > Gemmatimonadetes > Gemmatimonadales > GWC2-71-9 > JAICUF01. Next base: position 23,944 of record JBLMWC010000028.1, on the reverse strand, counting down.
GCGGAACCGGCACCCGCTGCGAGCTCCGCATGCCCGACCCGAGCTGCAATCCCTACCTCGCGCTCGCCGTGCAGCTCGCGGCGGGGCTCGACGGCGTCGAACGGAAGCTCGAGGCACGCGAGCCGGTCAACCGCAACATCTTCCGCATGACCTACCGCGACCGCCGGAAGTACCGCATCGACGAGCTGCCCCGCGATCTGCACGAGGCGCTCGAGATGCTGGAGAAGGACGACGTCGTGAAGGACGCCCTCGGGGCCCATCTGACCGAGCGCTTCCTCGAGGCCAAGCGCGAGGAAGTGCTGCAGTACAACCTGCAGGTCAGCCAGTGGGAGATCGACAACTACCTCGGCCGCTACTGAGCGGCCGGCGCGCGCGTCAGAAGATGTAGCGCACCGATCCCACCAGCGAACGCGGCTGGCCCGGCGCCACGAAATCCCCCGCCTGAAGCTCCGGATACGCACGGTTGAGCAGGTTCCGCACCCCGACCTCGAGCTGCGCCGGCCCCACCCACGTTCCCACGCTCGCATGGAAGAGCGCGTATGCCGGGAGCGTCACGCCCGGCTGGTCGAACGGGCTGTACGGCCCCACGACATTGGTGGCGAGCCGGAGGTGCCATCGGGTGCCGGACGGCGCCACGTCCACCGCCGCCGATCCGACATACTTCGCGGTGTTGTAGACCCGAACGTCGAACAGCGTGTCCCCCTCCTCGGTGAGAAACCGGCGGTACTTCGCGTCGTTCAGCGTCGCGTCCGCCGAGAGGCTCACGCCGGGGCCGATCTTTGCGCGCAGCTCCGCCTCGATTCCCTGGCGCCGGCTGGCGCCGTTGTCGGTGGCCTGGAGGGTGATCGGATCAAACGGCTGCTCGTTGCTCACGTCCATCCGGAAGAAGGCGATGCCGGCGTTCAGCTGCCGCGCGTCGATCTTGAGGCCGGTCTCGTACGCCCACGCGGTGATCAGCGGGAGCGTCGGGTCCTCGATGACGCCGTCGGCCTGGCGGAAGCCGCGCGACACGTTGGCGTAGACGTCGCCCACGCGCTTCAGGTGATACAGGACGCCCACCTTGGGCGATGCGATCGTCTTCGCATCGCTCAGCGCAGCGTTGCCGTCCGGGGTGGTCCGCGTATCGAGGTGGTCGAGCCGTCCCCCGATGCTCACCCGCACGTGGTGGCCGAGGTCGGTCACCGACTGCGCGAACAAGGCGGCCGACGCCTGCCGCGACACGGTGAGCGTCTGCGCCGAGTCGCGGGAGCGGGCGGTGGTGAAGTAGTTCTGGTAGTCGGCGTGGTCCCAGCGCCCCTCCCCGCCGAGCGTGATCTGCGCGCGGGGGAGCGACCAGGTGAGCGCACTCGTCGCGCCGAAGCCGTACCGGCGGTGCTCCTCCTCGGTCTGGCTGCCGCTGCCTTCTCCCTCGCCGCCCTCGGGCGGCACCGTGAGGAAGAGCTGCCAGCGGCCCTGGGTCGCGTAGACGGTGCTCCGCCAGACCAGCGGGCTCCCCGACGGCGTGATCCGGATGCTGACGCGCTCCTGCGCGCGGCGCTTGAATCCGCCGTCGGTCGGATCGGCGACGACGTCGTAGTCGCGCGCGTCGAACTGCTCGCGAGTGAGGAAGCCGGGCGAGTTCCAGCCCGTCGCGAAGAGCTCGACGCCGGCGTCCACCGAGGTGGTGCTCGACAGGTCCCGCACCACGCGCGCGTGTCCCTGCCCCAGTGTGTAGTCGCTGTTGGGACGCCAGCCGCTCTCGTGGAGGCCGCGGAGCCCGAAGACGCCGCCGGTGCCGGGCCGGTCGAAGCCGGTGAGGACGGTGCCTTCGCCGCGGCCGTACATTCCGCCCGAAAGCCAGGCGCTGGTGCCGTTCATCCGCTCCAGCGTGCGGATGTTGACGGCGCCGGCGAGCGCGAAGTTGCCGTAGACAGCGCTGGTGGGGCCCTTGAAGAAGTCGATGCTCTGCACCGCCTGCGGGAAGAGCAGACTCCAGTCGCTGTATCCCTCGGAGTGCCCGTTGACGGGCTCGTTGATGGGGACGCCGTCGATCCAGAGCGCGACGTCGGTCGAGTGGTCGGAGCTGAAGCCGCGCACCGACACGTCCGAGGCGAAGCCAGGCCCCTGGCCCTGATCGTGAACCTCGACGCCCGCGGTCTGACGGACGAGGTCGTAGGGGTTGAGCGCCGGCGTGCGCTGGAGAATCGTCGCCGGCACGCTCACCGAGCTCGACGGATCCTCGCGGCGCACCGGTGCCGCGGTCACGGTGACGGCCGGCAATTCGACGGGACGCGGCAGTGAATCGCCGTGCTGATGGATCGAGTCGGCCGCCACCGGCTGCTGGGCGGCAACGGCTGCCAGGGGCGCGGCCAGAAGGGCCCCGCCGACGACAAGAAATCGGTACACTGAATACTCCGCGCAGGAATGAGCGGACGCCATCGGCGTCCGGACAGATCAGGAGACGGCTGGTCTACGCGCGGAGCGAAGGGGGCCCGTTGGCGAGCGGCTGGCGGTAAGGCTGGGGAACGGCGGAATGGCCCGCCACGACGGGGATCGATGGAACGATCGCCGGGAGGAGCGGCCGCGCGTGCCAGATGGCACCGGCGATCGGCGTGACGGCGGAGCCGCAGCTGACGACGCAGAGGTCGCAGCAGGTGCGGGCATGGCCCGGCTGCTCGGGGGCGGAGTGTTCGTGCGGCGCATGGCGTGCCCCGTGATGCACCGACGTGTTCATGTGCCCCGGCACCGCCATCGCCGCCGGCACGACCGCCGTGGCGAGAGCGACGACCGCGAACAGCACGGCCCGAATGGGGACCAGAACACTCCGAATCATGCGGCGTATCTAGCAGAGCAGGGTGGCACCGTCAAGCGCAGCCTACCCGGGCTGCCGCAGGATCAGCGTCACCCGGCCGTAGCTCAGCGGCAGGTCGAGCCGGGCAGGCAGCCGCCGGGCATCGTCGGTGAGCCAGACCCGGCTCGTCGTCCGTGCCGCGGTGATGCGGAGGACGAGGCAGGGCACACTGCTCCCGTTCCCCAGCGTCACCATTTCACGTCCGGTGACCGTCAGCATGACCGGGTTGTAGCCGTTCCGGAAATAGCCGCGGAGGGCGCGCGCATCGCCGGGGCGGAGCGGCAGCGTGCGCAGATAGTAGAGCAGGGCCAGCTCATCCAGCGGGGCTGCGGGTGTCACCCAGTCCGGTCCCGCGCCGGCCTCGCGATAGCGAAGCGAGTCGGGGACGATCTCGAACCGGTGCTCTTCGGTGCGCCCCGCGAGGGTGACGCGCCGGTCGAAGCGGCGCGAGGTGAACGGGTCGGTGCCGGTCCACGACGTCATCGCGTACGCCGTCCGAAGCCCCGGCGGCCCGCCGGCGCCGCTCATCGTGAAGACGAACACCGGCTGCCCGCGCACCGCAGCCTCCCGCTCGACGCTGATGCTCGCCGTTCCCGCCGGCAGCATTCCGATGCGGGCATCGTACTCGAGCGTCTCGCCCACCGTGAACGGCCAGGGCGCATGTCCCATCCCCAGCACCAGGGCCAGGGCCGCCAGTCGGACCACTTCCATGTGACACCCCTCCGAAATCGCGTTATTCTATCGGTATGACCAGCCCCGAGCAGGACGAGGCCCCCGCGCCTCCGCCGCCGCGCCGCCACCGCTCGAAGCTCCCGCTCGTCATCGCGCTGGTCCTGCTCTCGCCGATCCTCGTCCTCGGTCTCTACACCGTGGTCGTGCTCAACTGGTCGTACTCCGACGGCGACCGGTCGGGATACCTCCAGAAGTTCTCCCGCCGCGGCTGGGTCTGTAAGACGTACGAGGGCGAGCTCGCGATGTCTACGGTGCCGGGCGTCGCGCCGACGATCTGGACCTTCAGCGTCCGCAACAAGGCGGTGGCGCGCAAGCTCAACGAGCACCTCGGCCAGAAGGTCGTCCTGCACTATACCGAGCATCGCGGCGTCCCCACGACCTGCTTCGGCACGACCGACTACTACGTGGACAGCGTCCGCGCCATTCCGTAGGTGAACCCGCACGATCCCGGCGCCGACGCCGCCCGCGCGCGGGCCGACGCGGTCCCCGTCGGCGAGGCCCGGGCGATCCCGCTTCCCGGTGGCGGTACGGTGTCGGTCGGCACTGCGGGCTGGACCGACCCGACCCTCATCGCACCGGGAGTGTTCTACCCGGGCCACGCCACCTCCGCCGAAGACCGCCTCCGCTATTACGCTCAGCGGTTTCCCCTCGTCGAGGTCGACTCCTGCTATTACGCCCTTCCCAGCCGCCGTTCAGCGGAGCTGTGGGTGGAGCGCACGCCGCCCGAATTCACCTTCAATCTGAAGGCCAACGCCCTCATGACCGGCCAGCCGAGCGAGGCGAGCCGGCTGCCGAAGGCGCTGCGCGACGCGCTTCCCGAGCCGTTGCGGGAGAAGCAGCGCATCTACGGCAAGGATCTCCCGGCCGAACTGTACGACGCCGTATGGAACTGGTACACCGACGCACTGGAGCCGTTGCACGCAGCCGGGAAACTCGGCGCGGTGCTGCTGCAGTATCCCCGATGGTTCCTGCCCAGCCGGGAGAGCGTGGCCGAGGTGCTCGATGCGAAGCGACGGCTCGGGGACTATGGCGTGGCGGTCGAGTTCCGCAATCACCGCTGGCTCACCGGCCGGACGCGTGAGCGCACCCTCGAGTTTCTGGCGGAGCACGATCTGCCCCACGTGATGGTGGATGGGCCGCAGGGAATGGAGAGCAGTGTTCCGCCCGAGCCGGCGGTGACGTCGAAGCGGCTGGCGGTGCTCCGGCTGCACGGCCGCCGGGTCGACCGGTGGGAGGCGCCGAGCGTGTCGGCGGCCGAACGCTACCGTTACCTGTACGACCGGGAGGAGCTGACGGGATGGCTGCCCGGACTCGCCGACGCGGCGCGGCAGGTGCAGCGGACGCACGTGATTCTCAACAACTGCTACGCCAACTACGGCACCACCAACGCGCTCGAGATGATGGCGCTGCTCCGGGGGCTCTAGCGCTCCATGGCGAAGCCGCCGGCGGCCAGACTGCCGATGGCGAAGACCGCCATGCAGACCGACGCCGCCAGGGCCAGCTTCGGGCGGGTCATCACCGATGCGGTCGCCGTGGCCGCCCGGGCGACCAGCGACGGGACACCGGCGGGTGCGTTCCGGAACTCCAGACAGTTGTCCGGAACCAGCATCCGCTGGCTGCCAAGGTTCAGGAGCACCATTCCGGCGCGACGGTCGTCACGGCGCCGCCCGGCACAGATGTCGTACCATTCCGACGTGCTGACGCCGGTGGGGACGATGACCTGGTCCGGAAGGAAACGGGCCTGCCGCCTGGCCCCTGCGTTGGTCTGAATCATTCGCATCACGGTCCTGAGTCGGTTTTTGCGAGTCCGCCCACCGGGCGAACGCGGAGCGCGAATATACCAAGCTGCACCTGCCGGCGGGACCCGTCCCGCCCCGGCCGATGAGCACCCAGCCCGATCCCGAGCTGACGACGCCGCAGCCTGAGGCCGAGGCCCGCTCGAAGCGCTTCGTCGGCCTGACGCTGCTCGCGGGGATCATCGCCGCCCTCATCGTGCTGGCCCTGCTCTCCTGGATGGCGCACGAGATGCTCGAAGGCGAGACGGTGCACTTCGATGATGCCGTCCGGAACGGCGTGCACCTGCTGGCCGGCAGCGGCATGACGCGGCTCATGCGCGCCATCAGCTTCTTCGGAGGTCCCACGGCGCTCGCACCCCTCGGCGCGCTCATCGCGTTCTGGTTCTACCACCGCGGATGGCAGCGCGCGGCGGCCCTGCTGCCGCTCACTCTCGTCGGCGCGGCACTCCTCGACAGCGCACTCAAGTTCAGCTTCGCCCGCGCCAGGCCCACGCCGTTTTTCGGGTATCCGCTGCCCACCTCGTACAGCTTCCCGAGCGGCCACGCGATGTTCGGCTTCTGCTTCTTCACGGTGCTCGCAGCGCTCGTGTCACCGCGGCTCGAGCGGACGAGCCTGCGGACCACGATCTGGACCCTCGCCATCGGGGCCAGCTTTCTCATCGGGCTGTCCCGTATCTACCTGGGTGTGCACTATCCGAGCGATGTGGTAGCGGGGTGGGGAGCCGGGTTCGTGTGGGTCGTGATCGTCGCGTTCGGGGACCGGGTCGCTCACCGCATCAAGCACGGGCTCGCGTAATGGCGGTCACCGTCCTCCTGAACGCCGCGTCCGGCAGCGGGTCGGCCGCGGAGGCAGCCCGGACCATCGAGCGGCTCTTCGGCGAGGCGGGTCGCGAGGCGCAGATCGAGCTCGTCGAGTCCGGGGACCGGCTTCGGTCGCTCGCGCGTGACGCCGCACGCGCGCGCCCGGAAGCGGTCGTCGCCGGCGGCGGAGACGGGACCATCAACGCCGTCGCCGCAGAGCTCGCCGGCAGTGACATCCCCTTCGGCGTCCTCCCGCTCGGCACGCTGAACCACTTCGCCAAGGATCTGGGGATTCCACTCGATCTGGAAGGCGCGGTGGGCGTCATCCTGGCGGGCCGGACCAGGAAGGTCGACGTGGGCGAAGTCAGTGGCCACGTCTTCCTCAACAACTCGAGCATCGGCGTGTATCCGCGGCTGCTCCGACTTCGCGAGCGTTACCGCGAGCGCGGCCGCTCGAAGTGGATCGCGGCGTTCTGGGCGCTCCTCACGGTGCTCCGCCGGCACTCGTTCATGGCGGTGCGCATCGTGGCGGACGGGGAGACGATCGTCCGGCGGACACCGTTCGTGTTCGTGGGAAACAACGAGTACCGGATGGAGGGGCTCACCGCCGGCACGCGCGACTCCCTCACCGACGGCCGGCTTGCGGTCTACATGATGAACGCGAGCGGGCGGAGAAGTCTCCTCTGGCTCGTGTGGTCGGTGCTGATCGGTCGCGCCCGCCGGATCCAGGAGCTCGAGATGCTGTCGGTGCTCGAGGCCCAGGTCGAGACCCGCCGCACCAGAATGCAGGTCGCCCTCGACGGCGAAGTGCTGGAGGAACGCGACCCGCTCAGCTACCGCGTGCGGCCGGCCGCCCTGACGGTGTTCATCCCGCCGGCCTGATCAGAACGGCCGCTCGCCGCCCCCCTCGAAGCCCCGTCCCCCGCCACCCGGACCGCCCGCTCCGCGCCCACGCGGCGTCCTGATCCGCTCGGGCACCTTCGCCCACTGCTCCGCCGTCAGCACCGCCTGCACGTCGGCGATCGCCTTTCGGACGCCGGCCTGCGCGCTCTGCAGCGTGGGCCGGAGCGCCGCGAACAGCCGCGCGGGGTCGGGGTTCGGTCCCGCCTTCGTCACCTCCGCCTGAATCGCTGCCGCGAGCACCTTGTGCTCCGCGGTCACCGAGTCGGCGAGCACGCGGAGCTTCGCCTGCTGCTCCGTAGGGAGCGCAAGCGAAGCCCGGAGCGCGAGCACCGAGTCGGCCGGGTTGGGCAGGAACGACGCCATCCGGTTCACCAGCCCTTCGGCGCCCGGCGCTCCCCGCCGGAGCCCTTCGAGCGCCTGCCGCGTGCGGTCGGGCCCGATGGTGAGCCGGGCCTGGATGCCGACCTGGAACGGCGAGCGGACGGCGGTGGCGCCGCCGCCGGTCGCCCCGAACCGCTCATTGACGGCATAGTTGAAGTTGCGCGTCGTCGAGTCGAAGCCGGTGACATAGAGGAGCGTCGGATCGGGCCGCGCGTTCAGCCCCCAGCCGTGCGCGTTGGCCGAACCGTGCAGCAGGTCATCCATGCCGCGGAGGAGATTCACTGTCACCAGCGAAATCATGAGCTGGCGGCGAAGTCCGAGGATCGTGGGCCGGTAGTTGAGCTGCAGGTCGAACGAGCCCTGCCACGGCCCGGTGCAGCTGTTCCGCCCGGCAATCGTGCCGACCTGAGCGGCGAGACAGCTTCGCACCCGGCCGGGCGCCGAGGCGAGGAGTCGTTCCATCGCGGCCGCCACGCCGGGGTCGGCCGCGCTCGAGAAGATGAACGCGCGATCGTTCCGGAGCCCGTCGCCGTTGATGTCAGAACCGACCCGCGGGGTGAACGGGGTGCCGGAGGTGACGCGCGCGATCGTGGTGATCTCGAGCGAACGGCCGATGGGCCAGGTCATGGTGGTGAGGAACGAGTGTCGGCGCTCCAGATCGCTCGTCGCCCATTCCGGGATGTTCGGGTTGCCGGCGGTGGTGGCGGAGCCGAAGCCCTGTGTTCCAAAGCCGCTGCTCGAGAGCTGATCGCGCGCGCGGGAGAAGGTGTACGATGCGTTGAAGATCACGCCTTTCCGTGTGATACCGCCGATCGACGCCGTCACCTGCTTCGAGGTCGAGCCCAGGCCCGAGTTGGCCTCGATCACCTGGCCGAACGCGGGGTCCACGCGCGAGTTGGTGAAGCCGAGGGCGCCGGTCGCGGGATCGATCTGGCCGGGATCCACGAAGACCGGGCGCCCGCCCTCGCTGGAGAGGGAGAATCGCGGCGTATCGTCGAGGTTGAGATCGGTGAAGCCGGTCTGGCTCACGCCGCGCGCGTAGCTGCCGTCGAGCGAGATCCGGATCAGCTGGGTGACGGAGCGCTGGACGCCGAGCGAGGTGCGCCAGGAGCGCGGCGCCTTGAAGCCGTCCGCGAAGACGAGGGCGTTCGGAGCGGTCGTCGCCACGGCCGGGCCGCCCGCCACACAGCCGTCCGGAATCGACGACGGGTCCGCGGCGTAGGCCGCCCAGTCCGGCGTCGGCGCGCCATCGCCGACGCAGAAGAACTGCGATTCCGAGTTGACCAGACCGGTGGACGACTGCGCGAACGATGCGAGCGAGAGCGGCATCGGGCTCCGGAACTCCCCGCCTCCGCCGCGCACGATCCACTTCGGCGGCTCCCCTTCGGCCTGGGCGAGGGTCCAGCTGAAGCCGGCGCGGGGGCTCAGGTGCTTCTCGGTCGGCAGCGCGTCGGTGCGGCGGCCGAACGAGGCGTCGATTGCGGGGTTGTAGGCCGGGGGATTCCGGAAGTCGGAGCCCTCGCCCCGGAGTCCGTAGGTGAGCTGGAAGGCCCGGGCCAGCCGCCAGGTGTCGCCGAGGTAGAAGGCGTAGTCGATGCCCGTCGCGTTCCGCGCCTGCGGCGCGAGGGTCCGCTGGAAGCTCGCCGGCCGGCCGGCCTCCAGGTCCGCGAGCGAATTGAACTGAAACGACCCCAGCTGGTTGCTCGAGGCGATGTCGCTCGATCGCTGCGTGTTGTACATCAGGCCGAGCTTGAGGCGGTGCACGCCGGTGCCGGGAAGCCATGAGAGCTCGTCGCCGGTCTGAAGCCCGCGGGTGCGGTTCCGCTGCGGGAAGCCGGTGCTGCCGCCGAACGCGAGCGAGCTGATGCCGGCCGTTCCGTCCGCCAGCCGCGACGCGACCTGCACCCGTCCCGCCGGCAGCAGGGTGAAGGCGTCGCCATCCCGGCTCGAGCTCGTCAGATAGGCCCGCGCCTCGTTGATGAAATGAATCCCGAAGCGCGACGTGAGCGTCAGCATCCCGCCACCGCCGTCGGTGTCGAGGGTGCCGCCGGTCTGCGGCAGCGACAGCGATCCGACGCGCGACGGATCCTGGCTCGAGCCCCGCCAGTCGCCGCGCAGGGTGAGGGTATGCGCATCCGACAGCAGGTAGTCGAACCGGAGGAGCGCCGAGTAGTTGTTGCTCTTTCGGCTGCTGGGAAACACTGCCGACGCGGAGGTCACGCCCTTGCTCTGCAGGATCGAGATCAGTCGCGCGACCGAGTCGGGCGCGACGCCGAGGCGCTCGAGGTCGGTCGCCGTCGCGTCGAGAAGGGTGGGCTGGGCGTCGGTGCGGAGCGTCGCCTGAAGGGAGCCGAAGACGAGGAGCCGGTTGCTGATCACCGGGCCGCCGAGACCCCCGCTCAGCAGATTCTGCGTGAAGCCGCTGGTGAAGGGGGAATCGCCGCCGTCGAGCGTGAGTCCGTTGTCGCGGAGCGAGTAGTTGGCCGAGCCCTGGACCACGTTGGTGCCGCTCCGCGTGGTCGAGGCGACGAGACCGCCGCTGAACTGGCCGCGGGCCACATCGTACGTGCTGGTGACGACGCGCGTCGCCCTGATCGCATCCTGGGGCACCGACCCCGATCCGAACAGGAGACCGTCCAGCGTCACCGCGTTGGCGTCGGCCCGCTGGCCGGCGACCGAGAAGGCGGCGGCGGTGCTGTCGGTTCCCCCGAGCGCCACGACGCCGGGCACCAGCGCCACCAGCGCGGTGAGGTCGTTCGCGTCGATCGGGAGCCGCGCGACATTGTCCGGCGTGATCACCCGCTCGGTCGAGCCCGGCGTCGGGAGGTCGGGCGCCCGCACCGGCCGGCGCGCTCCGCGGATCGTCACCGCCTCGAGCTCGATGATCGACGTCCCGAGCTTCACATTCCACACCAGACGGTCCTCGTCGGCCTGCCGCATCACGGTGGCGGTATGCGGGGCCATCCCGATGAGGCGCGCGGTCATGCGATACTGCCCGCCGCCGTCGGGAAAGACGATCGTGTACCGGCCGCGCTGGTCGGTGAACTGACGGCGGGTGATCTGCGTTTCCAGCGACAGCGCCTCCACCGATGCCTCGGCCAGCGGCCGGCCGGCGGAGTCGGTGACGACGCCCGTGATGATGTCGGTGGTCGCGCCGACCTGGGCGTGCAGGGCGGCGGGTGCGGCGGTCGCCAGCAGAATGGCGCAGGCGATCGATCCGCCGCGGAAGCGCAACGTCATCATCATGCGAAGTCGGCCTTTGGGGTGGTCGAAGCTATACGGACTGACGGCGCGGGGCGTTGGCCGCGACCGCCGCCGGGAGAACCGGTCCGGGGGCGGGGTGCGTCCTGAGGTAGTCAACCACTTTGGACCGTCCTTCGACCGGGAGCTTCACATGCATCACCTCCGCTGGCACCGCACCGCCGCCCTTGCAGCTATTCTCAGCGGCATCGCCGCGATCCCTGCCGCCGCCCAGAGCGCGGCCGGCGCGATGTCCCAGTCCCCGCCCGCGCACTCGGCGATGGCGGGCAGCGCCATGGCGCCGAGCGCGATGGCGCACGATTCGGCGGCACCCACTGCAGCGATGGGCCGCGATTCCGTCGGCGCGCACGGCGCGATGGCGGCGGACGGAATGGGCCGCGGCGCCATGGACCACGGCACAATGGGCACCGGCGCCAGCGCCAGCACCGGCAGCAAAAAGCGCGGCACGATGAAGCGCGCAAAGGCCGACTCGATGAAGCATTCGCCCAGATGACGCCAGGCCGGCATTCCGCGGCGCGGGGGGCCGACCCTCCGCGCCTGCGGGACCTCAGCCGCAGCGAGCGTGACGCTGCCCTCCGGCGGCGGCTCATCGCCCGCGACGAGCTCGCGCTGGCCGAGCTGATCGAGCTGGCGACGCCATGGCTCCTGGGCGTCGCGGAGCGTGTCCTGCACGATGCCGACGAGGCCGAAGAGGTCGTCTCCGACGCGCTGCTCACCGCCTGGAACCGCATCGAGCTCCTCGCCGAGGACGACGCGATGCTGATGCCGTGGCTCCTGCGGATCACCCGGAACCGCGCGATCGATCGCCTGCGCCGCCGCGCGAGCTGGCGCCGGCGGGCGACGCGCGCGCTCGCCTTCGGTGCCCTGCCGGACCCGGAGGTGGCGCCGGTCGAGCCCAACGAGGCGGCCCACCCCGGGTGGCACGTGCACGAGTCGGTGCACGGCGCGCTCCGGGCGCTTCCTCCCGACCAGCGAGCCGCGGTCGAGCTCGCCTACTTCGGCGGGCTCACCCACTCCGAGGTGGCGGGTCAGCTCGGCATTCCGATCGGAACGGTGAAGACCCGGCTCCGGCTCGCATTCGACAAGCTTCGCGGCACCCTGGCCCCGCTGAAGGGATGGGTCCCATGACGGAGGACGCATGACCCCACACGACTGGTTCGTCGAGCACCGCACGGCCTTCGCGACCCGCACGCTCGAGCCGGTGGAGGAGCGGCTCTTCACCGAGCACCTCCGCGGCTGCGAGGAGTGCCGGCGCGAGGTGGCCGCGGTCGAACGGGACCTGGCCTGGCTGCCGATGGGCGTCCCCCCGGCGACCCTCCGCCCCGGCCTCGCCCGGCGCATCTTCGACGGGATCGTCGAGCCGCGCCGCACGCGGCTGGCGCGCCGGGCGGCTCCCTGGGCGATCGCGGCGTCGATTCTGTTCGCCGCGGCGATCTGGGTGGTCTCGCAGCAGCGGGTTGCACGGCTCGCGGCGGCTCTCGATGCGCGAAGTCGCGAGCTCGCGGCGGTCACCGACACCCTCTCCATCACGCGCCAGGCCAGCCGCGTGCTCCAGGCCAGCATCACGATGGATGGCCACCAGGGCGGCATGATGATCTTCGCCGACGAGAGAACCCATCGGTGGAACGTCGTGGTGCACGGCCTGCCGCCAGCGCCCCAGGGCGAGATGTATCAGTTCTGGTTCGTGGCAGAGGACGGAATGGTGCGCGGGGTGCAGCTCGATCTGCGGAGCCCGCATCCGGCGTTCTTCACCGTCGGCATGCCGAAGACCGGCGGCCGCGTGATGGGTGCGGCACTCAGCGTGGAAGACGTCTCCGGAGCCGGGAATCCCCCGCCGGGCCGGATGCTCGCCCATCTGATGCTCTGACCGTGGCCCCGGAGAACCGATCGGGATCGGCGTGCGTATACAGGGAGACGATCACATGACCCGGCGACCCCCGGAAGCGAGACGACCATCATGAAACAGCGGATTCTGCCCCGCGCCGCGCTGGCGCTCGGCGCCGTGCTCACCCTCCTCGGCTGCGACGCGAGCGGTCAGGCGCGCGCCCCACGGCCCGACGATGCCGCGCTCCGGCGCCGGCTCACCCCGATCCAGTACGAGGTGACGCAGCAGGACGCGACCGAGCCGCCGTTCCAGAATGAGTTCTGGAACAATCACGAGGCGGGGATCTACGTGGACATCGTCTCCGGCGAGCCGCTCTTCAGCTCGACCGACAAGTACGACTCCGGCACCGGATGGCCCAGCTTCACCCGGCCGCTCGAGCCGAAGAACATCGCGACCAGAGCCGATCACCAGCTGATCGAGGACCGCACCGAGGTCCGCTCGGCTCACGCCAACTCGCACCTCGGCCACGTCTTCACCGACGGGCCCAAGCCGACGGGGCTCAGGTACTGCATGAATTCCGCGGCCCTGCGGTTCATTCCCGCCTCGAAGCTCCGTGAAGCGGGCTACGCGCAGTACGAACGGCTGTTCGCCACGGGAGGAACCGGGAAATGATCAGGCTGAACCGCGGTGGCATCATGGCTGGACTGGGGATGGTCGGGGCGCTGGCGCTCTTCATCCCGCGCCCCGGACTCGCGAGCGGCGGGCCGGAGGAGGTGGCGGTGTTCTCCGGCGGCTGCTTCTGGGGAGTCGAGGCGGTGTTCGAGCACGTGAAGGGGGTGAAGCACGCGGAGTCGGGATACGCCGGCGGTGTGGCGGCGACGGCGAACTACGAGGCCGTGAGCACCGGCGACACCGGTCACGCGGAGTCGGTGCGGGTCGTCTTCGATCCGTCAGAGGTGAGCTACGCCCAGCTGCTGCAGGTCTTCTTCTCGGTGGCGCACGACCCGACCCAGCTGAACTACCAGGGCCCCGATCACGGGCCGCAGTACCGCTCGGCGATCTGGTACACCAGCGAGGCGCAGAAGCGGACCGCCGAGGCGTACATCGCCCAGCTCACGCGGGCGCACACCTTCCGGAAGCCGATCGTGACCGAGGTGAAGCCGCTGAGCGGATTCTATCTCGCCGAGGCGTACCATCAGGACTACGCTACGCGGCATCCCGACGCGCCGTACATCGTCTACAACGACGCGCCCAAGGTCGAGCACCTGAAGAAGGATCTGCCGGCGCTCTACCGGAGCGCCAGGAGCAGCTGAGCCGACCAGCCGGAGATCTTGCCGTCGTCGGCGCCGTAGACCGACTGGAGGGCGAGCAGTCCGCGGAAGCGGGTGCCCTCCGCGGCGACGACGAACGGCTCCGCGGTCCACACTGGTGGCGCGCCGCTCCGGCGCGCGACGGCGCGGGCTGCGGCAGCGAGCTCGAACCGGAGCGTGTCGCCGCCCCGGCCCGTCACGGTGAGAACGGTCCGGGTCGAGTCGGTCCCGTAGTGCAGTGAGTCCCCTCCCACCATCACCGTCCCCGTGTCGCCGGCGTCCATCTCGACCAGCCACTGATAGCCGGCCGTCGCGACCGGCACGCCGCGCGGCCGCGAGAGGGCGCGGTAGCGGCGCGACTGCTCCGCCGGGAGATAGGCGATCGACTTCCGGGCGAGCAGCTGCGCCGCCGTCGAGTCGGCTCGGCCGGCAAGGCGCCCGGTGTCGGCCGCGACGCGAACCCCGAACGCCCGCTCGAGCGGGCCGGTCGCATGGCGCTCGACCAGGTAGCGCGTCGCTCCGCTCAGCTCCTGCCTGATCTCCGGCTTCGCGTCCCGCGGCGTGCCGCTCCCGAATTCGGCCAGCAGGCGGCTCAGCCGGTGCGCCTGGCTCCGGACCGAGAGCCGGGTGGCACTCATCGGCCCCGCCATCAGCACGGCCAGGACGGCGGCGAGCGAGAGCGGAATGAGGCGGATCCCGCTCGCGGGCCGGACGGTGTAGACGACTGCCACGGTGAAGAGCCAGACCCCCAGCGCCAGCGCGATGACGCGCAGCTCCGTCAGCCCGTAGGGGCCGACGCGCTTGCCCAGGGCCAGGAGCAGCATGACGGCCGCCGGCATGAGGCCGATGAAGAGCCATCGCGCGTAGATTCCGATCCATCGCTCATCCCGCGCGCGCCGGAGCGGATCCACGAGGAGGAAGCCGAGGATCCCGCTCACCGCCACACTTCCCACCAGCCAGCCGATCCATCCGCTGGGCCACTGCCGCGTCACCACGATCTTCGCGAGATACGCCGTCAGTATCACCAGGTAGACGCCGACCAGCGGGGTCAGGATGTACTGCGTGAAGATCTTGAGGGCGCGCGGGTAGTCTGTCGCCCCCTCTCTCATCGCGACGTCCTCCGGCAACGCGGCCAGGAAGATCCAGGTATTGCCGAGGAGGGCGATCACAACCCAGAGGCGCCCGTAGAGCCGGCTCGGCACGTTCACCCCGAAGAGCTTGTCCAGCGCGGCGAGGGCGATGGCCAGGCCGACGAAGAGGACGGCGGAGAAGACCGCCGCCCTGAGGAAGGCGAGGAAGAGCTGGCGGTTGTACTCCCAGAAGGCGCTGGTCTCGGGCCCGCGGATGAAGGGGAGCACCGCCACGAGCAGGTGGAGCGCCGCGCTGAGCTGGAGGTAGCGCAGCATCTCCCACTGCTCGCGCGGTCCGGGCCACCCGGCGTAGAAGAGGGCCAGGACGGCGAGTCCCGCGAGTTGCAGCGCGACCCCGGAAACCCGGGACCACGCCCGGCGCTCCCCGGCGAGTGTGACCGCGGCCGAGAGCGGGACCGCGAGCATCAGCGTCATCGCGATCCGGCCCCACTGATCGGCGCGATCATTGGTGCCGTCTACCGCCACGCAGGCGGCGGCGGCCGCGAGCGCCGCGGCGGCCAGGGTCCAGGGGAACCGCAGTGCCACGATCCAGGCGCGCTCGGTGAGCGCGGTCACGGAGGGGAAGCGCATCGCTGACCCCGGCTGGTGAGGAGTGACCCAAGATTGGCCTGCCGGTAGCCGACCGCAACCCGTGTGGCGGAGGACACCGACTTCCGGCGCCTCATGAGCTATATACCGGCGCAGCATTCACCCGATCACCGAGGAACGACCCATGTTGAGACTGACCCTGGCATCGATTGGCGTCATCGCACTCATCGGCTGCAGCGGAGGTGACCGAAGCGGCGCGGCGACTGACAGTCTCGGCCGCGACCTGAGCCTGGTCCAGGGCGACAGCACTCATGCCCTGGGCGATCGGGCCGACGGGTCCGGCGGCAGCTCGAGCGGATCCCGGACTTCCTCCGATCGCAGCGGCAGCGGGCGCTCGCTCGCCGCCGGCACCACCATCAAGGCGACGACCAACAGCCGCATCTCGTCCGCGACCAACAAGGCCGGCGAGACGCTCACCGCCACCGTCGCCTCCGACGTGAAGGACGGCTCGGGTCGCGTGGTGATTCCGGCCGGCTCGACGGTGCACCTTCGGATCACCGCTCTCCACGAGTCGGAGAACAAGAGCGATGAGACCGGCACCCTCGCCCTCGCGGTGCAGAGCGTCGAGATCAACGGGAAGAGCTATCCGCTGGACGGCACCGTCCACGTCGGCCGGACCCTCGTGGGGCGGAAGACGAACATCAATGACGTGGCCAAGGTGGGTGCCGGTGCCGGTGTCGGCGCGGTAGCCGGCCGCGTGCTGGGCGGAAGCAAGGGGACGGTGATCGGTGGCGTGCTCGGCGGCGCGGTCGGCGCCCAGCGCGCGGTCGAAACCAAGGACCGCGACGTGGTGGTTCCTTCCGGATCGACCGCCCGGATCGAGCTGACGAGCCGCTTCGAGCGGTAGGGCGGGGAAGTCTGATGCCGGGAGGGCAGACGCGCAGTGCGGCCGCGCAGGATCCGAGCTGGCCGGCGTACAAGGAAGCGGTGCTCGAGTTCCGCACCGGCGAGCCGTTCCGCATCTGGCTCGCCGAACCGCTCGTGCCCGCCGACCGGGAACAGCTGGCCGCGCTGATGCCTGCCGGCAGGTTCGCCGTGGTGACGCCGTACAATCCGCACGGCCGGAAAGTCCCCACGGCGGAGAACGAGGCTCGCCTGCGTCGCGAGCAGCAGGAGCTGACCACCCGCGGGCTGCGCCACCTGCGGGTGGACGGCCTCGCCCCGGACGGCAGTCACTGTGAGGAAGGGTACGCGGTCGAGCTCCCGCGGAATGAGGCGCGGGAGCTGGCCGAGCGCTGGGGACAATCGGCGTTCTTCTGGTTCGACGGATCGGATTTCTGGCTGGTCCCGGCTGAGCTGGACGCCGAAGCAGTGCGGCTGCCCGCGAGCTAGGCCGCCGCTCCAGCCACGCTGGACCCACTCAACAGCGATCGAGTCCTTCGACCGTCCGGCCGGGCGGCGCAACGCCGCCAGGCGGCGCCGCCGGCGTGGCCGGGTAGAGCTGGTTGGCCTCGTGCGCCGAGCGCTGCAGCAGGCGAATCGTCTCCACCGGCATGCCCGGCACCATCGGGGCGACGGGAGGCAGTGTCCGCGCATCCCGCCCCGACAGTCGCTCGAAAATCACCAGGCCGGTGAGCCACGTCCCCGCGGCTGATGGATGAAACCCGTCGGGCCCGTACAGCCGGACCTCCGGATCGGCCGCCAGCGCGATCCGCCACGCCTCTCCCGCCGGAATGAACACGCCCCCCACCGCGCGCGCCGCCTCCTGGAACGACACGCGGACGGCGTCGAAGAGCTCCGGCTCTCCGGCTCGCGGCCACGTCATCAGCAAGGCCGGCCGCGCGCCCGCCGCGCGCGCGAGGGTATCGAACGCGCGGGTCCAGGCGATCAGCGAATCGCGGCACAGCTGGACGGTGGTCGGGCCCTGCTGGAGCACGACGTAGTCCCACCTCGCGCTCCGGAGACGCTCAAGCGCGTCGCCGGCGCCGTGGAGATGATCGATCAGCGCGAGGTTCGGCCCGGTGGCGGAGGCGACGATGACATCGTCGCCCGCCTGCGCCGCGATCGCGTGGACGACTGCCGGCAGATTGTTGGTGTAGGTGAGACTGTTACCGACGAACAGCACGCGGCGGACCGGCGATGCCGCGAGCAGGACGAGCAGCACGAATGTTCGCATGGAGACCTGATGCTGCGGGGCGGTGCCGGGGCGGGCCGGCCAGTTTGCCCGGCCACACCCGCGGCACTTGTCCTGGAGAGGACTCTGAATCCTACGAGTCCGCGGGCTGAACGGTGTCAGTCCTGGCTAGAACGGGTTGGCGGCGGTCTGCTGTACGCCGGTCGGCTGGTAGGACACGACGACGTCGTGGCCCCGTCCGATCGATGCCACGATCAGCTCGTTCTTCAGCGCCCACGAGGTTGCCAGCCGGACCTTGCCGGCGCTGATCCCCTCGGCGGTGCGCCCGTCGCCCTCGGCGTAGGGCGCCGAATATTCGCGGATCACGCTGTTGGGCCCGCCGTACTTCCCCGAGATGACCTGCACGATCCGCTCATACGCCGCGCGCGAGCTGTCCGGTCCGGCCTTCACCAGCACGGTGAGGAGGTTGAGCGTGCCGCCTGCGAAGCTCGGCAGCACCAGCGCCGGGGTGCCCACCAGCTCGCCGCGGTAGACCGGCACGTCCTGGTCGGCGCCGCCGAGGCTGGTGAAGCCGGCCGCCTGCAGCTTGCCCTGGACCGCCGCCGGGGCATCGCCCCAGACCGTGCCGGCGAATGCGACCTCTCCGGGGGCCGGAGCCGGTGATGCGGCCTGTGCCGGGGCGGGGGCGGTCGACGGCTGCTGCTGCGCAGCCAGCGCCCGCCCCGCCAGCAGCAGACCGACCAGGATTCTCATTCCCGCCCTCATGGGGTGTATGACAGCCGCTGTGCGCCAGAGGTTGCGTCCCAATCTACCGCCTCGTAAAGGCTCCTTCACGGATGCTTCACCGGCCCCTCCCGAACCCGCGGCTATCATGTCCCGAGGAAGGAGGAACGACCGTGCCCCAGGAGCTGACCGACCGAGCCCTCCAGGATCGGGCGGCCGCCGTCGTCCCCGCAGGCGACGAGGTCGTGCTCGAGGTCGTGGGCCTGACCAAGACGTACCGGATGGGCGAGGTCGAGGTCCAGGCGCTCCGCGGCGTGACGCTGCGGCTCACGGCGGGCGAGTTCCTCGTCATGGTCGGTCCCTCCGGCAGCGGAAAGTCCACGCTCCTCAACATCCTCGGCGGCCTCGACGTGCCGACCGACGGGCGCGTCTTCTATCACGGCCGCGAGCTCACCCACGCCGGCGAGGCGGAGCTCACGCGCTACCGCCGGCACCACGTCGGGTTCGTGTTCCAGTTCTACAACCTGATACCGAGCCTGACCGCGCGCGAGAATGTCGCCCTGGTGACCGACATCGCGCGCGACCCCTTCGACCCGGCCGAGATGCTGGAGCTGGTCGGCCTGGGCAGCCGGCTCGACCATTTCCCGGCGCAGCTCTCCGGCGGCGAGCAGCAGCGCGTCGCCATCGCCCGCGCCGTGGCCAAGCGGCCGGACATCCTCCTCTGCGACGAGCCGACCGGCGCCCTCGACTTCCAGACCGGGAAGCTGGTGCTCGAGGCGATCGCCACCGTGAACCGCGAGCTCGGCACCACCACCGCCATCATCACGCACAACGCGCCGATCGCGGCCATCGGCGACCGGGTCGTCACGCTGGGCGACGGCCGGATCGTGGCCGAGGAGCGCCACGCCGTGAAGCTTCCTGTGGCGAGCCTCAGATGGTAAGGGCCCTCGATCGGAAGATCCTCCGCGACCTGACCCACCTCAAGGGCCAGGTGCTGACCGTCGCGCTGGTCGTCGCCTGCGGCATCGCGGGCTACGTGGCGTTCCAGAGCACGTGGAACAGCCTGCGCAACTCGAAGACGGTGTACTACGAGCGCTACCGCTTCGCCGACGCGTTCGTGACGCTCAAGCGCGCTCCCGAATCGGTGGCGGCACGGCTGGAGGCGATTCCGGGGATCGCCAGCGTTCATACCCGCGTCGTGCAGATGATTCACCTGCCGATCGCGGGCCAGGTGCAGCCGCCGATCGGTCAGATCGTGAGCCTGCCGGGCGGTCAGCCGCCGCTCAACCGGATCGTCGTGACGCGCGGCCGGCTCCCGGAGCCGGGGCACCCCGATGAAGCGCTGCTCCTCGCCGCCTTTGCCCGCCGCCACCAGATCCTCCCCGGCGACAGCCTCCCCGCGATCATCAACGGGACGCTGCGGGAGCTGCACATCGTGGGGCTCGGCACCTCGCCCGAGTTCGTGTACCCGCTCCCGCCGGGTGCCGGATTGTCGGCGGATGACGAGCGGTTCGCCGTGCTCTGGATGGACCGCGCGGCCGTCGCACCCGCGTTCCGGATGGAAGGCGCCTTCAATGACGCCGTCTTCCGGCTGCAGCCGGGGGCCTCGCGGCGCGCGGTGCTTCAGGAGATCGACCGCGTGCTCGATCCGTACGGCGGCGTACCCGCGGTGGCGCAGGACCGGCAGCAGTCGAACTACATCGTCCTCGACGAAATGGAGCAGCTCCGCACCTGGGCGACGGTCGTGCCGCTGATCTTCCTCAGCGTCTCGGCGTTCCTCGTCAACGTCGTCCTCTCGCGGCTGGTCAGTCTGCAGCGACCCGAGATCGCCACGCTCAAGGCGATCGGGTACGGCGACTGGGAGATCGGCTTCCACTTTCTCAAGCTCGTCTCGGTCTTCGTCCTCCTCGGGTCCGTCCTCGGCGTACTGCTAGGCACGGTGCTGGGCCGGGCGCTGACGAGCCTGTACACCGACGTCTTTCACTTTCCGATCTTCAGCTTCGGAGTCTCGTTCGGTGTGATCCTCGCCGGGAGTGCCGTGAGCATCGTGGCGGCGGTGGTCGGTGCGGCCGCCGCGGTGCGCCAGGTCGTCGTGCTGACGCCGGCGGAGGCGATGCGGCCGCCGGCGCCCGCCGTCTATCGCCCGCTCATCAGCGAACGGCTGGGGTTGGGCGGCATGGTGTCGCAGGCGGGGCGGATGGTGCTGCGCGAGCTCGAGCGCCGCCCGGTCCGGCTCTTCCTCTCGTCGCTCGGTGTCGCCGCGGCGATCGCGAGCCTCGTGGTGGGCCGGATGAGCGGCGATGCGATCGAGTATCTCCTCGACGTGCAGTTTCAGCGCGCCTGGCGCGAGGACCTGAGCGTCGGGTTCCGCGACCCCGTCCCCGATCGCGCTGTGCGGGCACTCGCCCGGCTGCCGGGGGTGACGCGGGCGGAGGGGGCCCGCGCGCTCGCGGCCACCGTCCGGGTCGGCGCGCGCACCCGCGATGTGGTGGTGTTCGGCTACGACGAAGGCGCACAGCTCCGCCGCGCCGTGGACCGCCGCGGCCGGGAAGTGGCGCTTCCGCCGGCAGGCGTGCTCGCGAGCGCGCAGCTTGCGACGGCACTCGGGTTCGGCGTGGGAGACACCGTGCTCATGAAGGTTCTCGAAGGCGAGCGGCGGACCTATCCGATCCGTGTCGAAGGGCTGGTGAGTGATCTGGCCGGCCTGCAGATCTACGCCCGGCGAAGCGTGCTGGCACATCTCATGGCCGAGGGACCGAGCGTGAACACCGCGGTGCTGTCGGTCGATCCGCGGCAGACCGCCGCCGTCGAGCGGCGCCTCAACGACATGCCCGCCGTCGGCAGCATCGGCAGCCGCCTCTCCGCCATCCGGCACTTCCGCGAGGAGAGCGGGACGTCGATGCTGATCGTGTCGGCGGTGCTGACCGCCTTCGCCGCCACCATCGCGATCGGCGTGGTCTACAACAACGCGCGCGTCTCCCTCTCGCTTCGCAGCCGGGAGCTCGCGAGTCTCCGTGTGCTCGGCTTCACCCGCGCGGAGATCTCGGGAATTCTGCTCTCCGAGCTGGCCATGCAGGTTCTGGTCTCGCTCCCGCTGGGCCTGCTGCTCAGCCACTGGTTCACCAACTGGGTCGTGACGATCAGCCATCCGGAGCGCTTCCGGCTGCCGTCCGACGTCACGCCGCAGCGGCTGGCCTACGCGCTGCTCGTGACGATCGCCGCCGCCGTGGTGAGCGCGCTGCTCGTCCGGCGCAATCTCGATCACCTCGACCTCATCGCGGTCCTCAAGACCCGGGAATGAAGATGCCGACCGAGGCTCCCATGGCACCCGCCACCGCCACTCCCAGCCCGCCGCGCGCGGCGCCGCCGCCGGCAGCTCCGCCGTCAGCGCCGCCGGCGACCACGCCGTCATCGTCGCTCCGGCCCGCGGCACCCCGGACGGGGCTCGCCGCCCATCCGGCCACCCGGCGTGCGCTGAAGCGCACGCTGTGGGTGGTCCTCGCGCTCGCCCTGGCGATCGCCATCGCGCTGGGCCTGCGCCCGTCGCCGGTTGCGGTCGAGACCGCCGCCGTGACCCGGGGAACGCTTCGCGTCACCGTGGATGAGGACGGACGCACCCGCGTGGTGGACCGCTACACGATCACCGCGCCGCTGGCGGCGACGTTCGCGCGTCCGATGCTTCGCGCCGGCGACTCCGTCCGGCAGGGCGAGATCGTGGCGCGTCTCGTTCCCGTCGCCTCGCCGCTGCTCGACCCGCGGTCCCGCGCCCAGTCGGAAGCGCGCGTGGCGGCGGCGCAGGCGGCGCTGAGCCAGGCCGGCGCCCTGGTCTCGAGTGCGGCCGCGGCGGCGGAGTTCGCGACGCGGGAGGTGGGGCGTCAGCGGGTACTGGGCCAGGGCGGCGCCGTCTCCCGCCTGTCGGTCGAAGAGGCGGAGCTGGCGGAGCGCACCCGCCGCGAAGCGCTCGCAAGCGCGCAGTTCGGCGAACGGGTCGCCGCCTCTGAACTGCGGCTCGCCCGCGCCGCGCTGGCGCGGCTTGACCGCGGCACGGCGGCGACGGAGGAGTTTCCCGTTCGCGCACCGGTGCGCGGCGTCCTTCTCCGGGTGATGCAGGAGAGCGAGGCCGTCGTGCCCGCCGGCGCTCCGCTGATGGAGGTCGGTGATCCCGCCAGTCTCGAGGCGGTCGTGGACGTGCTGACCACCGACGCCGTAGACATCCGTCCCGGCGCACCGGTGCGGCTGGATCGCTGGGGTGGCGACTCGGCGCTGAGCGGCTACGTGCACCGCGTCGAGCCGTCGGCGTTCACGCGGCTCTCCGCGCTGGGCGTCGAGGAGCAGCGCGTCAACGTCATCGTGCGTCCCACGGCGCCGCGCTCGGCGTGGGCCGCCCTTGGAGACGGGTTCCGGGTCGAGGCGAGCATCCTGACCTGGGAGGGACGGAACCGTCTCATCGTCCCCGGCGGCGCCGTGTTCCGGCAGGGCGCGGGCTGGGCGGTATACGTCGCCGACGGCGGTCGGGCCCACCTGCGCGCAATCGAGATCGGCCGGCGCAACGACTCGGAGGTCGAGGTGGTACGCGGGCTCCGCGAGGGCGAGCGGGTGGTGATCTATCCGACCGACAATGTCGGGGATGGGGTCCGGGTCGCGCCGGAGTAGCGCTGCAGACGAGGCTGGCGGGCGGAAGGAGGTTTACCGGCGCTTTCACCGTTCCTTCATCGCCGGGCCTTCACGTTGGACGGGCTACGGACGACACTCCCCGTTGTCTCGCTTCCGGAGGCGCATATGCGGACGCCCATATCCGCGCTCTTCCTGCTCGGTCTGTCACTGGCCGGTTGCAGCGGGCACGAACTCCTCGATCCATCCACCAGCCAGGGCACACCGATCGGAGCGGAGCGCGGGGGCGTGAGCATATCGCCGATCACCGTCCTGACCCAGAACATGTACCCCGGCACCAATCTCGATCTGGTGTTCGCGGCGCTCGCCACTCCCGATCCCAACGACGACGCGCCGGCGCTGGCACTCGCGATTCAGACGCTTCAGGAGACCGATTTCCCGGCGCGTGCCGCGCTGCTCGCCGACGAGATCGCCCGCGTACGCCCGCACGCCGTCGCACTGCAGGAGGTCTCGACCTTCCACATCGCCGCGGCGATCGCGGGGCAGGACATAGACCTCGAGTTCCTCCCGATCCTCGAGGCGGCGCTGGCCGAGCGCGGGCTGCACTACGTCGCGGCCGGGGCGGCCACGAACTACACCGTCGCCCCGCTGCCCGGGATCTCGTACGGACAGGGTGATGCGCTGCTGATCGATGCCGACCGGGTGACGCTCAATTCCGCCGCGCATCACATCTTCACCCTCAACATCGGCGATATCGCCCCGGGCATCACCCTCAGGCAGGGGTGGTCCGAGGCCGATGCCACCGTCGGCGGGCTCCACGTCCTCTTCATCGGCACCCATCTGGAGTCCAATCTCGCCGGCATCAGCCTCGCCGAGCTGCGGGCGGCGCAGGCCGCCGAGCTGGTCGGCTCGCTGCCGGCGGGAGTGCCGGTCGTCGTGATGGGAGACCTGAACGACG
>JBLMWC010000027.1:0-12513 GCA_050257015.1 Bacillota bacterium | reverse complement strand
CATCTGGAGTCCAATCTCGCCGGCATCAGCCTCGCCGAGCTGCGGGCGGCGCAGGCCGCCGAGCTGGTCGGCTCGCTGCCGGCGGGAGTGCCGGTCGTCGTGATGGGAGACCTGAACGACGAACCAGGCTCGTTGATGTACCAGGTGCTGACCGGCGCCGGGCTGACCGACGTGTGGCGGGAGCTCCGCCCCGGTGTGTCCGGCACGACCTGCTGCCATGACGACAACCTGGGCGACATGCCGGCGCGCTTCGATGAGCACATCGACTACATCTTCGAGCGCGGGTTCGGCACCGGCCGCGGAGGGCTGCAGGGGAGGATCGCCCGCTTCGGTGATCAACCCTCCGAGCGGACCGCCGGGCCGCTTCATCCGCTCTGGGCGTCGGACCACGCGGGGCTGACGGCCACGCTCAACCAGCTTCCCGCCCCGGCGGGCGACTGACGTCATGGGCCTGACGCGGGAGCCGGAGCTCGGGCCGGTCGCCGTGCTGAGCGAACCCGACCCGACCGGTCCGCCCGGTGCGGCCGAGCTCCCGCCGTCGGTGCCGGAGCTGCAGTCGCTCCTCGACGCCTCGCCCGACGCCGTGCTCATCGTCGACGCGGAGGGCCGGGTCGTCGCGCTGAATCGGCAGGTGGAAGTGCTGTTCGGGACCACCGCAGGCCGGCTGCGCGGCCAGCTGGTCGAATCCCTGCTCCCGGCGGCGGCGCGCGAGGCGCACGCCGCCGCCCGCGCGGCGTACTCGCTCTCGCCGAGCCTGCGGGTGCTGAGCGCGCGGCGCGGCCTCAAGGGAGTACGGCCCGACGGGACGGAGTTTCACGTCGAGATCTCGCTCACACCGGTAGTCGGGTCCGGCGGCAGGCTCGTCATGGCGGTCGTGCACGACGCGGAGGCCCGGGTGGTGGCCGAGGCGGCGCTCGGCGGCTCCGACCGCACCCGAGGCGCCCTCGACGCGATCGGCGATCCGATTCTCACGACCGACCGCGACGGCCGGGTCGATTTCCTCAACCACGCGGCGGAGGAGCTGACCGGCCTGACGCGCGATGCCGCCCGGGGCCTGCCGCTCGCGGACGTCCTGCCGGTCCTGAGCGGGGACGATGCCGGCCTCCTCGCCGCGTCGGTCTCCGCGTGCCTCCGCCGGGGCACGCCCGGCCAGTCCTGCGAAGCCGAGCTGCCGGCGACGGCCGGCCGCGACGCCCGCACCCTCGATCTCTCGACGACTCCGATCCGCGACGCCGCGGGGTCGGTCAGCGGCGTTGCCGTCGTTGCGCGGGACGTCACGCACGCCCGCCTGCTCGCACACCAGCTGTCCCACCGGGCGACGCATGACGCCCTCACCGGACTCGTCAACCGCGACGAGTTCGAGCGGCGGCTCGCCCGCGCGCTGGCCAACGCCGCAGAGGAGCAGGGCGAGCATGCGGTCTGCTTTCTCGATCTCGACGGATTCAAGCGGGTGAACGATGCCTGCGGCCACCTGGCCGGCGACGAGCTGCTGCGCCAGCTGAGCGATCTGATGCTGGACCAGATGCGTTCCCGCGACACGCTTGCCCGGGTGGGAGGCGACGAGTTCGCGCTGCTGCTCGAGCATTGCCGGCTCCCCCGCGCACGCCGGATTGCCGACGGGCTCCGGCGGGCGATCTCCGACTACCGCTTCACCTTCGGCACGGAGACATATGCCGTCGGCGCCAGCATCGGGATCGTGCCGATCCGGGCGGGGATCGGCCGGCCGGGCGACGTCCTGCGGGCCGCCGACGCGGCCTGCTACCTGGCCAAGCGTTCCGGAGGGAACCGGATTCAGGTGTCGGTTCTCCGCCGCCCCGCCGGGGCTGCCGCCGCGCCGAGCGAGGAGTCCCCCGGCCGACTCGCGCGGGCGATGGAGGAGAACCGGCTCCGACTGTTCGTCCAGCCGCTCCTCCCGCTCGACCGCCGCGCCGGCGCCCGGGCGCCCCGCTACGAGCTGCTCATCCGGCTGGACGAGGAGACCGGCTCCTTCCTCTCACCTCGCGCCTTCCTGCCGGCCGCGCGCCGGCAGGGGTTCATGCCGACGCTGGACCGCTGGATCATCCACGAGGCGGCCGTGCGACTCTCCGACTGGGCCCGGTCACACCCCGGCCGGGATCTCCCGAGCCTGGCGATCAACCTGGACGACGAGAGCGTGACGGCGGGCGGCCTCGCCGCCACCGTCCGGACCGAGCTGGACCGGAACGAACTGGATCCCCGGTCGCTCAGTTTCGAGCTCAACGAGTCGGTGGTGGCCGCTCACCCCGCCGCGTCGGCCGCCGTGGTTCGCGACCTCCGTGCGATCGGCTGCGAGACCACGCTCGAGCACGGCGGCAGCGGGATGGCGGCGTTTACGCTGCTCCGACGCCTCGACCCCGACTACCTCAAGATCGCCGGCCACATCGTCCGGGCGCTCGCTCGCGACCCGCTGCGGCGCGTGCTCGCCGCAGCCGTCAACGAGGCAGGCCACGTCCTCGGCCTGGAGACGATCGCGGCGCAGGTGGAGAGCCCGGACATCCTCGAGCGGGTCCGCGCCATCGGCGTGGACTACGCCCAGGGGCTCGCGATCGCGCCTCCCGAGCCGTGGGACGACGCGTTCGCCCGGCTCGGCTGAATCCCTCCGGTCGTTTCATTTCCGCTTCACGGTCGCTTCAACCCCGCCGGATATAATGGATCTGCTGAGGGTGCGGCCCTGCGGCCGCGAGTCATTCCGGTGCGACAGGAGGTCCCGATGAAAATCACGAAAGCGCTTCCCACCTCGGTCACCACGGTCCGCGACGAGTTCGATCGGCTATTCGATCAGCTGCGCACGACCGGGCTCTTCGGGCCGGCTCCGCGGGTCTTCGAGAGCATGTGGTCACCGTCGATGGACTTCTCGGAGAACGAGAAGGAGTATGTCGTGCGCCTGGAGGCCCCGGGCATCCCGCGCGACGATCTGGAGGTCAACATCGATGGCCAGACGCTGACGGTCTCGGGCCACCGTGACTTCGCGAAGGAGGAGAAGACGGAGGAGTACTTCTGGCGGGAGCGGGAGGCCGGGAAGTTCATGCGGACGGTCCAGCTGCCGGCGGCCATCGACCGGGCTAACGTCGCGGCGGTCTATCAGGACGGCATCATGACGATCCGGCTGCCGAAGGCGGAGCCGAGCGTGGCCACGCGGGTGCCGATCAAATGAGCCCCATCGTCAAGGTGCTCGAGGTCATCGCGGAGTCGGACAAGAGCTTCGACGACGCGGCTCAGCAGGCGGTACGGGAGGCCGGGCAGTCGGTGCGCGGCATCAAGAGCATCTGG
The DNA here is from genome assembly GCA_050257015.1 of Bacillota bacterium. Lineage (GTDB taxonomy): Bacteria > Gemmatimonadota > Gemmatimonadetes > Gemmatimonadales > GWC2-71-9 > JAICUF01. The sequence continues at coordinate 9,225 of JBLMWC010000027.1, read as the reverse complement.
ATCGACAATTTCTCGGGTGTCGTCCAGGGCGATCGCATCGTCGAGTTCCGGGTGAATGCGAAGATCTCCTTCGTGGTCGAAGGGCGTGATTAACGGCTGACTGAAGTTCCGGCCTCGGAGGGAGGCCCATCATGAGAAACGACAACGAATTGCGCACGGACGTCCTGGCGGAGCTCAACTGGGATCCGAGCATCCGTGACGAGGACATCGCAATCTCCGTCAAGGACGGCGTGGTGACGCTCGCCGGTACCGTCGACACCTATGCCCAGCGCTTCGCGGCTGAGCGTGCGGTCGAGCGGGTCAAGGGCGTGAGAGCGCTCGCCAGCGATCTCAACGTCAAGCTTCCAGGCGCCATGGTGCGGTCGGACGCCGACCTGGCCCACGCGGCGATCAACGCGCTCCGGTGGAACATTCAGGTGCCGGATGAGAAGATCCAGGTGAAGGTCGCCAACGGCTGGCTGACCCTGGAAGGGGAAGTCGACCGCTACTACGAGAAGGAAGCCGCCGAGCGGGCGGTTCGCTATCTGATGGGCGTCAAGGGGGTCAGCAACCTCATCAGCCTGCGTGCCACGCCGGCGCCGGCCGACATCAAGCAGCGGATCCGCTCGAGCCTCAAGCGGCAGGCCGAGGTGGACGCGGACGAGATCACGGTCGAGGCGACCGGATCACGCGTGACGCTCCACGGCAACGTGCGCTCCGTCGCCGAGCGGCGGGAAGCCGAGCGCGCCGCCTGGAACGCGCCGGGCGTGACCCGGGTGGACAACGACATCACCGTGTCGCTGCTGGCCGCGGCTCACGTCTGACAGCCGGCGCAGCTGCAACGACGCCCTGGAGCGATCCTCGCTCCAGGGCGTCTTGCTGTGGGGGTGTCGCGCGCGTCAGCCGGGATGCACGACCGCGCGCAGGTACCGCGCGAACCACTGGCTCGCGAGCTCCGAGACCCGCTCGAGCGTGCCCGGCTCCTCGAAGAGGTGGGTGGCCCCCGGCACCACCGCCAGCTCCTTGTTCTCGCACGCGAGCTGAGCCAGCGCCTTCTGATTGAGCTCCAGCACCGTCACGTCCGCGCTGCCGACGATCAGCAGTGTCGGCGCGGCGACGCTCCGGAGGAAGGTGCCCGCGAGATCGGGCCGGCCGCCGCGCGACACCACCGCGCTGATGACGCCCGGATGCCGGGCCGCGGCCACCAGCGCCGCGGCGGCGCCGGTGCTCGCGCCGAAGTAGCCGAACGGCAGGTCATGCGCGATCGCCACCGATCCCAGCCATTCGGTCGCGGCCGCCAGGCGGTCGGCCAGGAAGTTGATGTCGAACCGGAGCGCGCGGGTCACGTTGTCCACGCTTTCCTCGCGTCCGGTCAGCAGATCGAACAGCAGGGTTCCGAAGCCCGCCTCCTGGAGGTGGCGCGCCACCATCCTGTTGCGCGGGCTCAGACGGCTGCTTCCGCTTCCGTGAGCGAAGATGATGATACCACGCGCTCCCGCGGGCACCGTCAGGTCGCCCTGGAGGGTGACGCCCTCGGCGGGGATCGAGACCGGCCGGGTCTCGCGGGTGATCGTCGCATCGGTCATGACTGCCTCCCTCGGCTACAGCGCCGATGGATAGGTTTCCGGAATCTCCGCCTCTCCATGCTCCCACACCGGGGTGCGCTCGAGCGGCTCGACGGCGCGGGTGCGATCGTAGTGGAAGACGGCGTCGAACTGCCGCGCGAGGTGCGCCTCGAAGTAGTGGCTCTGCCGCTCCGTCTCGGGCCGGTAGATCACGCCGATGGCGCGCTCGAGGCGTGGCTCGTGGAGCGCCGCGCCGGCCGGTCCGTTGAGATCGAGATAGAAGTTGCCGAGGTCGGTCTCGTGGAAGAGTGCCTCGTAGCTGCCGCGCAGCGCAGGGCGCACCCGCTTCCGCTCGGCCTGGGCGTCCCAGTCGGCCGCTGCGGTCACGCTTCCTGCCCAGGTGGTGAACCCGACCAGGACCGCTTCGCGGCCCACCCGCTCGCGCACGAGCTGGCCGAGGTTGAGCTCGCCCCGGCGACCCATCTGCGTCGCACGGGCGTCTCCCAGATGCGAGTTGTGGGCCCAGACGACCACCTTCGCCCCGCGGCGCTGGCCTTCGAGGAAGCGCGTCAGCGCGTCCAGGGTCTCACCCATGTGGGTGTCGCGCAGGTTCCAGGAGCTGAGGCGGCCGCGGAACATCTCGCGATAGTAGCGTTCGGCGCTGGTGACGACCTTCGCATTCTGTGCCGCGAAGAAGAGCGCGTCAGGGTCGAGCCGGCCGTCACGGCTGGCGTAGGTGGCGCTGTTCCCGAGCAGCTCCACCAGCTGATGCACCACCTCGGCTTCGCACGTCGAGCCGAGGCCGGATGCGGCCGCATAACCGTAGGCCTGCGGGTCGTCCCCGTACTGGTCGAAGCAGGCGTAGCGCTCCTCCGCGCGCCGCGCGGCCGGCGGGTCCACCAGCCGCAGATACGACAACACCGCGTCCATCGACGCGTGCATGCTGTAGAGATCAAGGCCGTAGAAGCCGACCCTCGCGTCGTCCCGGGTCGGGGCGTCGTTGTACGCCCGGAGCCAGCCGACGAAGTCGAGCACATCGGCGTTCCGCCACATCCACTGGGGAAAGCGCAGGAACCCGGACAGCGCCTCGCTCGCCTCGTTGTCGCCCGGGCGGCCGCGCACGTAGCGGTTCACCCGGTAGGCATCGGGCCAGTCTGCCTCGACGGCGACGGCGCGGAATCCCTTCTCCAGGATCAGTCGCTTGGTGATCTCGGCCCGGATGCGGTAGAACTCGTGCGTGCCGTGCGACGCCTCGCCCAGCAGGACGTACGATGCGTCGCCGATCCGCTCGAGGAGCGGCGCGAAATCCTCGGGCTCGCCGGTCAGCGGGTGTGCCGCCGCCCGGAGCGCTGCGATGACGGCGTGATCAGTGGTGGCCGGCATGGGCGGCCTCCGTGTCGAATGCCCGCGTCGGGAAGCGGCGCAGGATCTCCCGCACCTCCTCGTCCGGCGTCTGCGAGAAATCGGCGTAGTGCATGCCCACGCCGTAGAATGGCTCCGGCAGCGCGACGTACTCGCAGCCGTCCGCCGCGCGCTCGAGCGCCCGTTTGGCGCTGTGGGCCATGACCGGCGCCGCGACGATCACGGCGGCGGGGCCAAGCTGCCGCAGAGCGTGCACGCCCGCGAGCATCGTCGAGCCGGTGGCGACGCCGTCGTCCACCAGGATGACGGTCGCTCCGGTGAGGGAGGGGAACGGCCGCCCGGCGCGGTACGCCGCCTCCCGCCGCCCGATCTCGCGCAGCTCGCGGGCGGTGACGCCTTCGAAGGCCTCCGGCCGGACCCGTGCGAGGCGCACGATCTCCTCGTTGACCACGCGGACGCCGCCGGACGCCACGGCCCCCATCGCAAGCTCTTCCTGTCCCGGCACGCCGAGCTTCCGGACGACGAAGACATCCAGTGGCAGGTCGAGGGCATCGGCGATCTCGGCGGCGATGGGGACGCCGCCGCGGGGAAGACCGAGCACGATCACGTCGGACCGCCCGCGGAAGCGCTGCAGTCGTGCGGCGAGCTGACGGCCGGCGTCACGACGATCGGTAAAGAGTGCGGACATCATTTCCTCCTCGGGCGGACCCGCCCGTTGTCACACGCCTCAGCCGGCGCCTGCTCCCACCAGCACGGGCAGCGGTGCCGACGCCTCCTGCACCACCGGAATCGACTGGCCCGGGGAACGGTTCCCGTCGGACGCCAGCCGCTCGGCGACTCGCGCGAGCGAGTCGGGATTGAGCGAGATCGAGTCGATGCCGATCTCCGCCAGATACTCGGCGAAGTCGGGGAAGTCACTCGGCGCCTGGCCGCAGATTCCGACCTTGCGGCCCCGCCGGTGCGCTGCGTCCACCACCATGCGGATGAGCCGCTTCACGCCCTCGTCGCGCTCGTCGAAGAGGTGCGCCAGCAGCTCCGAGTCCCGATCCACCCCGAGCGCGAGCTGGGTCAGATCGTTGGAGCCGATCGAGAAGCCGTCGAAGAGCTCCGCGAACTCCTCGCCGAGGATGACGTTGTTGGGGATCTCGCACATCACGTAGACCTCGAGCCCCTGCTCGCCGCGGCGCAGCCCGTTGCGCCCGAGTTCCGCGAGCACCCGGCGTCCCTCCTCGAGCGTCCGGCAGAACGGGATCATCACCTTCACGTTGGTGAGTCCCATCTCCTCCCGCACCCGGCGGATGGCCTGGCACTCGAGGGCGAACCCCTCGCGATAGCGGTCGTCGTAGTAGCGCGACGCGCCGCGGAACCCGATCATCGGATTCGACTCGTTCGGCTCGAAGCCGGCGCCGCCGAGCAGGCCGGCGTACTCGTTGGTCTTGAAATCGGAGAAGCGCACGATGATCGGACGCGGATGGAAGGCGGCGGCGATCTGCGCGACCCCCGAGGCCAGCCGTTCGACGAAGAAGGCGGCGCCCGAGGCGGCGCCGGCGGTGCGCCGGCGGATCTCCAGCGCAGTGGCGGGGTCGGTGACGCGCTCCGGGTGGACGAGCGCCATCGGATGCACGCCGATCCAGCTGGAGATCACGAACTCGATCCGGACCAGTCCGACCCCGGCCGTCGGCAGCTGCGCCAGGTGGAAGGCGCGGTCCGGGTTCGCGAGGTTGAGCATGAGCGGCACCCGTGGCACCGGAAGCGTCGCCGGATCGATCTCGGTGCGCTCGAAGGGAATCGTTCCCTCGTATACGCGGCCGTCGTCACCTTCAGCACAGGAGACGGTCACCTGCGGAACGGTGGCCAGCCGGAGCGTCGCATCGACCGTCCCGACGACGCACGGGATCCCCAGCTCGCGCGAGACGATGGCGGCGTGGCAGGTGCGGCCGCCCTCGTCGGTGATCACCGCTGCCGCCCGCTTGAGCACCGGCTCCCAGTCGGGGTCGGTCATCGGCGCCACCAGGACCTCGCCGTCCCGGAACGCGGGAAGCTCGGACGCATTCACGATGACGCGGACGGGGCCGCCGGCCACACCGCCGCCCACGCTTCGTCCGGTCACCAGCACCTTGCCCTCGCCCTTGCGGCGCCACATCTCGAGGGTCGGGTGCTTCCGCTGCGAGTGGACCGTCTCCGGCCGGGCCTGCACGATGAAGAGCTCGCCCGTGCGCCCGTCGCGCGCCCACTCGATATCCATCGGCGTCGGCGTGCCGGCGCGGCGCGAGTAGTAGTCTTCGATTGCCAGTGCCCAGAGCGAGAGCTGCAGGACCTCGTCGTCGGTCAGCACCGGCCGCGTCCGCTCGTCGGTCGGGACGCGCACCTCGAGGACCGACTTGCCGCCGCTGTCGGCATAGACGAGCTTGACCGCCTTCTCCGCGATCTCGCGGCGCAGGATCGGGCGGTGGCCCGCGCGGAGCGTCGGCTTGTGCACCCAGAACTCGTCGGGGCGTACACGGCCCTGTACCACCGTCTCGCCCAGTCCCCACGCACCGGTGACGAGGATGACGTCGCGGAACCCGCTCTCGGTGTCGAGCGTGAAGATCACGCCCGCGGAGCCGAGATCGCTCCGCACCATCTTCTGGATGCCGACCGAGAGGGCGACGTCACGGTGGCGGAAGCCGTTCTGCACCCGGTACACGATCGCCCGGTCGGTGAAGAGCGACGCCAGGCAGAGACGGACCGCCCGGTCGAGCGCCTCGCGGCCGCGCACGTTCAGGTAGGTCTCCTGCTGCCCCGCGAAGGACGCGCTCGGGAGATCCTCCGCCGTGGCGCTCGAGCGGACCGCGACGTCGGTCGCCTCCTCGCCGTAGTTCGCGGAGAGCGTGCGGTAGGCGGCGTCGAGCTCCGCCGCGACGGCGGCCGGGAGCGGCGCCGAAGCGACCCGCTCGCGGATGCTGCGTGCCACGGTCGCGAGGGCCGCGACGTCACGCAGGTCGAGCCGGTCGAGCTCCTCGTAGATGCTCCGGTCGAGCCCCGCCTCGGCGAGATGGAGCCGGAACGCATCGGCGGTGAGCGCGAAACCGTCGGGCACCCGTACGCCCGCCGGTGCCAGGCCCGCGATCATCTCCCCGAGCGAGGCGTTCTTGCCGCCGACCTCGGCGATGGCGGCCAGGCCGACCTGGCCGAACGGAAGTACGTATACTGGCTTCGCTGTGTCCGGGCCCGTCACGGTGTCCTCCAGTGCGGGTAGCAATCGAAAGATGGGGCTTCCGCATGAAGTGGCGATGAAGCGGGGCCGAATTCCGGTTCACGGGATATCCTGAGCTGGCGAGGCGAGATGCGGATCCTGGTGATCAACTGCGGCAGCGCCACCCTCAAGTACGCGCTCTACGAGACCGGTGGCGCGCAGCTCGAGCGGCTCGCGGCTTCCACGGCCACCTGGGAAGGCGGGCATGCGGCGACGCTCCGGCGCGCCCTCGCCGGCCTGCCGGCGCCGCCCGAGGCGATCGCCCACCGCGTCGTCCACGGTGGGGAACGATTCGTCGCCCCCGTCGCCATCGACGACGACGTGCTGCGCCACCTGGCCGAGCTGGTGCCGCTCGCGCCGCTGCACAACGCCCTCGCCCTGGAGGGGATCGCCGCCACCCGGGACCTCGGCGTGCCGCTGCTTGCCGTGTTCGACACCGCGTTCTTCGCCGATCTGCCGGCCCGTGCGCGCCGCTACGCCGTGCCGGAGGCCCCGGGGGTGCGACGCTACGGGTTCCACGGCTGGTCGCACCGGTCCGTCACCGAGCGCGCCGCCGCTCTTCTCGGGCGCGCCGAGCCGACGCTCGTGAGCCTGCACCTGGGGAGCGGGTGCTCCGCAGTGGCGATCAGCCGCGGGAAGCCGGTCGATGTCTCCATGGGCTATTCGCCGCTCGAGGGTCTCGTGATGGGCACCCGGCCGGGTGACGTGGACCCCGGGCTCCTGCTCCATCTCGTCCAGCAGGGGATGGACGCCGCCGGCCTGGAGCGGCTGCTGCACCGGGAATCGGGGCTCAAGGCGCTGGCCGGCTCGGCCGACATGCGGGAGCTGCTGGCGCGGGACGACGCCGCGGCCCGCGACGCCGTCGAGATCTTCTGCTACCGGATCGTCAAGTACGTGGGGGCCTACCTCGCGGTGCTCGGCGGCGGGATGGACGCGCTCGCCTTCACCGGAGGGATCGGATCGGGCTCGCCGGAAATCCGCCGGCGGGTATGCGCCGCGCTGGCCTGGGCCGGAATCGCCCTCGACGAGCCGCGCAACGCCCGCGGCGAGGGCCGAATCTCCGCCGACGGCGGGCGCGTGGCGGTGCTCGCGCTGGCCTCGGATGAGGAAGGGGTAATCGCCGCGGAAGCGGCTGGGTGGTTCGGCCGCCGGAACTGAGGCCCACAAGGCATCTTCTCCGGTGCTTCACGGTTCTTTCATCGGCCGCGGGGTAATGTCCAGCCGGACATTCAACCGTGAGTCGAGTCATGCGCAGTGCCACCGCAGCAGTTCCCATCCGTCAGGAGTCCCTCGGCGAAACGCTCGGCCCGATCCACCGGGCCTGGCTCGAGGAAGCCCGGTGCCTGCTGGAGCCGGCGCTGGATGCCGGTGCCGATTTCTGGACGCGGTGGGCCGCGATCCGCTACCTCTCCGATGATTTCCGGGAGCAATTCCGGCTGGAGCATGGGCTGGTGAACGAGCTCTGCCCGTTCCTTCCCGCCGAGGCGTCGGAGCGGCTGCTTCGCGGGGGAGACCGGATCCTTCACCTGCGCCTCGAGCTCGAGCGGCTGGAGCGGAAAGGCCGCCGCGCGGTCACCTCGGACCTCGCCGTTGCGACAAGGGATCTCCTCGAGCAGCTCGGCGTCTGGTGCGCCGAGATCGAGACGGCGGCGCGGGACGTCAGGCCCGGAGACCTTCCGGTCGATGCGGCGCTCCTGATCGATCAGCTGAGGGACGGGCTCGAGGCCTGCGCGTGACCCTCGCCCCGCCGCTGGTCGCCGAAGCGGACCGGCAGGCGCCGGGCCGCTCGCAGCACCGTGCGCGCCGGCTGCACATCGACTCGGGGCAGGAAGCGGTCGTCTATCTGCACCGTGACTCCGAGGTCTGTCGGTCCGAGGGATTCGAGTCGGAGATTCGCGTTGCCGTCACCCTCGGACCGCGGACGATTCTCGCCACGCTCAACGTGATCACCGGCGACCTGCTCGATGTCGCCGATGCCGGTCTCTCGGAGAGCGCGTGGACGGAGCTCGGCGCCGTCGAGGGCGCGCTGGTCGAGTTCGCGCATCCACCACCGCTCGATTCGCTGCGGCACGTGCGCGCCAAGATCCACGGCCAGCGCCTCGGTGCGGAGGCCCTCGGCGCGATCATCAACGACATCGCGGCGGGCGCGTACTCGGACATTCACCTCGCATCGTTTCTGACCGCCTGTGGCGGCGAGCGGCTCGACCGCCAGGAGATGACCGATCTCACCCTGGCGATGGTCGCCAGCGGTGACCGGCTCGACTGGGGCCGGTCGCCCATCATGGACAAGCACAGCGTCGGCGGCCTGCCAGGCAACCGGACCACGCTGCTCGTCGTCCCGATCGTCACCGCCGCAGGCGTCATCATGCCGAAGACCTCGTCGCGGGCGATCACCTCGCCGGCCGGGACGGCGGACACCATGGAGATGCTCGCGCCGGTCGACCTCGACCAGGCGGCCCTCCGTCGCGTGGTGGCGGAGCAGGGTGGATGCATCGCCTGGGGCGGGGCGGCGCGGCTCAGTCCCGCGGACGACGTGCTGATCCGGGTCGAGCGTCCTCTCGACCTCGACAGCACCGGACAACTGGTCGCGTCGGTGCTGTCGAAGAAGGTCGCGGCGGGGGCCACGCACGTGCTGATCGATCTGCCGGTCGGCCCGACTGCGAAGATCCGCAGCGTCGTCGAGGCGCAGCGGGTGTCGGGACACCTGCGCGAAGTGGGACGTGCGGTCGGACTGCAGGTGTTGCCGGTGATGACCGACGGCGCGCAGCCGGTCGGTCGCGGACTGGGCCCGGCTCTCGAGGCGCGCGATGCGCTGGCGGTGCTCCGGCGCGAGCCGAACGCGCCGGTCGATCTCCGCGAGCGCGCGCTGCTTCTCGCGGGATACGTCCTCGAGCTGGCCGGCGCGGCCGCAGTCGGAAGCGGACAGGCGCTGGCTCGGGAGATCCTGCAGGATGGTCGCGCGTGGCGGAAATTCCAGGCGATCTGCCGCGCGCAGGGTGGCATGCGAGAGCCGCCGGTGGCCGCCTTCACCCGGCCGGTGAGCGCCGGGGCGGCAGGGCGGGTGGTCCGCATCGACAATCGCCG
>JBLMWC010000026.1:0-19368 GCA_050257015.1 Bacillota bacterium | reverse complement strand
CGCGTCGCGCGGTCCACCACCTTGATCGTTCCGTTTGCGGTGCACGAAACGAAGATCCGGTCGTCGTCCGGCGTCAGCACGAGGCCGTAGCCGCCGCACCCGATCGGGACGGTCGTAATCGCGCCGCCCGGGAGCGCCACGACCTGCATGTCGCCGTTCTCGTCAGCGATGTAGAGCTCGGCCCCGTCGGACGACACCGCCACCGCCTGGGAATGCCCCGCGTTGCCGAGGCGGCGGTTGGCGCGGCTGGCGAGATTGATCTCGAAGACCCCCGACGGCGTGCTGGCGTAGACCAGCGGCTGGCTCGGGTGCGCGGCGAGATGGACGACCGGTCCCCCGACGTTGATCTCCCAGAGAACCGAGCGCGTTGCCGTGCTCACGGCGTAGAAGTTCCCGCCGCCGTCGCCCGCGTAGACCGTCTGGTCATCCGCGGATACGAGCACGCCGTAGATGTCGTTCCCTCCCAGGACGACGGTCGCGAGCAGCGCATTCGACGCCGCATCGTACAGCGCGATCGTGCCCGTGGGCGAGTTCGGGATCCACGCCTGCGTACCCGCATGGTTGAAAGCCACGGCGGTCATGACCCCTGCCGGGACCGCCATTGTGGTGATGCCGAAGGCCGGAAGGTCGGCCCGGCCCAGCACCGAGCCGGTGCCGGCGATGTACACCACGCCGGCGGCGTTGATATCCGCGCCGTAGGGCGCTCCTCCCATCGGAGTCGTGGCCACGATCGTGCCGACCGGGTGACCCACATCGACGACGGTCACGGGCACGTCGAGCTGCAGCGTCCCGCTCTGGACCGTAAGGGTGCCCGTGCCCGCTCCTCCGACGGACGTCACGACGCCACCTGCACTCACCGTGATGAGCGCCGCCGGCGCCGCGCTGTAGGTGAAGGCGCTGCCGACGATCTCGAGCTGGTTGGCGTCGAGCACCCGCGCCGTGGTCTGCAGCGAATGGCCGACGGCCAGCGTGATCGGATTCGGGCTGACGGTGATGGAGGTCGGAACCTGCTGATTGACCGTGACCGGGACGTCGAGCCGGAGCGGGCCGCTGGTCACCGTCACCGTGCCCGTTCCGGGTCCGCCGACAGAGGAGAGCCGGCCGGTGGGCGTGACGCTGATGAGGCCGGCCGGCGTCGCGGAATAGGAGACGCTGCTGCCGGCGATGTCCGCGCCGACGGCGTCCACCACGCGAACCGACAGCTGCACCGAGGCGCCGGTGATGAGCGTGACGGGGTTGGGCGTCACGAAGATCGCGGACGGACTCTGGGGCACCGAAACCGGCACCTGGACGAAGAGCCGGCCGCTCGAGACGGTGATCTGCGCCTGGCCGGCCGGCCCGACCGAAGTCACGAACCCATCGGCGGACACCGTAGCCACGGCGGTGTTGGTGCTGAGGAAGGTGACGGGCGAATGGGGCACCGGGTCACCCGCGGCGTCGAGCAGCACTCCGGACAGCTGGGCCGTGCCCTTCTGCGGAATGGTCAATGCGGCGGGAGTGACGGCGAGCCGGCTCGCGGTCGGCGTCACCGCAACCGCGACCTCGGTCGACAGCCGCCCCGCCCTCGCCGTGACGGTCGCGAAGCCCGCTGGCCCGACCGAGCGGACGGCGCCGGCCGCGCTCACCGTCACTATCAGCGTGTCGCTCGACTCGAAGGTGACGGGCGTGCCCGTCAGCAGTCTGCCCTGGTCGTCGAGGACGGTGACCGAGAGATGGACCCCCTGTCCCTGCGCTACGATCACCGCGTCCGGGGTCAGCGTGATCTGTCCACTGGTCGGGCCGGTGGTGTCGCTGCCACCGCACCCAGTTCCCGCAACCAGGACCAGCGCAGTTGCTGCCCAGCGTCGAACGCGGCGCATCGGTTCTCCCATGAAGGCACACGCGCCCGGTCCCGGGGGGCCGGGCGGGCGCGTGCTGGATTGTTGCAGTGGGGGCTTCGGGAATGTACGGCCGAATGGCCGGGGGCGTAACAGGCTTGCTTCACCTCGCCTTGAACGCCAGGTCCACGATCTCCCGGTAAACCGTCTCCGCCTGTGCCGCGTCGCCCGAGCGGATCGCCTCGGTGGCGCAGTGGCGCAGATGATTATGCAGCATCTGCCGCCCCACGCTCCGGAGCGCCTCCTGCACCGACGCGATCTGCGTCAGCACGTCGGCGCAGTACCGCTCGTCCTCCACCATCTTCTGCAGCCCGCGTACCTGCCCCTCGATCCGCCGCAGGCGGTTGGTCACCGACTGCTTCAGCTCAGGGTCCACGCCGACCGCGTGGGTGCCGTCGCCCGGGCGGGTTCCGCACGCGCAGGCCACCGAGGATTCATCGCTCATGGGATCCGGACTCCGATTCGAGGTCACCGCGGGTCGAACCGGCGGAGACGAAGACTGTTGGTCACGACGCTCACCGAGCTGACCGCCATAGCCGCCGCAGCCATGGCGGGCGTCAGGCGGACGCCGATGAACGGGTAGAGCACGCCGGCCGCGACCGGGATGCCGATCACGTTGTAGATGAACGCCCAGAACAGGTTCTGACGGATCACGCGCATCGTGCGGCGGGTGAGCGCGATCGCCTGCGGGACGCCGGCGAGATCGCCCCGCATGAGGGTGATACTGCCGCTCTCCATCGCGACGTCGGTGCCGGTGCCGATCGCGATTCCGACATCCGCCGCCGCGAGCGCGGGCGCGTCGTTGAGCCCGTCGCCCACCATCGCGACGACCTTTCCGTCCGCCTGGAGCCGCCGCACCTCGTCGAGCTTGTGGTCCGGCAGCACCTCCGCCACGACATGCTCGATGCCGACCGCACGCGCCACGCTCTCGGCGGTGGCCCGCGCGTCGCCGGTCAGCATCACGACATCGAGCCCCATCGCGCGGAGCTTCTCGACCGCCGACCGGCTGGTCGGGCGCACCGGATCGGCGATGCCGAGGAGGCCCAACAGCTCGCCGTCGGCCGCGACGTAGACCGTGGTGCGCGCGTCGGCGGCCAGCCGCGCCGCCTCGGCGCGGAGCGCACTGATGTCCACCCCTTCCCGCTCCATGAGGCGGGCCGCGCCGACCGCGACGCGGCGACCTTCCACCCGCGCCGCTACGCCGAAACCGGTGATGGACTCGAAGTCGGTGATCGACGGGAGCGCGATGCCGCGGGCGGCGGCGGCGTCCACGATGGCGTCGCCCAGCGGGTGCTCGCTCGAGCGCTCGACCGCGCCAGCGAGACGGAGCGCCTCGTCGGGCTGCGCGCCGAGCGTGTCCGTCACCGTGGGGCGACCCTCGGTGATCGTGCCGGTCTTGTCGAGCACGACGACCTCGAGATCGCCGGCGCGCTCGAGCGCCTCGCCGCCCTTGACCAGGATGCCGAGCTCGGCGCCGCGTCCGGTCGCGACCATGACCGCCGTCGGCACCGCGAGACCCATGGCGCAGGGGCAGGCGATGATCAGCACCGTCACCGCCGCCACCATCGCATGCAGATACGCGGGCTGGGGGCCGAAGTCGAACCAGATGACGAATGTCGCGATCGCGATCGAGATCACGACGGGCACGAAGACCGACGACACGCGGTCCGCCAGCCGCTGGATCGGGGCCTTCGATCCCTGCGCCTGCTCGACCAGCCGAATGATGCGCGAGAGAACGGTGTCTTCGCCGAGCCGCTCGACGCGGAGGCGGAAGGCACCGTTCCGGTTGAGGGTGGCGCCGACGACACTGTCGCCCACCGTCTTCGCCACCGGGAGCGGCTCGCCGGTGAGCATCGATTCGTCCACCGAGCTCGCGCCCTCGACGATGGTGCCGTCAGCCGGCACCTTCTCGCCCGGCCGCACGACGACTTCGTCACCGAGGCGCAGTTCCGCGAGCGGTACGTCGGCCTCCACACCGCCGCGGACCACGCGCGCCGTCGGCGGGCGGAGACCGGCGAGGCGCCGGATCGCGTCGGACGTGCGGCCCTTGGCCCGCGCCTCGAGGAGATTGCCGAGGAGGATGAGCGCGATGATCCACGCGACCGCCTCGTAGTAGACCTCCGGCGCGATGCCCTGCGCCGCGAGCCAGCCCGAGGCGAGCGTCGCCACGAGACTGAAGAGGAATGCCGCGCCGGTCCCCACCGCGATCAGCGTGTTCATGTCGGCGCTGTGATGCCGGAACGCCGCCCACGCGCGGGTGTAGAAGTGGCGCCCGGCCCAGCCGACCACGGGGAGGGTCAGCGCGAGCAGGAGATAGCGGCGGCCGCTTCCCATCGCGGCCATCCCGCCGGGCAGAAGCCCGATCGCCATGCTGATCAGGGCGACCGCGGCGCTCACGATGAACTTGATCCGGAGCTCGCGCACCTCCGCGTCGCGGGCCGCGTCGCGGCCGGCGATTCGATCTTCCGCCGCGGCGTCCGCGCGGGGCGGCTCGGCGCCGTACCCGGTGTCGCGGATGGTCGAGACGAGACGGTCGGGCGACGTCGCCGCCGCATCGTAGGTGACGGTGGCGGTGGCGGTCATCAGGTTCACGTTCGCCGACTTCACGCCCGGCGCCTTCTCGAGGGCGCGCTGGACCCGCGCACTGCACGCTGCGCACGTCATTCCGCTGACCGGGATGTCGCAGCTCTCGGCGCGCTCGCGCGGCGGGGCGGCGGTCATCGCGCCGCCTCGACGATGAGCCGGCCGCGGACCATTCCCATCCCGCAGGTGAACTCGTAGCTGCCGGGTGCCGCGGGAGTGAATTCGACCGGCGTCGTCTCGAACGCGGGAAGCCAGGTGCGGATCCCGAAATCGGGGAAGACGACCTCCTCGGTGCAGCTGTTCGTCTCGTTCCGGAAGAAGTCGAGCCGCACCGGCCGCCCCGCCTCGACGTGCACCACCGCAGGGGTGTAGCCGCCCTTCACCTCGATGCGAAGCTGCTGGGTGGTGGTGCCGGCAGCGGTTGCCGCCGACTGCTCCGCGAGGAAGAAGTACCAGACGACCCAGCCGATCAGCGCCAGGCCAGCAACGGTGACGACCATCTGGGCCACGGTCATGCGGTGGCGCGGTATCCCGCGTCGGCGACTGCGTTCGTGATCGCCTCGGGGGTGATGACGGCGTCGTCGTACCGGAGCTCGGCGCGGCCCATGCGGACCGACTCGATCTCGACGCCGGGAAGCCGGCCGAGCGCCTGGCTCACCGCATTGAGACAGTGGCCGCAGCTCATTCCATCGATATGCAGGGTGATGTGCCTCATGGACGTTTCCGCCTCCCGGCCCGATCTTGGGTTGCTGCTGCCAGTGCAAATCACGGCAGCGCCATCAGCATAATATAGGGGGGAGGGGTATGTCAACTCGGCGACCGATCTACCTGCCGAGAGAGCGCTGGCGCCGCACCCGGCGCATGGAGAGGTGGCTAAGTCGTTTGGGCCATTGGCTCAACGAAGTGGCGTCGGCGCTGGTAACGCTTTTTCACAACTTGATTTACCGCCCGCGCATCTGATCCGCCGGGCGGCACACGACGTGCTTTCGGGGTGGGCATGTCCCCCGATCGCGAGACGCCGCTCGTTCCGCTGCTCCTCCCCGGGGAGGAGTCGGGCGATGCCGAGATCCTGGAAACCTGGCATCTCGCGCTCTCGAATGCCGTCTCGTCAGACCTTCCCCATGACCTCCTCGGCGTCTGGCTCTATCCCGAGCAGGGCGGCGTCGCGCTGATCGCGCCGGCGGCGCTGGCCGCCGACCAGCTGACCGTTCCGCTTCCCCCCGACGTCACGCCCGACACGCTTCGCCTGCTCGAGGAGATCATCGCCGACGCCGGCTATCCCTCGGTGATCGCGATGCCGGTCCGCACCGGCGGCCGGGAGACCGGACTCCTTCTCTTCGCCGCGCTGCGCGAAGGCGTGCATGGCGCGCGCGAGCGCGCCATGGCCGAGGCGGTCGCCGAGCGGCTCGGTCCCATGTTCGGGCGCCTCGCACGGCGCTGGGGACGCGAGCCGGAGGCCGGCGCCGAGGCCCCGCGGGGCGACGTCGTCGGCGCCATCGCGCGCGTGATCGCGTCGGGAGCGAGCCCGCTCGAGTTCGCGCGTGCGCTCAAGGAAGCGCTGGCGCCGTTCGTTCCGTCGGACCGCCTCGAGATTCTGGTGCCGGGCACGACCGCCGATCAGTGGTACCGGCTGGGCGAGCATCCCGGCGGGCCACTCTGGGCCGACCCCCGCCTCATCGTGAACCGCGCGACCTTCGACGTTCCAGCGCTCTTCGGGGTGAACAACAGCGTGCTGCTCGCGGATGCCGACATCGGGCCGACGGTCTTCCCGCCGCGACCTGACGCGGGCCCGGAGGAGCCGATGCGGTCGATCGTCGGCGTGTGGCTCGAGAGCGGTGGCCGGACCGTGGGCACGCTTCTTCTCGGCGCGGCCGAGGCGGAGCGGTACGGAGAGGCCGACGTGGAGCTGCTCGGCGCCGTCGCCCCGCTGGTCGCGGTGAGGGCGGAGGGGTTCGTGGCGGCGGCCCATCTCCAGCTGGTGCGGACCCATCTCGCGACCCTTCGCGCCGTGCCGGCCCATCTCGGGCGGCTGGCGGAGATGCTCGCCTCGATCTCCGACAGCGGGGAGGCGCTTCGCCGCTTTGCGGCGGAAGCCGCCGGGGTGGTGACGTTCGATCGCCTGCACTTCGCGCTGAGTCTCACGGAGGAGGATCGGGTGGCGATCCTCGCCCCCGGCGAGACGCGGCCGCTTCCCGATCTCCCGCTCACGCCGGTCGCGGGAACGGGTCTCGGCCGCGTGGTGCGGGGCGAGCTCCCCAACCTCACCGTGCGCGCCGAGCAGCGGGCCGACCTCATCGTCGGGCTCCGGGTCGGCGGCCGCGTCCTCGGCGCGATGGTGCTGACGGGAACCGGCGCGACGACATTCGGCCGGGGCGACGTGGAAGCGGCGCAGCAGCTCGCGGACCTCGTGGCTCCGCATCTCGAGCTGCTGCGCCGCGCGGCGATCGCGCCGCCGCCGATGATCCCCGGCTGGAAGCGCGCGCCAAAGTTCTAGTCGAGCCTCACACTTCGAGCCGGTCGCCCTCCCGCGCCGTCCGCGCGTACAGCACCGGCATCAGGAACACGCTGATCAGGAGCCGGGAGAACAATCCCCCCACGATCACCATCGCGAACGGACGCTGGGAATCCGACCCGACCCCGGTTGAAAGCGCGGCCGGCAGGAGGCCGAGCGCCGCGACGAGCGCCGTCATCATGATGGGGCGGAGGCGGTGCAGCGCGGCCTCGCGCGCCGCGGCGGCGATACCGATGCCGCCGAGTCTGAGCTCATTGGCGTACGAGATATACACGACCGCTGTCTGGACCGAGACACCGAACAGCGCCAGAAAGCCGATCCCGGAGGACACCGAGAACGGTGTGCCGGTGACCCAGAGCGCCAGCAGGCCGCCGACGGGCGCCGAAAGCACGACGCCGACGATGGTGATGACCGGGAAGGTGATGTTCCTGTAGAGCGCGAACAGGAGCACGAAGATCGCGCCGATGGTCAGTGGCAGCACGATCGCGAGCTGGCCGCGCGAGGCGGCGTATTCCTCGTACTCCCCACCCCACACGATCCGGTAGCCGGGCGGCAGCGGAACCGCGGCCGTCACCTTCCGCTGTGCCTCGTCGACGGCGCTCGCCAGATCGCGGCCCTCGACGGCGAACTGGACGCCGATGTAGCGCGAGTTGTCCTCGCGGTAGATGAACGAGGCGCCGCTGGAGACGCCGATCGTCGCCAGCTCGCGCAGCGGAATCTGCTGACCGTCGGCAGCCGACACGAGGATGTTGCCGATCTGGTCGGGTGTCTGACGGAACTGCGGCTGAAGGCGGACCACGAGGTCGAAGAGCTTCTCTCCCTGAACGATTGAGGTGGCAGCAACGCCCCCCACCGCCGCTTCGATGAGCCCGTTGACGTCCGCCACGTTGAGCCCGTACCGCGCGATCGCTTCCCGGTTGATGCGCACCGTCAGACTGGGCTGGCCGAGCTCCTCGACCACCGTGACGCGATCAATGCCGCGGACGGCGTTGATCGTCTTCTCGATGGCGTGGCCCTTGGCCTCGAGGACCGCGAGATCGGGTCCGAAGATCTTCACCGCGAGCGCGCTCTTGAGACCGGTCTCGGCCTCATCCACCGCATCCTCGGCCGGCTGGGTGTAATTGAAGCTCACCCCGGGGAAGCGCGAGAGCCTCTCGTTGATGGCGGCGATCAGGTCGGTCTTCCGGTGGTACGGCCCATCCCAGTCGCGATACGGCTTGAGGCCGACGTAGAACTCCGCGTTGAAGAATCCCGTGGGGTTGGTCCCGTCGTCCGGCCGGCCGTGCTCCGAGGCGACGACCGTGACTTCGGGAAACGAGCGGAGGATCGACCGGATCTCCGGCACGAGCTTGCCCGATTCTTCCAGGGAGATGGTGGACGGCATCGTCGCACGAACCCAGAGGGCGCCCTCGTCGAGATGGGGCATGAACTCGGCACCGATGCCAGCGGCCAGCGCAACCGCGAGGGCGAACAGGACCACCGACGCCACCACGGTCGCGCGCCCGCGTGCCAGGCACCAGTCGAGCGCGCGCGCGTAACGCTCCCGTACCCATTCGAAGATGCGGTTGCGGCGCTCCTGCACGCCGCGGCGGAGCACCAGCGCGCAGAGGACGGGGAGCACGGTCAGCGTGATGACCAGCGAGCCGATCAGAGCGAAGATCGTAGTATCGGCCATCGGCTGGAACAGCCGGCCCGAGGGCCCGGACAGCACGTAGATCGGCAGGAATCCCGCTACGATGATGGCCACGGCGTACACGATGGGCCGGTCGACCTCGGCGGCCGCCTCGGCGATCACCTCGCGAATGGAGTATGTGGTGCCGTGCCGTCGCCCGAGTGCCCGATGGATGTTCTCGACCATCACGACGGCGCCGTCCACCAGTATGCCAAAGTCGATGGCGCCGATGGACAGCAGGTTCGCGGGAATGTGCCTGAGGTCCAGACAGATGAAGGCGAACAGCAGTGACAGCGGGATGGTGGACGCGACGATGAGCCCGGACCGAACGTCGAAGAGGAAGAAGATCAGCACCGCGATCACCAGGATGATCCCGCGGAGCAGGTTCTCCTCTACCGTGCGCGTGGTGAGATGGATGAGGTCGCTCCGGTCATAGAACGGCCGGATCTGCACGTCCTTCGGGAGCACCTGCTCATTCAGCTGGCGGGTCATGGCCTGCACGCCCTTGAGCACGGTCTGGGCCTGCTCGCCGGTGCGCATCACCACGATCCCCTCGACCGCGTCGTTTCGCTCGTTGAACCCGAACTGCCCGAGCCGCGGCGCGTAGCCGATGACGACCTGCCCCACGTCACGGACCAGCACCGGCGTCCCGTTCCGTACGGTCAGCACGACGTTGCCGATATCCTCGGGCCGCTCGAGCCGGCCCAGTCCGCGCACGTAGTAGAACTGCCCGCCCTCGGAATAGAACCCGCCGCCGGCGTTGCCGTTGTTGGCGCCGAGGGCGTCGGCCACGTTCCCGACGGAGAGGCCGGCGCCGGCCACCTTGGTGGGATCGAGGAGGACCTGGTACTGCATCGTCTGCCCGCCGAAGCTCGACAGGTCTGCCACCCCCGGCACCGACTTGTACGCCTTGCTCAGGATCCAGTCCTGGATCGTCTTGAGCTCCATCGGGCTTCGGTCCACGCTTTCGAGGACGTAGCGGTAGACCAGGCCGGAGGGTGATGCGAGCGGCGCGACGTCGGGCTCGACTCCATCGGGCACCTCGATGCCGCGCAGCTGCTCGAAGACCCGCTGCCGCGCGAAGTAGCGGTCGGTGCCGTCCTCGAAGACGAGCCTCACGTCGGAGAGCCCGTAGAGCGAGATGGACCGAACGACGCTCAGGTTGGGGAGCCCGTTCATCTCGGTCTCGATCGGTACCGTGATGAGTCGTTCGACCTCCTCCGCCGCCTGGCCCGGCCACTGGGTCACGATCTCGACCATCGGCGGCGAGATGTCGGGATAGGCGTCCACCGGCAGCCGCGAGAATGACCAGATCCCGAAGATCCCGACCACCACCGACAGCACCAGCACCAGCACCGGCGCCTCCAGCGCGACGGTGACGATCCGGTGAATCAGCGAGCGGGTCGGCGCGTGCGGCTCTTCCATTCCGGGGTTGCTCATGCGCCGGACCCGGCCAGGAAGACGGCGCCCTGCGTCACGACCGCTTCACCGGGTCGGATTCCGGATTTCACCTCGTAGCGGTCGCCGACGCGCTGGCCCAGGTCGATCCGCCGGCGCACGAAGGTGCGGCCGGTGCCGATGAAGAGGTACGGCAGGTTCTCGTCGTCGCGGAGCACCGACGCAACCGGCACCAGGAGACCGGTGCGCTGGTGGTCCGATCGGATCTCCACGTTCACCAGCATGTCGCGGCGCAGGAGTCCGCCGCGGTTGGGGACGAGGACGCGGACCGCGGTCGCCTTCGTGGCGGGATCGACCAGCGCCGCGACGTAGTCCACCCGGCCGCGGATCGTGTCGGGCGACGCGGCGGTGGTGATCAGTGCCGTCTCCCCCTTCCGCACCATGGCGACGTCTCCCTCGAAGACGTTGGCCATGACCCACACCGTAGAGAGATCGGCGACGACGAAGGACTGCGTGGCGCCGGCCTCGAGAAGCTGGCCCGGCGTGATCGTCTTCTCGACCACCGTGCCCGTGATCGGCGAGCGGATTGCCGCCTCCGCGCCCGG
Organism: Bacillota bacterium; assembly: GCA_050257015.1. Lineage (GTDB taxonomy): Bacteria > Gemmatimonadota > Gemmatimonadetes > Gemmatimonadales > GWC2-71-9 > JAICUF01. Next base: position 8,721 of record JBLMWC010000026.1, on the reverse strand, counting down.
CGCCGGCCGGCCCTCGCGGATCGCGGCGACCGACCCCTCGTCCACGCCGAGTGACCGGAGCTGCGAGATCGCCGCCTCGCGGTCCGCCGAGGCGGCGGCGAGATCGGTGCGCGCCTGGTCCAGGTCCCGCCGGGCGAGGGCGTCGTTGGCGAAGAGCTGCTCGTCGAGCGACGCGATGCGCTGCGCGTTGCGGAAGGCCGACTCCGCCTTCCGGTAGTTGGCGATGGCGTCGGCGAAGTCGGGCGACGCCACCGTCGCGAGCGCCTGCCCCCGCCGCACCGAGGCGCCCGGCTGAACCAGGATGCGCGAGACCGGTCCTGAGATCGGGGACAGGACCGCGGTGGAGTGATCGCCGTTGAAGGCGACGGTCCCGGTGGTGAGGACCGACGCGGTGAAGGAGACCGGCTGGACCGCTTCGGTCTCGATCTGGGCGCGCTGGGCGCTGTCGAGCACGATCTGTTCGGCGGCGCCGGCCGGTGCGGCGCTGTCGGCCGCCGCGGCGCCGGCATCCGGCTTTCCCGAGCAGCCCGCCACGGCGACCGAAAGCCCCGCGAGGGCGGAGAGCAGGTGCGAGCGGCTAGCGGACATGCTGGTCTCCCGGAACGAACGAGTCGAGTGGCGCCGCGACGGCGCGCTGGAGGTCGGCCCGCGCGCTGCTGGCCGCGGCGAGGGCATCGGTGTACTGGCTTTCGGCGTCGAGCAGTCCACGGCGGGCATCGAGCACCTCGAGCGCCGACGATCCGCCGAGCCCGTAGCTCACCGCGGCGATGCGATAGGCCTCGCGGGCGGTGGGGAGCAGTTCGTCGCGGAGGTAGATCGCCTGGCGCAGCGCCGCGTCGGCGGTGGCCCACGCGGCACGGATATCCTGTCCCACCTGCGCCTCGGCATCGGCGTAGCTCGCCGCCAGCTCCCGCTCGCGGTAGCGCGCCTCGGCGATCTCGCCGCGGGTGTGCTGCCAGAAGAAGACCGGCAGCGGCAGGGCGATGCCGGTCGTGAAGAGCGCCGGCCCGTCGGTGGCGTAGTCGCGGTTCAGACCGATGAAGAAGTCGGGAAGCCAGAATTCGCGGGCGAGGGTGACCGCGGCGCTCGCGCCCGCGCGCTGGCTCCGGAGACTCGCCAGCTCGGGCCGGGCGGCGAGCCCGGCGCTCTCGAGCTGGGCCAGATCGGGAAGCGGCGGCGGCACGCCAAGCGAATCGGCGGCGCCGACCGGCGAGGCGAGCGGCCGCCCCAGCAGGCGGTTGAGCGCGGCGCGGGCGTTGGCGACGTCGCGCTGGTTGACGATGAGGAGATTCTCGGCCTGCGCCACATCCACCCGGGCGCGGATGACGTCGAGCTTCGGCGTGTCCCCGGCGTTGTAGCGGGCCTCGGTCTTCCGCGCGAAGTCGTCGGCCAGCGCCTTCGACTCGCGGATGTCGCGCTGGCGGCGGAGGGCCGCGAGGAGCGAATCGTAGGTCTGCGACGTGGCCGAGGCGACGACCTGCCGCGTCAGCATCGCGTCGGCCTCGGCCGACCGGACGTCGGCGGTCCCGATCCGTCCGCGGAGACGGAACTTGTCGAGGAACGGGATGGTGAGGGTGGCCCCGACGTTCTTGGCGGTCGGCCCTCCGCGGCCGAACGGGCGCGGCGCCTCCAGTGACGCGCTGAAGTCCGGGTCGGGGATCGCCACATCCTGGACCCGCCGCGCCCGGGCCTGGCCGGTCTGGGCGTCGGCGACCTGGAGCTGGGGATTGAAGCGGAGTGCCAGGGCGATCGCCTGGCTTCGCGTCACGCAGAGCGAATCGGCCGGCCGGAGCGAGAGGGTGTCGCCGCCCTGTCGCACGCAGTCCGGCGCCGGGCTCACCCCGATCGAATCGGGCGGGAGCGGGCGCACCCCGGAGGCGGCGCGTGCCGGCGCAGGCTGCTGCGCGCTCGCGGCGCCGGCACCGAGTGCCAGCACGATGAAGCTGATGTATGGTCGCATGCTGTCCCTGTCATGGAGACTCGTGGGGCATCCGTACGGATGCCGCCGGCGAACGGGGAATCAGCCTGCGACGGGAGGGGCGCGAGAAAGATGGGCGGAGGGATGCTCGGGCTGAGGGACGCGCTCGCCGGCGGGCTCCATCGCGGTGCGCTCGGCACCCTGGAAGACGGGCAGCGGCGCGAGCAGCGCGAGGTGGGCGTGCAGCGACCGCGCGATGCAGGCGGGGCAGCGCGTCTCGTCGTGCCCGATCGGACCATGGTGCCCGGGGGCGACGACCTGCTCGCCCGCCGGCGTGCGCACATGGGCCGCGGCGGCGGCGATCGCTCGCGCGTCGCGGAACTCGGCCACGGGTGCCGCCACGAGCACCAGCTGGAGCACCGCCGCGACGACGGCGGTGAGGTGCGTGATCCAGCGGGACCGGTGGCGCCGAGGCGCGGGCGGCAGCATGCCGGAACGTACATGCCCGCCGACCGGCCCGCCACCCGGTCCGCCGTCAGCCCGGCGGGTCGGTGAGGATCTGGTGGAAGACCGTCTCCCCGGTGGCGAGCATGCGGCGGAGGTAGGGGCGGCAGAGCCCGCACTGCGCCCCGCATCCCGTCTCCCGCATGAGGTCGTCCAGCGTCCATTCGCCGGCGCGGGCGAGAGGAAGGAGGGCTTCGAAGGGTACACCGCGGCACACGCACCGGGCGATGACGATTCCCGGCGCCGGGGTCACGGGTTGGTGGGCCGGATGTCGAGCTCGCTCACCAGCGCCCTCGCGGGGAGCGCCAGCGTGGCCAGCACCGTCTCGGCAATGTCCTCCGGCTGGAGCGCCTTGGCCAGATTCGGCTTGAGCACGGACTGACCGTGGAAGAGCGCGGTGTCGACCGATCCCGGGCAGATGGTGATGACGCGGACGTCGTCCTTCCGTACCTCCGCCATCAGCGACTTGGCGAAGCCGAGCACCGCGTGCTTGGAGGCGGTGTAGGCGGTGCCGCCCACGAAGCCGTTCCGGCCGGCCAGGCTCGCGATGTTGACGATTGCGCCCCGGCGGCGGCGCCGCATCTCCGGCAGGACTTCCCGGGTGACGAGGAAGAGGCTCCGGAGATTGGTGGCCATCGTGCGGTCCCAGTCGTCGGTCGTCAGCTCCTCGAACGGCTTGAAGATCCCGACGCCCGCGTTGTTCACCAGCGTCTCGACCGGTCCGAGCCGCTCCGTCACGTGCGCGACGGCGGCACGCACCTCGGCCTCGCTCCCCACGTCCGCGGCGGTCCCCGCCGCCTCGATCCCTTCGGCGGCGAGCGCCTGGAGAAGCTCGTGCACCTTGGGCGCGGTGCGGGCGCAGACCCCGACGCGGTATCCGGCGCGTCCGAGCGCGAAGGCGATCGCCCGGCCGATCCCCTCGGTCGCTCCGGTGACGAAGGCTGTGGTCGGCTCGACGGCGCTCATCCTCTGGCCCGCGCCAGCGCCGCGACCTCCCGCTGCAGCAGCCCAAGCTGGAGCATGATCTCGGTGTGCCGCGCCTCCTCGCTCGCCGCGTGGCGGCCGACGAAGTACAGCGTCCCGTTGGGGTAGAGCGTCGCCGTCTCGACCTCGCCGAGGGAGTCGAACCCGCGCTCGTGGGCCTTGGCGGTGAGCTCGCCGAGATTCACGTGCAGGCGCGCCATCTCGTCCTCCTGCCGGACCCCGTCGCGGATCAGGCAGATATCGCCTGATCCTTCGCCCAGAAGCGCCTTTTCCGGCCCGCGGTAGAAGATGCGGACCAGCACGCCGTTGATGAGAAGGAGGGTCGCCGCGCCGATGAGCCCGCCGGAGAGCGAGGTGTCGTTGCCGATGATCGCGTTCTGCACCGTGTTCGAGAGGGTGAGCAGGACGACGAAGTCGAACGGATTGAGCTGGGCCAGCATCCGCTTGCCCCAGACCCGGAGGGCGAAGACCACGAAGAGATAGACCAGGATCGGCCGCAGCATCTTCTCGAGCAGCGAGACCGGGAACGCCGCGCTGTCGGGGGTGCCGAAGTGCAGCAGGTTGTGCAGGAGGTCGGGGAAATACACGCCGTGCATGCGACGCCCTTTCCGTTGCGATTAGGTTCCGTCCGTGAGCATGCCGCTTCAGCTACCGATTGTACGTCCGGGCTCACGGCGCGGGAAGGCGGAACCGCCGCGCTCGTGGCGGGAGCGTCTCGCCGCGGCGCGGCATCTCCCGAAGCTGCTCCGGCTCGTGTGGAGCACCGAGCCGCGCTACGTCGTCGGGATCGTCGTTCTCCGCATCCTCCGCGCCGTGGTCCCGCTCGCCGTCCTCTGGATCGGCAAGCTGATCGTGGATGCGGTGATCGCCGCCGCGGCGACGGCGACCCACGGCGGCACGCCGCCCTGGCGGCATCTGGGCGTGCTGGTCGTCGCCGAGATGGCGATCGCGCTCGCCGGCGAGGGGCTGAGCCGTCTCTCCGCCCTCCTCGAAAGTCTCCTCGGCGACCTCTTCGCCAACCGGACCAGCGTCGAGCTCATGCGGCACGCTGCGACGCTCGACCTCGAGCAGCTCGAGAACGCGGAGATCTACGACAAGCTGGAGCGTGCGCGGCGGCAGACGGTCAACCGCATCGGGCTCTTCACCCTCCTCCTTGCCACGATCCAGGATGCGATCACGCTGATCACCCTCGCGGGTGCCCTCGCCATCTACGTGCCGTGGCTCCTGGTCCTGCTCGCCATCGCGGTGCTGCCCTCGCTCCTGGGCGAGACGCACTACGCCGCGCTCGGCTATTCGCTCCTCTTCTCCTGGACCCCCGAGCGGCGGCTGCTGGACTATCTCCGCTACATCGGCGCGAGCGATGTCAGCGCCAAGGAGCTCAAGCTCTTCGGGCTGTCCGACTTCCTGGTCGGCCGCTACGATCGGCTGTCACAGGAGTTCTACGAGGCGAACCGCGACCTCGCGATCCGCCGGAGCATCGTCTCGACGGCGCTGGCGACGATCGGCACGCTGGGCTACTACGCCGCGTACGGGGTCATCATCTATCTGACGGTGATCGGCTACCGCTCGCCGGCGGGCGGGCTGTTCACGATCGGCGTGCTGACCTTCCTCGCCGGCTCGTTCCGCCAGAGCCGCGACCTGATCCAGCGCGTCCTCCTCTCGCTCGCGCAGGTGTTCGAGCAGAGCCTCTACCTCGAAGACCTGTTCAGCTTTCTGGCGCTCCAGCCGGCCATCGTCACCGGCCGGGAGGCGCGGCCGGTTCCGGTCCCGATCCGGACGGGGTTCACCTTCGACAACGTCGGCTTCCGCTATCCCGGCAGCGAGCGCTGGGCGGTCCGCAGCCTGACCTTCTCGCTCGCGGCCGGCGAGCGGCTCGCGCTCGTGGGAGAGAACGGCGCCGGCAAGACGACGCTGGCCAAGCTCCTCGTCCGCCTCTACGACCCGACCGAGGGGCGGATCCTTCTCGACGGCGTCGATCTCCGGGAGTACGACCTCGACGGCCTCCGCCGGAACATCGGCGTCATCTTCCAGGACTTCGTGCGGTATGACTTCCTTCTCCGCGAGAACATCGCCGTCGGCAACATCGGCCAGCTGGAGAACGAGCCGGTGATCCAGGAGGCGGCCCGCCGGAGTCTGGCGGACAGCGTCGCCGAGCGGCTGGGCGGGCACTACGACCAGATGCTCGGCCGCCGGTTCGAGACCGGGGTCGATCTCTCCGGCGGCGAGTGGCAGAAGGTCGGACTGGCTCGCGCCTACATGCGCGACGCCCAGCTCCTGATCCTCGACGAGCCCACCGCGGCGCTCGATGCCCGCGCGGAGTACGAAGTCTTCCTCCGGTTCTCCGAGCTCACGAAGGGGAAGATGGCGGTGCTGATCTCCCACCGCTTCTCCACCGTCCGCATGGCCGACCGCATCCTCGTGCTCAAGGCCGGGGAGATCGTGGAGCAGGGGACCCACGAGACGCTGCTGGCCGAGGGCGGGCTCTATGCCGAGCTCTTTCAGCTGCAGGCGGCGGGTTACCGGTAAACCGATTCAGCGGCCGCGAGATGCGCGAGTACCACCTCTGCTGGCTCGGTCTCCTGACCGGATTGCTGGCCGCCTGCCACGACCGAGGCGGCTCGGCCGCCATCGTGCGTGACAGTGCCGGGGCCCGGATCGTCGAGAGCACGGGGCCGCTGTGGCGCCGCGGGCAGCAATGGACCATCGATGAGCGCCCGCTCCTCGACATCGGCGGCAACTCCGCCGATCCTCACTATGACCTCCTGCAGATCACCGACGCGGTGCGGCTCGGCGACGGTCGCATCGTGGTGATGAACGACGGCGTTCCCGATCTCCGCTTCTACGATTCCACGGGCAGGTACCTCGGTACCACGGGCCGCGCCGGCGACGGCCCGGGAGAATTCCGCCGGATCGCGTCCATCCAGCTCGGCCGGGGCGACAGCATCTATCTCTACGATTCCCAGCTCCGGCGGGTGAATCGCATCGCGCCGGACGGAACCTTCCTTTCCTCCGTTCCGGTGCTGGCGTCGGGCGGGAAGATGGGCCTGCAGCCGCTGGCCCGCTTTCCCGACGGGTCGTGGGCCGCGACCGCGCAGAAGCTGCCGAATCTGGGCGGCGGCGGTGCAGCGCGCGATACGGTGGCAGTGCTGCACCTGCCCGCCACGCTCGAGGGGTCGGGCGACACGATCGGCAGCTTCCCGGGCACCGAGGTGTTCCTGAGCACGGGCGGCGAGGGCGAGCGACGCTTCGCGAGGCTGATGCTCGTCCCGCTGGGGGTGTCGACGACGTTTGCCCTGCAGGACACGCTCATCGATGTCGGGAATCCCGATCGCTATGAAGTCCGGGCATACCGCGCTGACGGCGCGCTCGCCCGCATAATCCGCCGGCCAGTCGCTCGTGAGCCGCTGACCCGCGCGGACCTCGACCGGATGAAGGCCGACGAGCTCGCCAGCGTGGATGCCAGAGGGAAGGAGCGGCTCGAGGCCGCCTGGCGCGATGCACCGGCGCCTTCACTCAAGCCGGCCTTCGGTACCATCCATGCCGACCGCGACGGCAATCTCTGGGTGGAGCACGTGCGGGTGGTGCGGGCCGACCCCGGAACCACCGATGTATTCGATCCCTTGGGACGACTGCTCGGCTCCGTCGCGCTCCCGCCGGGCCTCCAGATCACCCGGATCGGGCCGGACTACGTCCTCGGCATCTGCCGCGACGACATGGACCTGGAGCATGTGCGGATGTACCGGCTCCGGAAGCCCGGCGCTCGCCCTATTTGACATTCCGGGCCCCCCGCCGCAAACTCAGAATCCAACCATCCTGAGGAGGTGGAGACCATGAAGGTTTATGGCTCCAACGCTCTCCGCAATGTCGCCTTCGTGGGGCATGGCGGAAGCGGCAAGACATCCCTCGTAGATGCACTCGCGTTCGTGTCCGGCTCCAGCCGCCGGCACGGATCCATCAAGGACGGCACCACCCTCACCGACAACTCCCCGGACGAAATCGAGCGGAAGCATTCCATCAGCCTCGGCCTCGCGTACGCCGAGTGGATGGATACGAAGGTCAACCTCATCGACACCCCCGGATACCTCGACTACTTCGGCGAAGTGGTGAGCGGCGTCTACGCCGCGGACGCCGCCGTCGTGGTGCTCGGCAGCACCGCCGGCGTCGAGGTCGGGACCGAGAAGGCGTGGGAGGTGTGTGACCGCCTCCATCTGCCCCGCATGCTCTTCGTGTCCGGCATGGACAAGGAGCATGCCGACTTCGAGCGGGTCTATCACGACGTCAAGGCGCATCTGTCGCCCAACGTCGTCCCGGTCGAGGTCCCCATCGGCGACGGACGTGACTTCCAGGGGATCATCAACCTGTTCTCCGGTCACTGCCACATGTACCGGAAGGGGACCAAGAGCGGGGAGTACGACGTGGTGGCCTGTCCGCCGGAGTACGAGGCCCGCTTCGGCCAGTACACCGAGCAGTTCACCGAGGCCGTGGCGTCCACCGACGACGCGCTGATCGAGCGCTACCTCGGCGGCGAGGAGATTCCGCGCGAGGAGTTCATCGCGGCGGTGAAGCGCGGCATGCTGCAGGGTGCCATCGTGCCGCTCTTCTGTGGCAGCGCCGAGCTGACGTACGGAGTGCGGGCGCTGCTCAAGAAGATGGTCGAGCTCTTCCCGTCCCCGGCCGAGCTCACGCCGCCGGTGGACGCGCCGCTCGCAGCGCGGGTCTTCAAGACCGTCTCCGAGCCCCATGTGGGCGACGTCACCCTCTTCCGCCTCTTCACCGGCGATCTCCGGAACGGCGACGACGTCTGGAACGCCGACCACGAGGTGAGCGAGAAGCTCAACCATCTGTCGGTCCAGCAGGGGCGCGAGCGGATCGAGGTGGAGCGGCTGTGCGCGGGTGACATCGGCTCCGTCGCGAAGCTCAAGAACACCCACACCAACGACACCTTCTCGCGCCGGGACCATCCGGTGCGGCTCACGCCGGTGCCGTTTCCCGATGCGGTCGCGACGGCTGCCGTCGTGGTCAAGCAGCGGGGCGAGGAGGACAAGCTCGCCGCCGGACTCCACCGGATCCACGAGGAGGATCCGACCTTCCACTTCGAATACAGCTCGGAGCTGGGCCAGACGCTGATTCACGGCATGGGAGAGCGCCACTTCGAGACGATCCTCGGCCGGCTGGAGCGGAAGTTCGGCGTGCACGCCGAGCTGGTGCGGCCGCGGGTGGCGTACCGGGAGACGCTTCGCGCCAGGGCGGAAGGGCAGGGCAAGCACAAGAAGCAGTCGGGCGGTTGCGGGCAGTACGGCGACTGCTGGGTGCGG
>JBLMWC010000025.1:0-28416 GCA_050257015.1 Bacillota bacterium | reverse complement strand
CGCGGCGGTAATCCCAATCCCCGCCGGGATCGCCGCGGAGCGACACCTTCCGGTATGCAGCCGACATTCCAGCCTGACGCCCCGTGACCTACAACGTCACCTTCTGGGGTACGCGGGGATCCATTCCAACGCCCGGACCGCAGACGGTGCGCTACGGGGGCAACACTCCGTGCATCACGCTGTCCGGGAGCGGTCCGCTGCTGATCCTCGACGCCGGAAGCGGGCTCCGCTGTCTCGGCCACGAGCTGATGCAGGCGCCGGCGGCGAGGCCCCTCCGCGCCAACCTGCTGCTCTCGCATACCCACTGGGACCACATCCAGGGTATCCCCTTCTTCAAGCCGCTCAGCGTCCGGGGGAACTCCCTCTGCGTGTACGGGGCCGCGCAGGATGGCGTCTCGCTCGAAGACATCCTCGACAGCCAGATGGATCCGATGGTCTTTCCGGTGCCGCTCAAGGCGCTGGCGGCATCGATCCGCGTGCTGAACATCGCCGACGGCCATTTCGAGCTGGATGATTTCCGGGTGGACGCGTTCCGCCTGAGACACCCGGGCACCACGCTCGGGTACCGGCTGGCGCCCCTCGATGGCGGCCGCGATTTCGCGTATGTCACCGACAACGAGCTGGGACCCGGCGGACATTACGATGTTCCGGACGACTGGCGGGAACGGCTGGTGGAGTCGCTGACCGGGGTGGACACGCTGGTGCACGATGCGATGTACTCGGAATCGATGATCGAAGCGCGCGCCGGGTGGGGACATTCGACGCCGACGGAGGCGATCGACCTTGCGGCCGCGGCGGGTTGCCGCCAGCTCGTGCTGTTCCACCACGAGCCGGAGCACGACGATCAGGATGTGGACGCCATTCTGGAGCAGGCGCGGCGCTACGCTGCGGGCGTGGCCCCGTCGCTCACCGTGGTCGCCGCGGCGGAGGGTATGACGCTGCGGCTCTGACACCCCTGCCCACCGCGCCGTTCACGACGCGGCGATCGCCACATCCTTCCCGTCAGCCGCCGAGCGGTAGATCGCGTCGATCACCTTGTGGAGGGTGACATGGTCCTGCAGTGCCGGGGCCTTCGCGTCACCGGCCACGACCGCCAGGAAGTGGGCCCATTCCGCACGGTAGGACGCGGTGAATGCGTTCTCCCGTCCCACCGAGCCGGTCGGAGAGACGTCGGTCGGCACTCCGTTCAGCTCCTTCCACACGGTCAGCGGATTGATCGCGGCGGTACCCTTGCTTCCGCGGATTCCCACGCCGAACCGCTCGCCCGCGCCGATATGGCGCCACGTGACGTCCACGAAGATCGAGGCCTCGTTCTCACAGATGACGAAGGCGCTTCCGGAGTCCTCGACTCCGCCCTTCGGCGGTACCTCGAGTGACGCGGTTACCCTCACCGGCTTCGGGTTTCCGGCCAGCCACAGCGCCAGATCGATCACCGAAAGCCCGAGGTCGAGCATGACGCCGCCGCCCGACAGCTCGCGCTTCTGCCGCCAGCCGAGCTGGGCGCGGCTGGGCCGGAAGACGTGCCAGCTGCCCCGCACGCTGTTCACGGTGCCGAGCTCGCCGCTCTGCACGAAGCTCCGGACGATCTGGGCGTCGGGCCGATAGCGGTGATTCATGCCGACCATGAGCACCTTGCCGCGCCGCTCGGCCGCCCGGACGATCTTCTGCGCGCTGGTCGCGCTGGCGGAGAGGGGTTTCTCGACCAGGACGTTGAGGTCGGCCGACAGCGCGGCGAGGATGTGCGACTCGTGGAGATGATTCGGCGTGCAGATGACGAGCGCATCGAGCTCCTCGTAGCGGAGAAGATCCTCGATGTCGTCGAAGGCGTCCTTGATCCCGAAGCGATTCGCCAGCGCCCGTGCCTTGGGGAGATCGGTGTCGCAGATGGCCCGGACGTCCACCGTCTTCAGCTTCTTGAGCACGGGAAGGTGCGCGACCTGGACGATCGCGCCGCCGCCGATGATGCCTACTCTGAGCGGATCACTCACGAGCCCTCCTCGCGCGGCCGGCCGGCCGCTCAGTAGTAGCGCTGCAGATCGGTCCCCGGATAGTACGCTGCCAGGATCTCCCGGTAGTTCTGGCCGGCGCGCGCCCGGCCCACTGCGCCCCACTGACACATCCCGACCCCGTGCCCCGCTCCCATGCCGTCCGCCACCAGCCGGGTGAGCTGGCCGCCCTGCCCGCTCACGCTCAGCTGGAAGACGGTGCTCCGGAGAATGTCGCCGCTCGTGGTCTCGAGCACGCGCCGGATGCGGGGGCCGTCCACAATGATCTCACCATACGACGTCGCGATCGAGAGCTGGGCCACGCGGCCTGACGCCGTGCGGCCCACCGCCGACACGTCGCGGATCCGCCCCAGCCGTCCCGCCGTGAGGAGACCTGCGTCACGCAGCGTCCGCGTGAGGATCGCCTGCAGGGCGTCGCCCGACCACTCGTCGCGCCAGTGAAAGCGCGGCGAGATGCTGCAGTAGGCTCGGCCCGACGCGTCCACGTCAGCGATCGAGCGGAGATACGGCTGGGTCGCGCCCCGGAACGCCTCGGTGCCGTCGGCGGTGCGGCCGCCGCAGGTGGAGAAGAAGAATGCGTCGATCGGCGCGCCTCCCGAGGTGACCACCTGTCCGCGCGTCTCCCGCACCGCCTGCACCGCGAGCTGATTCTCCGCCGTCACGCCGCCGTAGACCTGGTCGGCGACCGTCGCGTAGAAGTCGAAGCCATCCGTCCGCCACCGGCCCATGTTGCGCAACGCGTAGGTGCGAGACGCGATCGCCTGCGCCCGGAGCGCCTCGATCTCGCTCGAGTCGCGCCGGCCCATCTCGCCGCCGACCACACCCTCGAGATACGCCTCGAGGCTGACACGGTTGATGAGCGTGAGCCCGGTCCGGTCTCGCAGCACGTCGAAGGCGCCCCGGTAATCCCGGCGCCCGGTCCGCAGGACGTCGCGCTGATCCTCCGGGATGATCGACAGCGCATCGGCCCGGTCGGTCGTCCGGCCGGTGGGCGAGACCAGCGCGAGCCCCTGCCCCGCGATGACGACGCGCCACGCCTCGCCGGGTGCCAGCCGGGCGATCGGCGTCCCGTCCGGCTGAGTCACGGTCAGCGGCGCGCCGCCTCCGATCATGAGCGACGTTGCGCCGACCTGGAGCGCCACGCGAACCTGCGGCTCGGGGCCGGCGGGCCCCGACGGCGCGGGCGCCGGTGCCGCCGGCGGGGCTTCCTGCCGGATGCAGCTGGCGACGAGGGCCAGTCCGACGGCGGCCGCGGCCAGAGCCGCGCGACGCGGGCTCAACCGCGGTAGTTGCCGAACTTCAGCTCGATGCCGAAGTCCTGGCCGCGGAGCAGCGCCATCGCGGCCTGCAGGTCGTCCTTCGAGGGGCCGGTCACGCGCACTTCGTCGCCCTGGATGCTGGCCTGCAGCTTCTTGAGACCGCTGTCCCTGATCGTCTTGACGATCTTCTTCGCCGCGTCCTGGGGAATTCCCTGCGTGAGCGTGATGGTGCGGCGCACCGACTGCCCCGTCCCCGGCTCGAGCGCCCCGAGATCGAGGTTCTTGACCGGGACGCCGCGCTTGATCATGCGCGTCTGGAGCACATCTACCAGCGCGTTCATCCGGTACTCATCGTCCGCGCTGAGCCGGATGACCCCCTTGGGGCGGTCGAAGTCGACCGTGCAGTGGCTGCCCTTGAAGTCGTAGCGCTGCGCGATCTCCTTCAGCGCCTGATTCACGGCGTTGTCGACCTCCTGCAGGTCGGCGCCGGTGGAGACGTCGAATGATGCGGTAGTTGCCATGAGGATGACGGAACGGGGTGGGCGGACGTTCGACCGTCAGGCCAGAAAACTCTCCAGCGCGCGGGCGCGGCTCACATGGCGGAGCCGGCTCAGCGCCTTCTCCTTGATCTGGCGAACCCGTTCCCGGGTGATGCCGAGCAGACTGCCGATCTCCTCCAGCGTCATCGGCTCGGGGCCATCGAGCCCGAAGTAGAGGCGCAGGATCTTCGCCTCGCGCTCCTTCAGCGTCGACAGCACTTCCTCGATGGACTCGGTGAGCGCGTGCTCGAAGGTCTCCGAGTCGGGCCCCGGGTTCTGGGTGTCGGGGAGATAGTCCAGCAGTTTGTTGTCTTCGCCGGGCGTGAGCGGGGCGTCGAGCGACAGATGGTTCTGGGAAATGGAGAGAGTCTTCTGGACCTCCTCCATCGAGATGTCCATCCCTTCAGCGATCTCGGACGGCGTCGGCTCGCGGCCGAGCTCCTGCAGGAGGGCGGACGACCGCTTTCCGATGCGGTGCAGCGTGCCGGCCCGGTTGAGCGGCACGCGGACGATGCGGCTCTGCTCGGCCAGCGCCTGAAGAATCGCCTGGCGAATCCACCAGACGGCGTAGGAGATGAACTTGATCCCCTTCGTCTCGTCGAATTTGTGCGCAGCGCGGATCAGCCCTAGGTTGCCCTCATTGATGAGATCCGCGAGCGAGACGCCCTGGTTCTGGTACTTCTTGGCGACCGAGACGACGAAGCGAAGATTGCTGCGGACCAGCTTGTCGAGCGCTTCCGCCTCGCCCAGCCGGATCCGCTGCGCGAGGGTGACTTCCTCCGACTGCGGAATGAGCGGGTAGCGGCTGATCTCGCGCAGGTACTGGTCAAGAGACCCTTCGTCGAATGAAGGGCCACGCTTGCCTGAGCCAACCTGCATTGGGCGCATGGATTCGACCTCGTTGCGATGGCCGGCTCGGCCGGCCATCGCGTGCATGACTTATCGGGTGCGGATGTACTCCGGAACCTTACCCTCCGGAATCCGGCGGCGCAACGGGCTGTCGCCTCCGGTGTCGCGCGTCACACGTCGTACGTATCGATCTGCGCCCGCTGGAGCCGGCCGGAGTAGTCGGCGTAGCAGACCTTGGTCTCGGAATAGAACTCGTACACTTCCCAGCCGCCCTCGCGGTGACCGTTGCCGGTGGCCTTGACGCCGCCGAACGGCATGTGCGCCTCGGCGCCGATCGTGGGCGCGTTCACGTAGGTGATGCCGTTGTCGAGCAGCTCCAGGGCGCGGAAGGCGCGATTCACGTCGCGCGTGTAGATCGAGCTCGAGAGGCCGTAGCGCACGTCGTTGTTCACCCGGACCGCGTCCTCGAACGAGCCGACGCGAATGACGCTCAGCACCGGGCCGAAGATCTCCTCCTGCTCCAGCCGGCTCTTCGGCTTCACGCCGGCGAAGATCGTCGGCCGGTAGAAGTAGCCTGCGCCGAGTCGGCCGCCCGGCCGCTTGCCGCCCGTCACCAGCTCGGCCCCTTCCTCCTGGCCGATGCTGACGTAGCGCTCCACCTTCTCCCTTGACGCCTCGTGAATGAGCGGCCCCACATCGGTCTTTGCCTCCCGGCCGTCGCCCAGGCGGAGCGACTCGGCGGCATCGGCCACGCGGGCGAGGAACCGGTCGTGGATCTTCCGATGGAGAATGAGGCGGCTGGTGGCGGTACACCGCTGTCCGGTGGTGCCGAACGCCCCCCACAGGACGCCTTCCAGCGCGAGATCGAGATCGGCATCCTCCATTACGATCATCGCGTTCTTGCCGCCCATCTCGAGTGACAGGCGCTTGTGCATCCGGCCGCACGTCTCGCCGATGAACGACCCGGTCTCGGTCGAGCCGGTGAACGAGATGACCGGGATGTCGGGATGCCCGACGATCGCCTCGCCGACGTCGCTTCCACCGTGAACCAGCTGAATCACCTCGGGCGGCAGCCCTGCCTCGAGCAGAATCTCGACCAGCAGGTGCACCGTGTGGGGCACATCCTCGGACGGCTTGATGATCACCGCGTTTCCGCAGAGGAGCGCCGGGAACATCTTCCAGGTCGGAATCGCCATGGGGAAGTTGAACGGCGTGATGAGCCCCGCGACGCCGATCGGACGGCGATAGCTCATCGCCCACTTGGAGCGCAGCTCGCTCGGCACCACGTGGCCGAAGAGCCGGCGGCCCTCGGTCGCCGCGTAGTACGCGGTATCGATTCCCTCCTGCACGTCGCCGCGCGTCTCGGCGAGCACCTTGCCCATCTCCCGCGTCATCGCGTCGGCGATCGCGTCCTTCCGCTCGACCAGCAGATCGCCTACCCGGCGAAGGACGTCGCCGCGGGCGGGTGCTGGCGTCCGCGACCAGATCGCGAACCCGCGACGCGCCGAGCGCACCGCCGCCTCCACGTCCCGGGGCCCGGAGTCGGGGAACCGGCCGATGAGGTCGTCGGTGTCGGCCGGATTGCGGTTCTGGAAGTAGCGTCCGTCGACCGGCGCCACCCACTCCCCGCCGATGAAATTGCGAAACGTCTTGGCCATGATCCTCTAACGCAGCAGAAGTGAGCGAGCTGAACGACTCAGCCGCAGGTCCAGGAAGCGGCAGCCTTCGCATAGCCGGTGCGCGGCAGGATCTCGCGCGCCCCGAGCACGAGGGTCCAGCCGAGCGCGAGCAGCGCGAGCAGGTGAGCGAGTCCCTGGCGCCGGCGCCAGGCGGAGAATGCCGCCCACAGCGCCGAGAGACCGGTGACCGACACGGCAGCGAGATACAGCCAGAGTCCCGAGCCGCAGCCGTGGGCATAGGGCCAGAGCGGCAGCGCGACAGCGAGCGCGACCGTCAGCAGCACGCGGAACCAGGTCGCGGCACGGGCGCGGCCGCCGACCGCTGCTGCCGGAGGAAGGCCGCGGGCGGCCGGTGCGGCCGAGGGGCGCGTCGCCGGCGCGCCGCTGGGCGCCGGCGGCTGGTTCGGCATGCCGGCCATGGCGCGGTCGATCTTGGCGAGCTCCTTGTCCCAGTCACGCGGCGGCTGGCTCACGGGTTCTCCCGGCTGAGGCGGTACCGCTCGATCTTCTTGTAGAGATTGGAGCGCGGCATCTTGAGCGCGCGCGCCGTCTCCGAGACGTTCCAGTCGTGCTCGCGCAGCTTCTGCACCAGGAAGTTCCGCTCGGCGTCCTGCTTGAACGATTCGAATGTCGGTGGTTCGCTGGTGCCACCGGGCGCGGCACCGGCTGTGCCGGCGTCGGACCGCGGCAGGAGGGCATCGATGTCGGCTGCGGCCACGACCTTCCCCGGCGACAGGATGAGCGCGCGCTCCACCGCGTTCCGGAGCTCACGGACATTGCCGGGCCACGGCCGCTGCTGCAGGCGGCGAATGGCATCCTCGGAGAACTGCTTCCGCGAGACACCCGACCCCATCGCCAGCAGCTCGGCAAAGTGACCGACCAGGAGCGGAATGTCATCCGGGCGCTCCCGGAGCGGCGGCACGTGAATCTCGACGACGTTGAGCCGGTACAGCAGGTCCTCCCGGAACCGGCCTTCCGCGATCTCGAGGCCGAGATCCTTGTTGGTCGCCGCGAGGACGCGCACGTCCACTTCGATCGACTTCGAGCCACCGATCCGCGTGACCACCCCTTCCTGCAGGACACGCAGGAGCTTCGCCTGCGCCGACAGCGACATGTCGCCGACCTCGTCCAGGAAGAGCGTGCCGCCGTCGGCCTGTTCGAACTTGCCCGCGCGGTCGGCAAACGCGCCGGTGAACGACCCCTTCATGTGCCCGAAGAGCTCGCTCTCGATCAGTTCGGAGGGGATGGCGGCGCAATTCACTTCGACGAAGGCGCGGTCGCGCCGCGGCGACGCGAGGTGGAGCGCCCGGGCGACGAGCTCCTTCCCGGTGCCGTTGTCGCCGGTGATCAGCACCCGGGCGCCGGTGGGACCGACCTTGTTGATGAGGGCCCGGACCTCGGCCATCGCCGCGCTCTCGCCGACCATGGCATAGCGGCGGCCGACGGTCTCGCGCAGCCGGGAGTTCTCGCCGAGCAGCTCGGCGTGGCTGAGCGCGTTCCGCACCGTCACGAGCAGCCGATCGGTGTCGAGGGGCTTCTCGAGGAAGTCGAAGGCACCGGCCTGCGTGGCCTCGACGGCGGTCGCCACCGTGGCGTGCCCGGAGATCATCACGATCACCGCCTGCGGATCGAGGCCGCGCAGCCGGTGCAAGGTCTCGAGGCCGTCGAGTCCCGCCATCTTCACGTCGAGGAAGACGAGGTCGGGGCGGTACTCCGGATAGACCGTGATCGCTTCGCCGCCGGACGAGGCGGCGCGCACTTCCATCCCCTCGTACTCGAGGACCTGCTTCAACGCCTGGCGGATGCCGGGCTCGTCATCCACGATGAGAATGCGCTGGCTCACCGGGCCTCCCGCTGGAAGAGCGTCACGCCGGCGGAATGAACGCGAATGTCCCGCACCGACGGCGGAAGCGCGAGCGGCAGCGTGTTCCGGCTGCCGTCACCGAAGGCGCGACCGATCACCTTGGGCACCGCTTCGCTGGGGAGCGGGAAGTCGCGCACCGTGAGACGGTCGATCACCCACTCGGCGGTGCCTGGCCGAAGCATCCGCACCGTTCCCCCCGCCGAAATCGGCTCGCGGCTCCTGACGGCGATGGCAAGCGGGCCGAGGAGCTCCCGCGGGAGGCGCGCCGTCCGCAGGGAGGCACGGAAGCCGACACGTCCTTCGCTGAGCTGCACACGGAGGGAGTCGATCTGCCCGGCGACGGCGGGTCCCACCGCCTCGCGCAGCAGTGACGCGGTCTCGTCCGGTCCCAGCACGACCGAATCGACGCCGGGACGCCCGAGCCGGGCCAGCGAGCCGTGGGCGCGCGCGAGCGCCGTTGCGCTCGGCGTTCCGACCTCGATGGAGGCCGCGCGTGTGCCGAAGGTGCCTCGGCCCCACTCCAGAATGCGGTCCCGATAGAGCCACCCCGCCGCGAGCAGCGCGAGGAAGAGCAGGAACGCGAAGACCCTGAACGGGAAGGTGAGGCAGCCCATCACGTGCCCAGGGCGATCGTGGCGCGCGCATCGTAGCGCGGACCGTTGGCACTCAGGAGACTCTCGTAGAGAACCAGGCGGTCGGCCCGGAAGCTCAGCGGACTGATGGCGGCAGCGGGAACGCGGAGGGCATCAGGCGGCAGACGCTGCCCCTCCCGCACCCGTCCGAGTGTCACGTGCGGCACGAACGGAACGCCTTCGCGGGCAAAGCCGATCTCGTCGCAGGCGTTCTCGACACGCTCGCGCAGCGCGGTGAACTCCGGATGCGGCTCGACGCCGGCCCAGAGAATCCGCGGCCGCCGCTCAGTCGGGAACGCGCCCAGCGCGCCCAGCCGGAGCGTCATCGGCGCCGCACCTGCCGACGCGAGCTGCAACGCCTCCGCGATGACGTCGAGGCGCTCATCGCGAACCTCGCCGAAGAACTTGAGCGTGATGTGGACCACCTCATCGCCGACCCAGCGCACCGGCCACGCGCCCGCCCGCAGCGTGCCCAGGACACGGACGATTTCCTCCCGTGCCGGCTCGGCGAGCGGGACGGCCGCGAAAAGCCGCATTCAGACGGTGCGCGCCGCTGGGAGAATCATGGCAGTAACGTAATGCCATCAGGAGGCAACGGAAGCGCGTTTTTGCGTGCCGCGCCGGGGCGGAGTTACTTATCCCGCATGACCGACGACGGGTACGTCGACGTGACGGCGACAGTCCGCATTCCGCGGACCGAGCTGACCTACCGCGCCTCGCGCGCGGGCGGTCCGGGCGGCCAGCATGTCAACAAGACGTCGAGCCGCATCGAGCTCTGGTGGCACCCCGCTTCCTCCGCGAGCCTGAGCGAGGAGCAGCGCACTCGGCTCCTGGCTCGCCTGGCCTCACGCCTCGACGGAGAAGGCTGGCTTCGCATCGTCGCAGCGGAGGAGCGGAGTCAGCTGCGGAATCGTGAGGCCGCCACCCGGCGATTCCGCGCGGTGATCGCCGCCGCGCTCCGCGTCCAGAAGACCCGCCGGAAGACGAAGCCATCCCCGGCGGCCAAAGCGGCGCGGCTCGCCGCCAAGCGGCGCCGGGCCGACACGAAGCTCCGACGTCGTCCGGTCGCGCCCGACGACTAGGCCGGCGCAGCGACTGGCAACCGCCGCCGATCGAGCGTCCGGTACTGTACCGCCTCCCCCACATGCGCCACATCCAGCTCCTCCGCGTCCGCCAGATCGGCCACGGTGCGCGCAATCTTCAGCACGCGATGGTACGCCCGCGCTGAGAGTCCCAAACGCTGAATCGCGCCGCGCAGCAGCTGCTCGGCCGCAGCCGTCGTGCGGCAATGAGTGCGGAGATCACGCGGCAGCATGTGCGCGTTGGCATGGATTCCGGGTCGATGGCGGAAGCGCGCCTGCTGGATCGCGCGAGCCCGCTCGACGCGCGCGCGGACGGAGCTGCTCGACTCCTCCTTCTGTTCACCGGCCAGCTCCCGGTAGGCGACGGCGGGAACGGCGAGGTGGATGTCGATGCGGTCGAGCAGCGGGCCGGACACACGCGCGAGATAGCGTTCGACGGTCTGGGCATCACAGCGACACTCCCGCGTGGCATCGCCGTGATGCCCGCAGGGGCACGGGTTCATCGCCGCGGCGAGCATGAATCGCGCAGGGAACGTGAGACTCATCGCCGCGCGGCTCAGTGTGACTGAGCCGTCCTCCATCGGCTGGCGCATGACCTCGAGCACGTTGCGGCGGAATTCCGGCAACTCGTCGAGAAACAGCACACCACCGTGCGCGAGGCTGACCTCGCCCGGCCTGGGCCACGACCCGCCACCGATGAGCCCGGCATCGCTGATGGTGTGGTGCGGAGCCCGGAACGGCCGGGTCGTGGCCAGAGACTGGCCGGCGGCCAGCAGCCCGGCGACGCTGTGCACCTTCGTCGTCTCGAGCGCCTCCTCGAGCGTCATCGCCGGGAGAATCCCCGGGAGCCGGCGGGCCAGCATCGTCTTGCCGGCACCGGGCGGGCCGACGAGGATGAGGTTGTGTGATCCGGCTGCGGCCACTTCCAGCGCGCGCTTGGCGGCGGCCTGACCGCGCACGTCGGCGAAGTCCGCGGCGTCCGGCGCGCGCTCGGCCATGAGTCGCACCGGATCCACTCGCACCGGCGCGATCGGGCGCTCTCCGGTGAGATGAGAGCAGATCGCCTGGAGTGATCCGGCGCCGCGGACCTCGATCCCTCCGACCACGGCTGCTTCGGACAGATTCTCGCTGGGAAGCAGCACACCGGCGCAACCGGCGGTCCGGGCGCTCAGCGCCATCGACAGCGCGCCGCGAATCGGCCGCAACCCCCCTTCGAGTCCGACCTCGCCCAGTGCCACCTGGCCGCCGAGCGCCTCCGCCGGTAGCTGGCCGCTCGCCACCAGGATGGCAAGCGCGATCGGCAGATCGAACGCCGACCCTTCCTTCCTTATGTCGGCGGGGGCGAGGTTGACGGTGATCCGCTTGAGCGGCAGCTGATAGCCGGCGTTCACGAGCGCAGCGCCCACCCGCTCGCGGCCCTCCCGCACCGCCCCATGCGGCAGGCCGACGGTCGAGAACGACGGCAGGCCATTCGCGATATCGACCTCCACGTCGACCAGATAGGCGTCGACGCCGAGCACGGCGGCCGAACGAACACGGGCGAGCATCGGCCCAGTCTAGCCGGCCGGCGGCGTCGGTTCGCACCGCGGGGCCGCACCCGGGCGCGTTTGTCCGCAGGCCGGCCGGCGGCACCGCCAAGATTTTGCCGGTATTCTGGCGATTCGTGCTGCTATTTCGGGTCTCTTGACGCCCTTCGTGCTTTACATATCTTATAACCCATTCACCAACAATTGCTTCGATATCCCAAGCAGACGCGGCCCAGAATCTGCAAATACGGGACGCGCGCGAAAGCGCTGTCGCAAAACGTGACACCGTCGCTCCCCCTCCGCCCCGCAACCGGTAGCCCGCATGGACACGACCCGCACCGACCGCGCCCTCTGGCCCCGCGCCGTGATGGCCACCCTGCTGTTCATGATCCTCTCGCTGACCGTGCACCTCGTGGACATCACCTGGTTCGATGGCACCGACCAGGGCGCCGCCGTCGCCGAAGCGACGCTGGCGCACGCCGACCCGACCCCGCACTGACGACCTGAGCCCATGCCCCGCCCCGCCTTCCTCCTCGTCGGCCTCGGCGCACTGATCGCGCTGGCGGTGTCGCGGGCGGCGGAGCCGGCCGGGCGGCTCGTGACACTCGGCTACCGCGCCTCGCGGGGTACGCGCGCGCCGGACGTGGCGCGGCATGGTGCGGGGGACTCGGTCGCCGCGCGACTCAAGACGGGATGGCGGGCGGCCGGCTCGCGGCAGGGCCTTCTCTCCATCGGCGGACTCCCGCCGGTACCCGGAACGCTCTCCCTCGACGGCGGCTCGCTGATCTTCCAGCCCGCCGAGGGAGGAGCCCCCGTCGCATATCCGCTCTATCGGATCGGCAACTCCCGCGGCCACGCGGTACGCCGGCCGGCGGTGACGCTCCTGGGTATCGATCGGACCCGCGGCGATGGGGTCTACCTGTTCCATCTCGACGGCGCCGTGCTCGAAACCGCGTCCCCCGGCGTCCTCCAGGCGCTGGTGTCGGAGCCCTCCCGAGTGGACAGTCTCGGTGAGGCGTGGGCCACCGACCGGTTCGCCCTGGTTGACCCGCGGGACACGGTGGCGCAGCTCGCCGCGGTCCGGGAGCTGGCCGCCACGACCTACGCCGACTCGATGTTCCGGCTCTTCGGCACGCCGAGCCGCCCCCTCGGCCTGGTCGGCGAGCGTGGCCAGCGCGCGGGCCGGCTGGGGGAGTTCATCGCGTCCCGGGACTCCATCTCATTGTCGCCAGCGAGGATGACGACGCCGGCCCAGCTCCGGCACGCGCTGGCCCATGAGCTCGCGCACCGCTGGCAGCGGGCCATGCCGGGCGAGTTCGAGGCGCTCTGGGAAGGCGTCGAGCCGATTCACGATTCGCTGCGCTACGGATTCGCCAACGAGCAGGAACATCAGGCGGAGGCCGTGGCGTTTGCGGTGCACTTCCTGCAGACGACGGCAGCACCGGACCTCCCGACCGATGCTGCCCTGGACCTTCTGCAGGCATATGAGCGCCTGGTGCCGGGCACCACGGTCATGGCACGGCGGCTCGCAGCACAACCGATCTATCGCTATCACCCCCTCGCGAGCACGCTGCTCGCCCCGCCCGGCGCGTCGCTGCCCGTGGCGATCGACACGCCGAGACCGTGAAAGTCTTCTGATGCAGATCTCGAATCCCGAGCCGTCCCTTCCCCAGAACGCCGCCCGCACCCGCCGGCGGATCCGCTGGATCGCCAGCATCACGGGCCTCGTCGGCCTGTTCGTGCTGGCGTTCGCCGTTGGCTTCTACCGCGCCCCGGTCCGCTCAGCCCCGGTGACGCTCACCTACAGCTCCCTCCTGTCGGCGATGAGTCAGGGGCGAGTCGATTCGATCGCGATCGTGCCGGGGAAGCAGGTGCTCGGCTGGTGGGCGGGTACCGCCACGGCGGACCAGGCATTCCGGGTGGTCTACTCGAGCGACAACGTCGAGGGACTGGTGCAGCGCGCGGAGGCGGCGGGCGTCAACATCACCTTCCGTGAGTCGGAAGGCGGCGGCATCGACTATATGAACATCGTGGTGTCGCTCGGACTGGTGCTCGTGCTGGTGATGATCGTCCGCCGGCACATGGGCGCGGGACAGGGCGGCGGCACCGATCTCGGCCGCACGACGGAATCGGACACGACCTTCGCGAACGTCGCCGGCAACGAGGGCCCCGTCGCGGAGCTCCGGGAGATCGTGGAATTCCTGAAGGCCCCGGAGCGTTTCCAGCGCGTGGGTGCCCGGACTCCGAAAGGCCTCCTGATGTTCGGCCCTCCGGGCACCGGCAAGACGCTCATGGCGCGCGCGGTGGCGGGTGAGGCGGGGGTTCCCTTCTGGAGCATCTCGGGTTCGGAGGTCACCGGCTTCATCGTGGGCCTGGGCGTGATGCGCGTGAAGTCGCTCTTCAAGAAGGCGCGGAAGCGGGGCGGCGTCATCTTCATCGACGAGCTCGACGCGCTGGGCGGACGCCGCGGCCGGAACCAGTCGCACAACGAGGACGACCGCACGCTCAATCAGCTGCTGATCGAGCTCGACGGATTCTCCCCGAGCGATGGCGTCATCGTAATCGCGGCCACCAACCGGGCCGAGGATCTGGATCCGGCGCTGCTGCGGCCGGGGCGGTTCGACCGGTCGGTCTCCGTCTCGCTCCCGAGCGCGATCGAGCGCGAAGCGATTCTGCGCCTGCACGCGGCGCAGCGGCACGTCCCGCTCGAGGCCGGCGTCGACCTCGGCCGGCTGGCGCGGCTGATGCCGCAGTCGAGCGGCGCGGACCTGGCCAATCTGCTCAACGAGGCCGCGATCGTGGCGGCGCGGGGCGGCACCGAGCGGGTCGACTGGTCGCACATCGAGTGTGCCCGTGACCGCCTGCTGCTCGGGAAGGAGCGCACCGGCTTCCGCGCTTCGGACCGCGAGTGGCGGACCGTGGCGATGCACGAGGCGGGTCACGCCCTGGCGGGTGTCCTCGCCTGCCCCGAGGACGGCCTTCACAAGGTCACGATCCAGCCGCGCGGGCAGGCGATGGGGGTCGCCTTCTTCTCGCCGGACAGCGACCAGCACCTCCATTCCCGGCGCTACCTCGAGGGCCAGATCATCAAGGGGCTCGGCGGACGGGCGGCCGAGCAGGTGATCTTCGGCGCCGATGCAATTACCAGCGGGGCGCGGAGCGACCTTCAGCACGTCACGCGCATCGCAAAGGAAATGGTCTACACTCTCGGCATGGGCGCCTCGACCGGCCTCATGATCTACGACAGCCAGAACGGCCCGGTGAGCGGCGAGCTGCATGCGGCGATGGACCGCGAGGTGCGCGTCATCATCGATGCCCTCTACGAGCGCACCGTCGCGCTCATGGAGACCCATCGCGCTGCGCTCGAGGCACTGGGCGAGGCGCTGCTGGAGCAGGAGACGATCGACGGGACGGACGCAGTCCGACTGATGGAGCAGCACGGGCTCCCCACAGCCGGGCTCGCCGCCTAGCGCGATGCTCCGCCGCTGGCTTTCGCTCGTGGTCATCGCCGGCGCGGCATTCGCCGCCGGCGGGGCCGCCACGCGGTACGCCGCGCGGCGGCACGATGGCGAGCGCGAACGCCAGGCGCGGCTCCTGCGCCGGGCGGTCGAGATGATCCGGCGGAATTATGTGGACTCGATTCCCGGCGACTCGCTCTATCTGAAGGCGACCGACGGGCTCGTGCATTCCCTCAACGATCCGTACGCCGAGCTTCTCCTCGCCGACGCGTACCGGCGCTTCAACCAGCAGATGTCCGGCACCCGCATCCAGCTGGCACCGCCGTCGGGGCCGCGCGAAGGCGGAGCCGTCTCCGGCTGGGGGCTCGGCTTCACCGAAGGCGGGCAGGCGATCGGCCCGGGCGATGAGATCCTTGCCGTAGACGGCCGGTCGACCCGCGGCATGACCGACGCCGACGCTGCCCAGCTCATCGCGTCCGACACGTCGAGCATCGTCACCCTGCTCGTCCGGCCCCGCGGATCGACCGAGGCGGTGCTCCGCCGTGTCGCCCGCACCGCCGTGCACATGCCGGCCGTGTCCCCCGGGGTCCTGCTCGCGAACGGCACCGGATACGTCGCCCTCCACATCGTCACGCAGGCCTCCGCCCGCGAGCTGTACAACGCAGTCTCCGATCTGCGAAGCCGCGGGATGCGCTCGCTCGTGCTCGACCTGCGCCGGAATCCCGGCGGGCTCATCGCGCAGGGCGTATCCATCGCCGAGCTCTTCCTGAATCCCGGCGATACCATCGCGGTGATGCGTGGCCGCGGCCGCTCGCCGGTCACGGCTCACGTCGCGCGCAGCGCGCAGGCGTGGCCCGACATGCCAGTCGTCCTGCTGGTGAACCGGCAGACCGCCAGCTCGGCCGAGGTGATCGCCGCGGCGCTCCAGGATCATGATCGCGCGGCGATCGTCGGGGAGCCGACCTACGGGAAGGGCGTCATCCAGACGACGTTCCCGCTCCGCGACGACATCGCCGTGAAGTTCACGACCGCCCGCTGGTACGCGCCGAGCGGCCGGAGCATCCAGCGCGTGGCCGACTCGGCGAAGGTGGCCGACGAGCGCACCTTCCATTCGTTCGGCGGCCGGCCGGTCGACGCAGCCAGCGGGATCGTGCCCGACGTGCGGGTGCGGCCGCACTGGCGCGCGAGCCCCGAAGGGATGATGGGGCGGCAGATGCGGGTCCTGCCCAATTCCTATCGCGCCGCCCTGAGCGTGGCGGCGGCGGGAATCATCGAGCAGCACGCGATCGTGCGACGCGACTTCACGGTGACTCAGGGGATGCGGGAGGAGCTCTGGGACGCAATCGTGGAGCGCGGGATCCCGCTTCGGCGGTGGATCTTCGACGGGGCGACCCCACTGGTGAACCGCGAGCTCGGCTACGCCATCGCCCGGCAGCGCTGGGGCGAAGACGCGGAGATCCGTCGCCGATCCGCCGACGACCCGGTGGTGCGCGCCGCCCTCGCACTGACCAGCCGCGCGACCACTCCGGGTTCCCTCATCGCGCTCGCAGGAAACGCGCTCGCAGCACGCTAGGCCGGCAGCGCCACCGTCACGACGGCCCCACGTCCCTCCTCGCTCTCCACCGACACCGTACCCCCCCAGCTTTCGACCAGCCGCCGTACGATCGGCAGACCAAGCCCCGAACCGCTCGTCGTCGTCGAGAAGCGCGGCTCGAAGATGCGGGCCAGCTGGTCCGCCGGAATCCCTTCCCCGTCATCCGTCACGACGAGACGGCCCGCAGACACCCGGATCGCGATGGTGTCGGCCCCCGCGTTCCGCGCGTTCTCGAGCAGGTTGACCAGCACTTCCTTCACTTCATCCCGCCGGGCCGATACCCAGACATGATCGGGCGCCTCCAGCGTGACCTGCGCCCCTTCCCCCGCCAGCCGGTAGAGCTGCAGTACCTCCGTCGCCACCGCACTGAGATCGAGTCGCTCGAGCGGCGGGGATTCCTCGCCCGGCGCAGCGAATCGACTGAAGGCGCGTGCGATCGTGTCGAGACGATCAATCTCGGCCAGAATGCGGCCCGCGGTCTCGTCGAGTGTCCGATCGAAGTCGGGCCGGCGATCACGGTGGGCCCGCTGCAGGTGCTGAATCCCGAGGCGGAGCGGCGTGAGCGGGTTCTTGATCTCATGCGCCACCTGACGCGCCATCTCGCCCCAGGCGAGGACCCGCTCCGCGCGCGAGAGGTCGGTGACATCGTTCAGCGCGAGGACCACGCCGCCGACGTCGGCGCCGAGGGGAGCCAGCTGCAGCGCGACACGGCGCCCGCCGACGGTAAGCTCGGTCGCGGCGTCCGCATGGATCGGATCGGCCAGGAAGACCTGGAGCGCATCGACGAGCGGCGCCCAGCGGTGGTCGAGCGCGTCCCGAAGCGTCACTCCCTCCTCCAGCGGGGTGCCCAGCAGGTCCACCGCCTGGCGGTTGGCGATGAGCACGCGGCCACCGGTGTCCACGCCGACAACGCCCGTGGCAACGGTCGCGAGCACCGTCGCGGTGCGACGCCGTGCAGCTTCGAGGGCGGCGCGGCTGGCGCTGATGTCGCTCGCCATGCGCCTGAACGCGCCGAAGACCGGCTCGAACTCGTACGGAGGCGGGGCGATATCGGCCGGCATCGGCCGCCCCTGGCCCAGCGCCACGGCGGAGCGCCTGAGATCCGCCACCGGTCGCGACAGTGCGCGGGCGGCATACCCCGCCGAGATGACTGCCGCGCCAACTCCGGCGAGGATGGCCAGCAACAGCACGAGCGCCAGGTCGACCTGCTTCGTCGGTGCGCCGAGTGCCGCGACTTCCGCGACCTGCGGCGACGCAAGCACGCCGACCTCCTGCGGCGGCCCCGGCTGCACTACCCGGTATCCGACGCGCTCGGCGAGGCTCGGAATCGCGCCGTCGCGCGTGACTTCCAGCTCGCCCTCGAGCGCGAGGGCGCGGTAGGCTCCGGGATCGAGAAGCGGGCCCACGACGCCGAGCTCACGCAGGATCGGGGCGCTGGCGGCCACGAATGATCCACCCTCATAGAGCGCGAGATCGCCGTTGATCCGGTCGCTCAGTACTCGCAGCGTTGAATCGATGCCTGGGCCCGGCGGAGAGAGCGCCGCGGCGGCGAGGGCCGGCGTCCGGAGCGATTGCGTGATGATGAGGTCACGAGCGCGCTGCGCCTCCTCCTGAAAATGCGAGAAGGTCCAGGTGGTAAAGGCGACGGTCGGTATGATGAAGAACGCCGCAAGCGCCCCCGTGAGCTGGAAGCGGAATGAGCGGAGCAGCTGCCGCCAGCGCGGCGTTCTGCCGAGTCCCGCGACGGCGAGCTGGGTGAGGATCCCGAGCAGTGCCAGCACCGAGATATCGAGCACCAGCACCAGTGCTCCTCTGACGAGGGTCGGCAGCGGTTCCCGCATGTCCACGACAGCGCGCACCTGCTGCACGCGCTCCGGCAGCCGGAGTCCCTGCTCGGCGCGGGCGGACCACCCCTCCCGCCGCCAGCGCCACGGCTCGGCTGGAGCCGTGGTGTCCATCGCCGGCGGCGCGAGTGCCAGCCGGTACTGCGGCATGGCGCGCGAAGCCGGTGGATGGAGGAGGCGCCCGAGGCGGCTGGGCGCGACCAGTGCTGACCGGGGGCCGATCGCCACGGTGAGTACGCTCGAGGTGTCCAGGCGCGAGACGAGGACGTAGTGGATGCCGGGCACGCCGGGGAAGCGCACGACGCGCGGCCCCGCCGCCGGCGGAAGCTCCCGCACGAGCGCGGAGAGCGCGGAGTCGGAGATCCCGAGCTGGTCGAGCGGCAGTTCGGCGATGCGCCGTCCGGCCGCGTCCCACAGCGTGAGACGGGCCGGGTAGCCCTGAGCGGACAGCGGCGAGCGCCGCCAGAGGGTGTACATCGCGGACTGCGCCGAGATCGCCGGCGTCGCGGCGAGCCGCGTGTCGAACGACTCGAGGAGCGGGATCGCGAACGCGTCCGCCTGATCGCCGAGGCGGCCGACGTCGCGGTCGGCGAGCTGGAGGCGGCCGCCTAGAGTTTCGCTCCAGGTGACGGCGGCCGCGAGTGTGCCGGCCACGACCGCGATGGCAGCGAGGGCGGTCCAGCGCGGTGCCGACCAGGCGGCGAGGAGAAGTGCGGGAACCCAGACCAGCGGATACCACGCCGGCAACCCCGCCGCCGGCTGCCATATGAAAAGCGCGCCGGCGCCCGCCGCGACCCCCAGGGCGACTCCGAGCAGCGCGGGCCAGCGAGTGCGTGGCGCACGTGCGTGGCGCAGGAGCCCGGCCGCGACGATCGTGAGCCCGGCGGCGGGCAGCATGAGCGCGAGCTGCCAGGTGAGCCAGAGCGCCATCGACACACCGGCACTCGGCGGCGTGATTCCGTGGCCCAGCACTGCAACCAGCGGCGGGACGAGCGCGCAGAGCAGCACACCGGCAAGCGCGGCCGCAGTCCCGGTACGCGGACCTGCACGCCACAGCACGGTCCCGGCGACGACGACCAGCGTGCCCGCGAGCGCGAGGGCGGCAGCGGACGCACTGAGCGGGCCCAGCAGCGGCAGGAAGAAGGTGGCCGCCGAGAAGGGCGCGCGGAGGCCGACGACGGTGCCAAGCGGGGCCCGGATCGCAAGCCAGCAGACGAACGCCATGACCGAAAGGCGGGTGGTGGCGGTCCGGCCGAGGGAGAATGTGAGAACCGCCAGCGCAAGGAGGAGCCAGGCAAGGATGCGCGCGCCGCGCGTGGCGGCGATCTGCCGGGCCTCGCCCTGGGTGGGCGGCACCGGTTGTGTGCTGAAGAGGAGTCGATCCCCGGCGGTGGTCGGTTCGGTGTAATCGAAGACGTTCGGGTTGTCCGGCGCGGTGCCGGCAGCGTAGACGTCGAGCCCAACCTCGGTGCGGCCGCGAAACAGCTCCGCCAGGCTGCGGCTGCGGTCGGTGACCGCCGGATGCGCCCAGATGAGTACGCTGCCGATCGCCACACGGCCGTTGGCGGAGTGGCGGCGGCTCTCCAGCACGAGGTAATATCCGGTGCTCCGCGCACCGAGAGCGGGACCGGCGGCGACAGGTTCCAGCCGCTGGCGGCCGGCCCATGACCACGGCCGTCCATCGGCGTCAAGCACCGCGACGCCGCTTTCGATCCCGGTGGCGGGAACGAGGCGCGCAAGGCGCCGGAAGGCATCCGACTGCTCCTCGGTCGCGGCGGCGGCGCCGTCAGCCGCCAGCCGCTCGGCCAGGTGAAACGCCTCGTGCAGGTCCCCACGCAGGCGGCCGGATGCGGCTTCGATCCGCTCCTCGAGCTGCGCGGACCAGTCGCGCTCGATGAGCGTCAGCCGCCGCTGAGTGACGATCACCGTGGTGGCGATGCCGGCGAGGACGAGGGCCGACGACCACCGGCGCCATCCCCGGACCGGCCAGAGGCCACCCGTCGCCGCGATGCAGGCCACGACTGCCGGCGCCGCCCAACCGAGGGACGGCGCGCGCAACCACTCCGCAGCGGTGACCACCACGGCCGCCACTGTCACCCACCACCAGCGATCCCGATGGCTCAAGACGGACGTCCCTGGCGAATGAAGGAAATGACGCCGAGCGCGGTGCGGGAACGGCTGCTGGCACATTCGGCGCTCATCGTGCCGGTCGGCACCACCGAGCAGCACGGCCCGCACCTGCCCCTCGGCTGCGACACGATCATCGTCGAGCGGCTGGCGGACGACCTCTCGGCGCAATCCGGCGTGCTGCGCACGCCGACCGTCGAGTACGGTGTCCACACCCCTACCCGGTCGTTCCCCGGCGGCGCGGCCGTGCGCCGGAAGACCCTGCATCGGACGATGAACGAACTTATCGAGTCCTGGGAGGAGGGGGCAGGCGTCCGCCAGTTCCTGATCCTCACCGCGCAGAACAATGACGCCCATCAGGAGGCGCTGAGCACCATCCGCGCCGACTTGGCCAGCGTGCTGGCGGTGGATGTGTTCGCGATGGACTTCTCGACGGTCATCGAACGGCCGGGGGGCCCGGTACACGGCGGCGAGCTGGACACGTCGCTCATGCTGTACATCGCCCCTGACCTGGTGCACATGGAGCTGGCGCAAGACTTTGCACTGCCCCCGGGCCGCGGCGGACGACGCTACGATCCGTCCCTCGGGCGGGAACTGCCGGCCGGCTCGCCCGGTTCAGTGGGGTACCCCAGTCTCGCCTCCGCCCAGAAGGGGGAACGGCTATATTCACTGATTCTGGAGCGGGTGTCCCGCTGTCTGGTCCAGTCCTGACCATCAAGGAGTCCTGATGCGGACATTGATCGCCGGTCTCATGCTCCTCCAGGCCGCCCCGCTTGCCGCCCAGAGTGGCGGGACGCTCATCGTGCGCCGCAACGGCGCCGAGGTCGGCCGGGAGCAGGTGACCCTCGAGCAGGGCCGCCGCCGCGGGCTCACGGGGACCACGCTCACCGTTTCGTCCAGGTATCCGGGCGCTGCGCCGACCACGCAGCTGGGTGTCCGGCTGGAGCGTGCCTCGGACGGCCAGCTGGCGGTGTTCCAGCTGGACGTCGAGAAGCCCGATGGTCCCGTGACGTTCCTCGCCGCGGGCGCCGGCGCCCGCATCGTGCTCAAGACGATCGCGAAGGGATCCGATGCGGCGCAGGAGATGCCGGGCGGGCCGGACGTCGTGCTCCTCGACGACAATGCGGTGGGCCTGTTCACCGCCGTCGCCGACCTTGCGACACCGGCAGGCACCCGGCTCTCGGCGCTCTATCCGCGCACCGGACGCCGGGCGACATTCGTGGCGAAGAAGAACGGTTCGCAGGTCAGCCTGTCGGGCGGGATCAGCGGAACGCTCACGACCGACAGCTCGGGCCGCCTGACGCGGGCGGAGCTGTCGAACGGCATCACGGCGGTCCTCAGCGAGTAGCCTGGCAGGCCCCTCCTCAAAAGTCGTTATCCAGACAGCTAGTTGCGGCGCGGCGTCTCAAGGTGAAACCTTGAGAGCGCCGTGTCCGTACAAGCTTCCTGTCGTCCTACCCTTTCCACGGATCGGCCATGACTCGTTGGTACGTGCTGCTGGCGGCTGCGATCGCTCTGCCCGCCCCTGCGGCCGCGCAGGACACGACCGCAGCTCGAACCCCCACGGCCACCCTCTCACTTGCCGAGGCGCTGGCGACGGCCCGCGCGAACAGCCCGGCCTATCGACAGGTGCTCAACGACGCCGGGCCGGCCCGCTGGGGCGTGCGGAACGCGTACGGCGCGCTGCTGCCGCAGGCCGACGTCTCGCTCGGGTTCGGTTATACCGGCTCAGGGCGGTCGAGCTTCGGCGGCACGACCTTCAGCCAGACCTCTCCGTCGTACAACTCGAGCTACGGGATCGGGCTGCAGATGCAGCTCAGTGGCCGCACGCTGAGCGGTCCCGGCCAGATGAAGGCCCTCGCGCGGGCGACCGACGCCGACATCGGCTCGGCGGGCGTCCAGCTCAAGCAGGCGATCACGACGCAGTATCTCCAGACGCTTCAGGCCTCGGCCCAGGTCGACGTCGCGCGGCAGCAGGTGACGCGCAACGAGGACTTCCTCAAGCTGGCGCAGGCGCGCTACCAGGTCGGCCAGGCAACGCTGCTCGACGTGCGGCAGGCCGAGGTGACCAAGGGGACCTCCGAGGTCTCGCTGCTCCGGGCGATTCAGACGGAGAACGAGGCGAAGCTGGAGCTCCTTCGCCAGATGGGGGTCGTGGCGCCGGTGGCGATCGATCAGCTGCGGCTCACCGATTCCTTCCCCGTCACCGCGCCGGAGTTCAAGCTGGATGAGCTGATGCGGATGGCGGAGGACCAGAATCCGTCGCTCCGCGCCCTTCGCGAGCGGGGGTCGGCGGCCCGGGCCGGCGTGCGCGCGGCGAAGTCGGATTTCCTCCCGACGCTGTCGCTCAGTGCGGGCTGGAACGGCTACACGCAGCAGTTCACCAACGAGAGCCTGCTCCTCGGCCAGGCGCTCAGCGGCGCGCAGGGACAGTACCAGGCATGCCTGGACAACAACGTGATCCGGAGCTCGGCGGGGCTGCAGCCGACGCCGGACTGTCTGGCGGCGTCGGGGCTGCTCAACGCGAACGAGCTCCAGCCAACGGTGGTCCAGGGAATCCAGTCGTCCAACAACGTCTTCCCGTTCAATTTCACGCGGCAGCCGTTCAGCGCGCGGATGACGCTCTCGCTCCCCGTGTTCACCGGGTTCAGTCGGCACCTTCGGCTGGCCGAGGCGCGGGCCCAGCAGGAGGACGCCGACGAGAGCGTGCGGGCGCGCGCCCTTCAGGTGCGGACCGACGTGCAGGGACGCTATCTGGCGCTCGAGAGCGCGTACCGGACGATCGCCGTGCAGCAGACCAGCCGGGAGGCCGCCCGCGAGCAGCTGCGGCTGGCGCAGGATCGCTACCGGCTCGGGAGCGGCACCGCGCTCGAGCTGTCGGACGCGCAGAATGCGATCCAGCGCGCCGAGGGCGATTACGTGAATGCCGTGTACAGTTATCACATCGCGATCGCGGCTCTGGAGGCCGCGGTCGGCCGTCCCCTTCGCTGACCAGGAGCGATTCATGTCCCGCGGTATGAAGCTCGGCATCTTCCTGACGGTTCTCGTCGTCGGCGTGGCCGGCGTCGTGATGGCAGGCCAGGCGAAGAAGCGCAACGCCGCCACCGAGGTCCGGATGGAGAAGGTCGCCCGGCGCGATCTGGTCAGCGCGGTCACGGCCAGCGGCAAGATCGACGCGAAGAGCAAGGTCGACATCAGCGCCGACATCACCGGCCGGATCATCCGGATCGGGGTGAAGGAAGGCGACATGGTGACGAAGGGGCAGTTCCTGCTCCAGATCGACCCCTCGCAGTACGAGGCGAGCGTGGCGCGCGCCCAGGGTCTGGTGGCCTCGGCGCAGGCCTCCGCAGTCCAGGCGAAGGCGAACCGCGACCAGGCCGAGCGCGCGATGGGACGCGCGCGGGAAATGGCGAAGTCGGGTGGCACGCTGATCTCCCCGGAGGCGGTGGAGCAGGCGCAGACGTCGCTCGATGTCGCCAACGCCAACTTCCGCTCCAGCCAGGCGCAGCTCGACCAGGCGCGTGCGAGCCTGCGCGAGGCGCAGGATCAGCTGTCGAAGACGCGGCTCATTTCGCCGATGGCCGGCCGCGTCGTGCGGCTCGCGGTCGAGGAGGGCGAGGTGGCGGTCCCCGGCACCTTCTCGCGGGAGACTGGCCTGCTGATGACCATCGCCGACCTCTCCGTCATCCTGGCCAAGGTCCAGGTGGACGAGACCGACGTCGTACGGCTGGCCGGCGGCGATTCGGTGGAGGTCACGATCGACGCCTTCCCCGATTCCACGTTCATCGGCCGGGTGAGCAAGATCAGCAACAGCGCGAAGCTGACCGCGACGCAGACGACGAGCGGCTCGAGCGACCGCGCGGTGGACTTCGACGTCGAGATCACGCTTAGCGACCCGCCCCGCGAGATCCGGCCGGACCTGAGCTGCACGGCGCGCATCGTCACCGACACGCGAAAGAACGTGCTGAGCATTCCGATCATCGCGCTGACGGTCCGGGATCATCAGCCGGTGCCCAACGAGGCCGCGGCCGACGGCGCGCCGGTCCGTCGCGATACGCTGTCGCGCAAGAAGAACGACCGCGAAGGGGTGTTCGTGGTCCGCGACGGGATCGCCACGTTCCGTCCGGTCAAGGTCGGGATCGCGGGCGACGAGTACTTCGAGGTGTCGGACGGCGTGCGCGAGGGCGAAACGATCGTGGCGGGCACCTATCAGGCGATCCGCGACCTCAAGGACGGCGCCAAGGTGAAGGCGGCGCCCGAGACGCCGAAGGGACAGAAGAAGTCATGACCGACACCATCATCCGGATCCGCGACCTGACCCGCCAGTACGACATGGGGGGCGAGACGATCCACGCCCTCCGGGGCGTCTCGCTGGAGATCCGTCGGAACGAGTACGTCGCCATCATGGGGCCGTCGGGCTCGGGCAAGAGCACGATGATGAACATGCTGGGCTGCCTGGACACGCCTTCGGGCGGCGAGTACTGGCTGAACGGCCAGGAAGTCTCCCGCCTGAGCGACGACGCGCTCGCGCGCGTACGGAACAAGGAGATCGGGTTCGTCTTCCAGACGTTCAACCTCCTGCCCCGCGCCAGCGCGCTGCACAACGTCGAGCTGCCGCTGGTCTACTCGGGCGCCAGCGTGAAGGAACGCCGGGAGCGCGCCGTCGCCGCGCTCACGCGGGTCGGCCTCGGCAACCGGATGGACCACCGCCCGAATGAGCTGTCGGGCGGCCAGCGCCAGCGCGTGGCGATCGCCCGGGCGCTGGTGAACGAGCCGAGCATCCTGCTGGCGGACGAGCCGACGGGAAACCTCGACAGCACCACCAGCGAGGAGATCATGCGGGTCTTCGCCGAGCTTCACGACCAGGGTCAGACGGTGGTGATGGTGACGCACGAGGCCGACATCGCGGCCCACGCGGAGCGGGTGGTAGTGCTGCGGGACGGCCGGGTCGAGAGCGACCGCCTGAACCAGGGCGCGGCGGCCTAGGTGCGCCTCTTCGAAGCGGTCCGGATGGCCCTGCGCACGATCAGGGCGCAGAAGCTGAAGAGCTTCTTCTCCCTGATCGGCGTGCTGATCGGCGTCACCTTCCTCATCGCCGTGGTGTCGATCATCCAGGGGATGAACGTGTACATGGAGGACCAGTTCGCCAACCGGCTGGTCGGCCTGAACACCTTCTCGCTCCGGCAGCGCCCGGACATCATGACGGGCGGCGTGACGGAGGACGAGTGGCGAGGCTGGTTCCGCCGCCCGCGGATCACCTACGCCGACGCGCGCTACGTCCGGGACCACGTCACCGTTCCCGCGACGTTTGCGATGTTCTGCTCGGACCGGCAGATGCTCACGTACGACGGCCGGCAGGCGAAGGACATCCAGCTGATGGGCACCGAGGAAACGTACTTCCGCATCAAGAACGTGGATATCGCCGGCGGGCGCGCGTTCAGCGAGCAGGAGGTGCGCACCGGTCAGCCGGTGATCGTGATCGGCGACCTCATCGCCGAGAAGCTTTTCGCCGGGGTGGACCCGCTGGGCAAGGAGGTCTCGATCATGGGACTTCCCTACCGGGTGATCGGCGTCGCCACCAAGCAGGGCACGCTATTCGGCATCTCGATGGACAAGTTCGCCGTCATGCCGTACACGGCGCCGGCGCGCCGGTGGATCTGTCCGCACAACGTGCTGGACGAGCTGGAGATCCAGGCAGCGAGCGCGGGTGACGTGGCGACAGCGATGGGCCAGGTGGAGTCGCTGATGCGGAGCCGCCGGAAGCTGAGGCCCGACGAGGCGAACAACTTCTTCCTGCAGACGCCCGAAGCGGCGCTCGAAGGGTGGAAGAAGATCTCGCGGATCCTCATGACCGCGCTGCCGGGCCTGGTGGCGATCTCGCTGGTGGTCGGCGGCATCGTGATCATGAACATCATGCTGATGGCCGTCAGCGAGCGGACCCGGGAGATCGGCATCCGCAAGGCACTCGGCGCGAGACGCCGCGACATCCTGTCGCAGTTCGTCGTCGAATCCGCCACCCTCTCGCTGGTCGGTGCGGCCCTGGGCATCGCCACCGGCATCGGGCTCGCGTTCCTGGTGAAGGCGCTGACGCCGATGCCGGCCGCGGTCGCGCCCTGGTCCATCGTGCTGGCCGTCGTCCTGGGCGTCAGCGTCGGCATGGTCGCGGGGGTCTATCCCGCCACGCGCGCGGCGAAGCTCGATCCCATCGCCGCGCTGCGCGCGGAGTAACGGAGTCTCATGTCCCCCAGCCGACTCTTCGAAGGCGTCACCATCGCCCTCGATTCGATCCGGGCCAACAAGGTCCGCGCCTTCCTCACCATCCTCGGCGTCGCGGTCGGCGTCATGGTGGTGATCGCGATCGCGTCGGCGATCACGGGCATCAACCGCGGCGTGCAGGAGCAGATCGAGACGCTCGGCCCCAAGACGTTCTTCGTGCAGAAGTATTTCCAGGGGGGTCTCGACATCAACGACGGGTCCGAGGAGTCGCAGCCGTGGCGCCGATACCCGGCGCTCACGGTGGCCGAAGCCGAGCTGCTCCGCCGCCTGCCGTCGGTGCAGAACGTGACGTGGCGTGAGAGCACCAACGGGCCGATCAGCAACGGGGACAAGCGGCTGAGCGGCGTCGAGGTGATCGGATTCAGCCCAGCCTGGATCCTGAGCGTCGGCGGGACCATCCTCGCGGGCCGCAACTTCACCGAGGTGGAGGAGGCCGGCAACGCATACGTTGTCGTGATCAACACGAAGGCGGCCGAGGAGCTCTTCCCCGGTCTCGATCCGGTGGGCCGGCGCATGAAGATCTTCGGCGTCCCCTTCGAGGTCGTCGGCCTCTACCAGCAGGCCGAGGGGCTGTTCGGGGGTGGCGGCTCGCCGATCGTGGTGATCCCGCATTCCACCTTCACGAAGGTGGCGGACTACCAGAAGGGATGGCTCATGTTCGCGGTGCGGCCGACGGAGACTGCGAGCGTGCAGCAGACGATGGACGAGGTCACCGCCGCGCTCCGTATCCACCGGGGCCTCAAGCCGAGCCAGGAGAACAACTTCGCGCTGGTGACGCAGGACAAGCTGCTGGAGACGTTCAACAGCATTACGCGGATCTTCTTCATGGTCATGATCGCCCTCTCGAGCGTGGGCCTCATGGTCGGAGGCGTGGGCGTGGTGGCGATCATGATGATTTCCGTGACCGAGCGGACCCGCGAGATCGGCGTCCGCAAGGCGCTCGGCGCGACCCGACGCGAGATCATGCTCCAGTTCCTGGTGGAGGCAGCGACGCTAACCCTGGTCGGCTGTCTCATCGGCATGGCGCTGGGCGGGCTGATCGCGTTCGGCATCCGGAGGCTCACGCCGCTCCAGGCCGCGGTCCCCATGGGTGCCGTGCTGGCGGCCGTGCTGGCCTCGACGGTGACGGGCGTGCTGTTCGGCCTCTACCCCGCCAACAAGGCGGCCCGCATGGACCCGGTCGAAGCGCTCCGTTACGAGTAGCAACGGCGTCCCGGCGTCCCCTTTTCGGGGACGCCGGGACGGCTAGATTCCTCCGATGCCGCTCTCCGAAGCGCTGCGCCTCGCCCTGCAGTCGCTCCTGGCCAGCAAGCTCCGCTCGTTCTTCACGCTCCTCGGAATCATCGTATCGGTGGGATTCCTGGTGATCGTCGTCGCGATCATCCAGGGGATGAACGCGTACGTGAAGGAGAACCTGACCGGCGCGATCGTCGGCACCAACGCGTTTCAGGTGCGGCGGACGCCGATCGCGGTCGGCCTCCTCGACGACGATGAGGTGCGCCGCATCGCCCGGCGGCCGATCATCACCACCGGCGACGCCGACGCCGTGGCGCGGGCCCTTCCGGAGGCGGCCGCCGTGGCGCTGCAGTCCGGGTGGCCGACACCGATGAGCGACGTGGTGCACCGCAATCGCACCGTGGGCGACGTCCTGGTCTTCGGCGTGACGCCGCCGTACCAGATC
>JBLMWC010000024.1:0-4960 GCA_050257015.1 Bacillota bacterium | reverse complement strand
ATCGCGCCCGCCGCCGTTCGCGCCAGGGTTCGCGCCGAGCTCGAGGCCCAGGGCGTGAACAGCTGGGAGACGTTCATCCGCTCGCGGCTCGTGATCGACGCCGCATCGCTGGTGGATCCGGAGACCGCCGAGCGGCTGGAGGCGCTGCCGAGCAGCGCGCGCGTGAAGGGGGACGTCGTGCCGCTCGATTACGAGATGCGGGGAACGGAAGGCGTCGTCCGCCTCACGCTGCGTGAAGGGCAGGCGAAGCGGCTCCGCACCGGCGAGGTGCCGGTGCTCGATCGGCCGATCGTGTTCGCCGCGCGGCGCGGCTCGCACCCGCCCCTCCTCGCGGCGACGCTGCCGGAGCTCCAGGCGCTGTTGAAGCGAGAGCCGGCCCCGGAGTCGCGGCCCTCGCGTGACGACGCCGCCCGGCGCGGCAAGCGACAGGGCGGGGGTGGCTATCGTCAGCCGCATCAGCGTGGCGGCGGGCAGGGTCGGGGCGGCAGGAAGGGCGGTGGCGGGCGGGGACGCTGACCGGCTGTGTGCGCCTGGCGGCGGGGAAACGTCTCCAACTGAAACTTCACCTGTCTTCCGACGTATATTCGGACATGCCCGACATGACCACCCATCCCAGCATGCCCTCGGTATTCTCCCCCCTCGCCAAGGCCCTTCTGGACGGCTTCAGCGAGGGCGTTGTCGTGTTCGATTCCGAGGGTAAGGTGTTGTACGCCAACCAGCAGGCTCGCGGCTCGCTCACGGAAATGGACCTCGCGGAAGGGTCGGACGACCTCATGCCGCGCCTCGCCGCGGTAGGGGGAAGGCTCCGGCCGCTGCGGGTCGGATCGCTCGAGGTCGGCGAGGCAATGTTCATCCCCGGCACCGACAGCGCCACGACCCTCGCGGAGCGGGAAAAAGCGGCTATCGTTCGGACTCTGGACCAGAACAGCTGGAAGCTGGCGGAGACGGCAAAGGAGCTCGGCATCAGCCGCACGACCCTGTGGCGGCGGCTCAAGGCGTACGGGCTTCACCGGGACGGCCGGACCAAATGGACGCAAGCCTCCTGATCGTACTGGCCGTCACCACTCTCTCGACCAGCGCCCTTCAGCAGCCACACCCGCAGCAGCAGCCCGACACCCTCCTCTCCTTCGCCACACCCGCTACCCGGGCCCTGGTCCTTCGCGGGATCGCGCGCCATCGCGCACAGGACTCGGCGGTGGTGGATTACCAGGCCCGGATCCGCTATCGGCTTACCGCATCGCTGGGCCGCCGCCGGTGGGGGCGGTTCCCGATCGGGACGGTGGAGGAGCAGGACGCCACCGTCGCCTGGCATCTCCCGAATGATCTCCGCGTCGACGTCGTCGGCCGGCGCACGAAGTCGCGGAGCGGCGTGCCGCCGCTCTCGAGCGTGTTCGACCGCCCCTGGTTCGTGCCGCGCTCGGTGGGCGACTCGGTCCGCATCTTCAGCAACGAGTTTCCGGCGACGGGCGCGCTGCATCCGCTCGCGGCCGACGGCCCCGAGTGGTACCACTACGATCTGACCGACAGCCTCTCGGCCACAGCGGGCGGGCGGCGGATTCGTCTCTACGCCGTGCAGTTCACGCCGAAGCGGCCCGGGCCCGCGCTGGTGGTGGGTCGCCTCTGGCTCGACGCGTCGAGCGCCGAGGTGGTGCGGTTCACCTTCCGCTACGTCGGGAGTGAGCTCTGGGCTCGCCCGGGCGACGAGGAGGCGCACGATTCGACGTCAGCGCGCCGCATCAACCGGCTGGTCAACTCGATTCTGTCGATCGATGCCGACCTCGAGTACGGGCTGGAGGACGGCCGCTACTGGATGCCGCGCCGGCAGGCGATCGCCGGGCAGGTGCGCGTGCCGCTCAGCGACATCGTGGTGCCGTTCCAGGCGGTCACGACGTTCGATGACTACGCGATCAATACCGGCCGGCCGGTTGCCTTCTCGCTCCCAGTGTCCGATACGACAACGTCGAATTCGGCGCGCGCGGCCCGCCGCGCCGCGCGCGATTCGATTCGCGCCGCGCGCGAGCGTGCAGGGGGAGACAGCGCCGACGCACGCGGCTGGGTTCGCGGCGGGCTCTGGGCGGGGGGGCGGTACGAGCTGCATCGCCCGTCCAACGATTCCCTCGCCCGCTACACCGGCTGGACCGATTCGCTGACCTTCGAGGCCGAGGCGGCCGACGAGCGGCGGATCCGGGGCGTGCAGTCCGACCTCGCGCTGCTCGTGGAGCAGCTTCCCGACGAGATCACCCTGCGGAAGCCGCGCGGCTTTGCCTATCAGAACGTGAGCGATGCGCTGCAGTACAACCGGGTGCAGGGTCTCTCGCTGGGTGTCGGGTTCCGGGAGCGCGTGCCTCAGACCGACTTCACCGACCTCTTCGCCACGGTCCGCTACGGCTTCAGCGACGAGCGCGTCATGGGCCGCCTCAGTCTCGTGCGCGACGCGCCGAGGGGCCGGCTCGTGGCCGGCGCCTGGCGCGATCTGGCCGATGCGGACCCGTTCTCGCCGGGGCGTACGCTGGCCAACACGGCGAGCGCGCTCTTCACCGGCCACGACTACGGCGACTACTATCTTGCGACCGGCGGCGGGCTGTCGTTCCAGGCGTCGGTCGCGACCGGCATGGACCTGACGGTGTCGGTTCGCGGCGAGCGGCAGCGCAGCGTGGACCGCCGGGCGCATTCCGCGGTCAATGATTTCCTCGGCGGCACCGGTGACTTCCCGGAGAACCCGCCGATCGCCGAGGGCGATTACGCGCTGCTCGGCCTGCGCCTGGAAGGGTTCGGACCGCTCCGCTGGTGGATCAGCGGCGAAGGAATCGGCGGCGCGGGCATCGTCTCGGGCCGGGCGATGGGGCAGGTGCAGCACGGTTTCGGCGGCGTACGCGGCGCGACGATCCGGCTCAGGGCCGGCTACGCCCAGCGCGACATGCCGCAACTGCTCTTCCGCCTCGGCGGCGTCAACACGGTGCGCGGGTTCGAGTACGGCGCTCTCCGCGGGCGGGCGTTCTGGGCGGCTCAGCTCGACGTCTCGCCGCTCAAGGGCAACGTCCGGCCGGTACTGTTCATCGATGCCGGCCAGGCAGCGCGCCCGGGCGATCTGTTCTCGAGCCAGGCGCTGGTCGGCGGAGGGATCGGTCTCTCGCTCTACAGTCCCCTTCTCCGGAGCACACTCTTCCGGCTCGACCTGAGCCATTCCATCAGTCCCGACGCCGGAGCGAAATGGCGGTTCGACATCGTGATGCAGCCGGTACGGTGAGACGAGCCGCGGTCCAGCTCTGCTCGGCGGCACTCCTCGTGGCGGCGTGCCGGCCGGAGCCGTCGCTTCAGGCGTACTGGACCGGAACCGATACCGGCAGGGCGGCTCTGCCCGCGCGCGCCGCGCTCTGCGGGGCGGGTGGGCCGCTCCTCATCTTCGGCCAGTCCGGGGACACCGGGATCGGACTCGCGCTCTATCCGCTCGACTCGCTCGTGCCGGGGAAGTATCCGGTCTCCGATCCGACGCTGGGGGTGGCGCGGCCGGGCGCCGCGATCGCCGCCCGCTGGACCCGCAAGATGGTCATGGCCGATCTCCGGGGCACGCAGGGCCAGGTATCACTCGAGCAGACCGGCCCCCTCCTCTCGGGGCACTTCTCCGCGCGGACGAACGGGGTCGTGATCTCCGGGTCGGTGGCGATGGAGGGGTCGTTCAAGGGAATCCCGCTGGCGCGCGGCGGCCCCGACTGCGGCAGCCAGCCCCGTTAGATTGAGGGGATGGAGAGCACCTACTTCCGGAAGGGATTCGGTCTCAAGGCGGAGATCGAGGGGCAACTCGCGGCGGACTACCACAGCACCGTCGTGGACCTCCTCCGCGCCCACGAGTATCGGCTCACCATCGGGCCGCTGACCTTCCGGCTCGCGCGCGAGTTCGGCTTCTGCTACGGCGTCGACCGCGCCGTGGACTACGCCTACGAGACGCGGAAGAAGTTTCCCGACCGCCGCATCTTCCTCGTCGGCGAGATCATCCACAATCCGCACGTCAACCGGAAGCTCCGCGACATGGGCGTGCAGATCCTCCTGCACGATCCCGACCGCGACTTCGACTTCTCCGACATCCAGCCCGCCGACGTCGTGATCATGCCGGCGTTCGGCGTGACGATCCGGGACTTCGAGCGCCTCCGCGCCATCGGCTGCCTGCTGGTGGACACGACCTGCGGCTCGGTGCTCAACGTGTGGAAGCGGGTCGAATCGTACGCCCGCGACGGCTATACGGCGATCATCCACGGCAAGCACTGGCACGAGGAGACCAAGGCGACCGCGAGCCAGGTGACGAAGCACCCGGGCGGCCGCTATCTGGTCGTGCTCGACATGGCGGAGGCGCGACTCGTGCTCGACTACATCGAGCACGGCGGCGACGCGGCCGCGCTGGCCGAGCGGTTCGCCAAGGCGACCTCGCCGGGTTTCGACTTCACGCAGGATCTCCAGCGGGTCGGCATTGCGAACCAGACGACGATGCTCTCGGGCGAATCGCTCGCGATCGCTGCGGAGTTCGGGAAGACCATGGCCCGCCGATACGGCGCCGAGACACTCTCCGACCATTTCCGGAGCTTCGACACGATCTGCTCGGCGACGCAGGAGCGACAGGATGCGGTGGAGCAGCTCCTGACGGAGCCCCTCGATCTGATGCTCGTCATCGGCGGGTACAACTCCAGCAACACGTACCATCTCGCCGAGCTGTGCCGCACGAAGGGCGTTCGCACCTTCCACATTGAAGATGCGAGCGGCATCGATCCGTCCGCTGGCACCATCCGCCACCAGCCGGGCGGCCGCAAGGAGGAGACGATCGAGGCCGGCTGGCTCGGCGACGCCCGCCTCATTGGAATCACGGCCGGCGCCTCGACGCCGAACAACAAGATCGGCGAGACGATCGCGCGCGTGTGCGAGACGGCGGGACTCCTGCCCGAGCTCGAGGCCGCCGTCGCGACCTGATGCC
>JBLMWC010000023.1:0-22702 GCA_050257015.1 Bacillota bacterium | reverse complement strand
CGCTCCGGCATGATCAACGTCCACGCGTCGCTGCTCCCGCGCCTCCGCGGCGCCGCGCCGATCCCGTGGGCGATCGCCAACGGCGACTCCGAGACCGGCGTGACGATCATGCAGATGGAAGCGGGGCTCGACAGCGGGCCGATCCTGCATCGCCTCCGGACGCCGATCGACATCGACGACACCGCCGGCACGCTCACCGAACGACTGGCCGATCTCGGCGCGACGGCGCTGCTCGAGACGCTGCCCTGCCTCGCCGCCGGCGCGGTGCGGCCGGAGCCACAGGACGAATCGCTGGCCACCTACGCCCCCAAGATCGACCGGACGACCGCACGCATCGACTGGGAGAACGACGCCGGCACCGTGGCCCGCCAGATCCGCGCCTTCGATCCGACGCCCGGCGCGTGGACCACGCTCGACGGCCGGGAGCTCAAGCTCTTCGGCGCGCACGCCGTGGACGACGACAGCGGAGACCCCGGAACCGTCCTCCTGGCCGACGGCGGACTTCGAGTGGCGGCAGGCCGCGGCGCGGTGGAGATCGCCGAAGTGCAGCCCGCCGGCCGGCGGCGCATCGGAGTGAAGGAGTGGGTTCACGGCCGCGGCGTCGCCGCGGGAGCGCGGTTCGCATGAGACCGCTGCCCCGGGTGCACGCGATCACCGACACGCAGGTGCTGGCACTCTCCGATTTCGGCGCGCGCGCGGCGGCGATCGCTGCGGCGGGACCGGCCGTTGCCCTACACGCGCGGGACCGGAGTGCCGGCGGCGCCGCGCTCGCCGCCGCCACCTCCCGGCTCGCGGCGCTCGCGCGCCCGCCCGAGGCGATGGTGCTGGTGAACGGGCGGCCCGACGTCGCGGCGGCGTGTGGTGCCGGCGGCGTCCAGCTCGCCGCGTCGGACCTGGCACCGGCCGACGCGCGCCGCATCTGCGGCGGCTTCATCGGACGCTCGGTTCACTCCGAGGACGAGGCGCGTGCCGCGGCGGACGAGGGGGCCGATTTCGTGATCGCCGGGAGCGTCTACCCGACGACGACGCATCCCGACCGGGTGCCCGGTGGTCTCGCCCTGGTCCGCGGCTGTGCGCGGGCCGGCATTCCGGTCGTCGCGATCGGCGGCGTCACGCCGGCGCGGGTGCGCGAGCTGCGGGATGCCGGCGCGTGGGGCGTCGCCGCGATCTCGGCGCTCTGGGGTGCGGCCGACCCGGCGGCGGCGGCGCTCCTCCTGCTCGAGCCCTGGATCGGCGCGGCATGACCGAGACGCTCGAGATCACGGTCAACGGCGAGCCGCGCCGGGTGCCAGCGCCCGCCACTCTCGACGACCTGCTCCGCCACCTCGGCCTGGACGCGCGGATGGTGGTGGTGGAGCTCAATCGCGAGATCGTGCGGCGGCCGCGGCTCGCCGGCACCGCGCTCGCCGCCGGCGACAGCGTGGAGCTGGTGCACTTCGTGGGAGGAGGCTGACGGATGGAGTTCGATACGCCGTTCGAGATCGCCGGCCGGCGCTTCCGGTCGCGGCTCATGGTCGGGACCGGAAAGTACCGGACCAACACCGACATGACCCGCGCCATCGAGGCATCGGGCGCCGAGATCGTGACGGTCGCCGTGCGCCGCGTGGACCTCAACCGCGCAAACACGGAGGGGGTCCTGCATCATCTCGATCCCAGGCGCTGGTTCCTGCTCGCCAACACCGCCGGCTGCTACACCGCGGAGGACGCGATCCGCTACGCCCGCCTCGGACGCGAAGCGGGGTTCAACGAGTTCGTGAAGCTCGAGGTCATCGGCGACCAGGAGACGCTCCTCCCCGATGCCGACGGACTGCTCACCGCCACGCGGACGCTGGTGCGCGAAGGGTTCACCGTGCTCGCCTACACCAACGACGATCTCGTCACGGCGCTCCGCCTCGAGGAGGCCGGCGCCGCGGCAGTGATGCCGCTGGCCTCGCCGATCGGCAGCGGACTCGGGCTCCTCAATCCCTACAGCATCCGGAC
Organism: Bacillota bacterium; assembly: GCA_050257015.1. Taxonomy (GTDB): domain Bacteria; phylum Gemmatimonadota; class Gemmatimonadetes; order Gemmatimonadales; family GWC2-71-9; genus JAICUF01. The sequence goes on along the minus strand of JBLMWC010000023.1, from coordinate 20,722 downwards.
GATCAAGCGCCGACTGAGCGTGCCGGTGATCGTGGACGCGGGTGTGGGGACGGCGTCGGATGCGTGTCTGACGATGGAACAGGGCGTCGACGGCATCCTCATGAACACGGCGCTCGCCGAGGCGGCCGATCCGGTCGCCATGGCGCACGCGATGGGGCTCGCGGTCGAGGCCGGGCGCACGGCGTGGCTGGCGGGGCGCATGCCGCGGCGTGAGGTCGCGATGCCGTCGAGCCCGACGCGGGGAATGCTGTCGTAGGAGTCTCGAGCCGGTGACCGGACTCCCGGCGCGGCGCGCGGCGCTCAAGGCGCTCGAGCGGGTGCGCGGCGGCGAGCCGCTCGACGCCGCCCTCGACCGCGTGCTCGGCGCCCTGGCGGAGGATGATCGGCGACTGGCGTACGAGATCGCGGCCGGCGTCCTTCGGACTCGCACCACGCTCGATGCGCGGCTCGCGCCGCTCGTCCCCCGCGGGTGGGACAGGGTGGCGTCGCCGCTCCAGGACGTGCTCCGGATCGGCGCGTACCAGCTCACCGGGCTCGATCGCGTGCCGCCTCATGCCGCGGTCAGCACCAGCGTGGCGCTCGCACGGGAGGCCGGCGGCGAGCGGGCCGGCGGATTCGTCAACGCCGTGCTCCGACAGATGGGCCGGACGCCGGCGCCGCCCCCTGCGTCGGGCGACGACGCCGCGGCCCTCGCTGCGGAGTACTCGCACCCGGAATGGCTGGTCCGGCGCTGGGTCGGCCGCTTCGGCGCCGAGGCCGCAGCCGCACTGCTCGAGCGGAACAACACCCGGCCCGAGCTCGTGCTGCAGCCGGCGCGCGCGCCGCTGGATGCGCTGAGGGAACGGTGGGAGGCGGCCGGCATCAGGACGCGGCCGGCACCGTACGGCGCCGGCCTCCTCACCGACCGGTCGCGTCCCGGTGATCTCCCCGGCTTCGCCGAGGGCGACTTCGTGGTGCAGGATCCGGCGCAGGCGCTGGTCGCGTGGTTCGCCGATCTGCCGCCGGATACGATCGCGTACGACGCGTGCGCCGCGCCCGGCGGGAAGACGATCGCACTCGGTCGCTCCACCCGGGGCGTGGTGGCGGCGGACGTGAGCCGCTCGAGAGCCCGGAGATTGGCCGAGAACGTCCGCCGGGCTGGGAGCGGCCGCGAGCACGTGATCGTGGCCGATGCGCGGCATCCGCCGGTGAGGGGAGCCGGAGCGGTACTGGTGGATGCCCCGTGCCTCGGCACCGGCACCTTCGCCCGGCATCCGGACGCCCGCTGGCGGGTGAGCCCGGACGCGCTGGTACGGCTGGCGGCGCAGCAGGCCGAGCTGCTCGATGCCGCCGCCGACGCGGTCCGGCCGGGCGGGCTGTTAGTTTACGCCACCTGCTCACTCGAGCCGGAGGAGAACGAGCAGCAGGTGGACCGGTTCCTGGAGCGGCATCCCGTCTTCCACCGCGAGCCGGCGGAAGACTTTCCCCGAGCACTGCTGTCGGCCAAGGGAGACCTGATGATCCTGCCGCACCGGCATGCAATGGACGGCGGATTCGCCGCGCGGCTGCGGCGCGCATGAGATTCGCGCGCGACGCGGCGCTGATCGCGGCGGCGGGGTTCGTCGCCGCCGGCGTCGCCCTCCTCTGGACGGCGCCCGCCCCGCTCTTTTCCAGCGATCACGCCGTGCCACGCGTGCTGGAGCTCCGTCTCCAGGACGCGCAACGCAGAATCACGGCACTCGGCTTCCGCCCGCGGTTCACCGGCAGCGAGCAGCACCCGGCGGTCCCCGTCGGTTTCGTCGTCGGCCAGGATCCACCGCCGGGTGTCATCCTGCCGCCCGGCAGCGTGGTCGAGCTCGTTACCAGCGCCGGACGCGCGCCGGTGGTCGTGCCCGACGTCGTCGGGTTCGCCACGCCGCAGGCGATCGGCGTCCTCGAAGCCGCGGGGCTGCGCGGGGCTGCGGTGGACTCCGTCACCGAAGGGGTCGATGCGCCCGGCGTGGTAATCGCGACGAGGCCGGCCGCCGGCGGCACCGAGGATCCCGGCACCACGATCGGCCTCGTGGTCAGCGCGAGCACGGCGGGCCGGCCATGACGGTCCGGATTGCGCCGAGCGTGCTGAGCGCCGACCTCTCGCGCCTCCGGGACCAGGTGCGCGCGGCCGAGGAGGGCGGCGCCGACTGGATCCACGTGGACGTGATGGACGGCCACTTCGTCCCCAATCTCACGTTCGGGGCGCCGCTGATCCGGGCGCTGCGGAAGACCACGGAGCTTCCGCTCGACGTGCACCTGATGGTCGAGCGGCCGGAGCACTACATCGAGGAATTCGCGGAACTCGGCGTGGCGGTCTTCACGTTTCATCCGGAGGCCACGATCCACGTCCAGCGCCAGCTGGCCTCGATCCGGGAGCACGGAATGCTGGCGGGACTGGCACTCAACCCGGGAACCCCGCTGGGGCGGATCGAGGAGGTCACCGACGATCTCGACCTCGTGCTGATCATGTCGGTGAATCCGGGGTATGGGGGGCAGTCGTATATCCCGCACGCCACCGACAAGATTGCCCGGACCCGGGCGCTTCTGGAGCGCCACGGATCGGAGGCGGTCCTCGAGGTGGACGGCGGGATCACGACGGCCACCATCGGCGGGGCATGGCGGGCGGGGGCGCGGGCGTTCGTGGCCGGCACGGCGGTGTTCGGCGAGCCCGATCCGGCCGCCGCGATACGGGCCCTCAGGGCCCAGTGCATGGAGCGTGCGTAATGGCGTTGTCGCGACAGTGGGGGCTGGTGGGGATCATCGCCGCAGGGCTCGGACTCGGCGCCTGGGCCATGGTCAAGTTCAAGCCGGAGACCGATCAGGTCGTCGTCGGCTCGAAGCTCCCCGACTTCCGGGTGGCGGATCTCGCCTCGGGCGACTCGGTATCGCTCCACGAGCGGTACAAGGGAACGGTCACGCTGGTGAACGTCTGGGCCACGTGGTGCGTACCCTGCCGCCTGGAGATGCCCAGCATGCAGCGGGCCTACGCTCGGCTCAAGCCGCGCGGGTTCCGGATCGCGGCGGTGAGCGTGGACGAGGGAGCGCCGGAGGACGTCCGGAAGTTCGCGCGTGAGCTCGGCCTCACCTTCGACCTGATGCAGGACCGCAGTACCCTCATCCAGCAGAAGTTCCAGATGACCGGCGTGCCGGAGAGCTTCCTGCTGGACAAGAACGGCATGATCATGAAGCGCGAGATCGGCGCCCGCGAGTGGGATTCGCCGATGAACGTCGCCCTCATCAACCGGCTGCTGGACGATGCCGGCGCGCCCAACCCGGCACCGGCCGACACCCTCGGCGCCGCGGAACGGTAGCGCGCGTGGGCGGTCGCATCCTCGGCATCGAGACCTCCTGCGACGAGACGTCGGCCGCCGTGCTCGGCACCGGCGAGCATGTCACGCTCGAGAGTCTCGTCATCCTCTCCCAGGACATTCACCGGGTCTTCGGCGGCGTCGTGCCGGAGCTCGCAAGCCGCGCGCACGTGCAGGCGATCGGCTCGGTGGTCTCCCGCGCACTCGCCGATGCCGGGACGGACATCAGCGGCCTCGACGGCATCGCCGTGACGGCGGGGCCCGGACTGGTGGGGGCGCTCCTCGTCGGCGTGATGTACGGGAAGACGCTCGCCTGGACCGCCGGCCTCCCGCTCATCGGCGTGAACCATCTCGAAGGCCACATCTTCGCGCCGACGCTGGAGGATCCGGAGCTGGCGCCGCCGTTCGTCGCGCTTCTCGTGAGCGGCGGGCACACGATGCTGCTCGACGTGCCGGAATGGGGCCAGTATCGCCTGCTCGGCGGCACGCTGGATGACGCGGCGGGCGAGGCGTTCGACAAGGTCGCCACGCTGCTGGGGCTCGGGTATCCGGGTGGTGCCGCGATCGAGCGGCTCGCGAAGGAGGGCCGGCCCGGCCGCTTCCGCTTCCCGCGGCCGATGCTGCAGGAGCTCGGCGGCTACGGGGCGAATCGCTACGCGTTTTCGTTCAGCGGGCTCAAGACCGCAGTACTCCGCGCCGTCCGCGCGAGCGATGATCTCGATCGCGACCGCGCCGACCTCGCCCGCGGATTTCAGGACGCGGCGCTCGACGTGCTCACCGCCAAGACGGCGCACGCGGTCGAGGAGCTGGGCTACGCGACGGCGGTGCTCGGCGGCGGCGTGGCGTGCAACCGCGGGCTCGTCGCCCAGCTCCGCGAGCGGCTGCAGGGCCGCGCGCGCGTCAGCGTCGCGTCCCCGCGACTCAACACCGACAACGCCGCGATGATCGCGGCGGCGGGCGCCTGGCATCTGGCCCGCGGCGAATCGAGCGGCTGGGACCTCGAGCCGCGCGACGACCTCCCGATCCCCGGCCTCATCCCCCTCTCCGAACGGACACCCGCATGACCACCGTCTACCCCTTCATCATCCACCTCGGACGCTTCGAGATCACGGGCTACGGGATCATGATGATGGTGGGATTCCTCGTGGGCGGCTGGCTCATCGGGCTGGAGCTCAAGCGCCGCGCGCTCCGCGACGAGTACGCTGCGGACATCGTGGTGGCGGCGGTGATCGGCGGGATTCTCGGCGCGAAGATCTGGTACGTGGTGCTGACGCAGGACATCAGCACCCTCTTCTCGCGCGGCGGGCTCGTCTGGTACGGCGGCTTCCTCGGCGGCGCGCTCGCGGTCGTGATCAACAGCTGGCGCCTCCGGGTGCCGATCCGCTGGACGATGCACATCACCGCACCGGCGCTCGCGGCGGCATACGCTCTCGGCCGGGTCGGCTGTTTCCTCGTCAACGACGATTACGGCCGTCCGACGACGCTTCCATGGGGCGTGAAGTTCCCGCGGGGCCTGCCGCCCTCGACGGCGGGGAACCTGAAGTCGCTGTTCGGCGTCCCCGTGCCCGCCGGGATCGATCCGAACACCGTGATGGCGGTACACCCGACCCAGCTCTACGAAGTCGCGCTGATGCTCGGCGCCTTCTTCGTGCTCTGGCGGTTGCGCCGCGCCAACCACCCGATCGGCTGGCTGTTCGGCGTCTACCTCGTCTTCGCCGGGGTCGAGCGATTCCTCATCGAGATCGTGCGCGCCAAGGACGACCGCTTCCTGGGCCCCTTCACGGTGGCCCAGCTGACGAGCGTCCTGCTGGTGGCGGTGGGAGTCGTGCTGGTGACGAAGTGGCGCCGGGGAGCCGACGTGGATCCAGGTCCCTACCTCAGGACACTGACGCCGCAGCCGGTGGCGCGGAAGGCGGCCGCGTAGACGACGCGGCCCGCCTGGTCAGGACGCCGGATCGCTCCGCCGCTCGGCGGCGCGGGCGGCGTCGGCGGCAAGATGGTCGCGCATCCGCTCGACCTCCGCCCGGAGCTCGGCGAGATCGGTTTCCATCCGGTCGAGCGAGCGGAGGATCTCCCGCGAGGTGCCGGCCGAGATCGGTGGAGCCGGACGGAGCGTCGCCTCGGGCACCATGACCGTAGTGACCTTGAGCCGCCGCGGCTCGATCATGAAGGTCCACACCAGCGCCGCCACGAAGAGCGCCAGCAGCAGCGCCTGCGCCGCGAGCGACTCCGCCGTCGGATAGATGCCGAGCGAGGGAATCCGCGGCGCCCAGCTCACAATCGTCGTGGAGACGAGCGCGCCCTCCTGCAGCTCCGCGATCCCCTTCCCCGCGAACACGAACGCCATGTAGTACAGGAACGCGCTCGTGATCCCGAAGAACGGCTTGAGCGGCAGCCGCACGCCGAAGCGGTTGATCGCGAAGTAGACCACGACGAGCACCGCCGAGCCCGCGATGATGCCTGACAGCACCGGCATCACCGTCCCGCCCAGGCCGCCCGACACGAAGAGCGCCTTGTAGAAGAGCACCGTCTCGAATCCCTCACGATAGACCGCGAGGAACGCCGCGGACGCGAGGGCGAGCGACGACCCGCTCGTCACGGCGTCCTGCACCTTGCTCTTCACGAAGGAATTCCACTTCACCACTTCCATCTTCGACAGCAGCCAGTAGCTCACGTAGAAGAGCACGACGGTGGCGACGACCATCGTCGCCCCTTCGAGCGCCTCCCGCTTGCCCGGCGTGATCTGGAAGACGGTCTCGATCGCGACGGCGGTGAGCAGGCTGGCGCCGACGGCGGCGCCGACGCCGATGTGAATGTCGCGCCGGCGATGGGACGCGCCGGTCTTGGTCAGGAAGGTGAGGAGCGCGCCGACGATGAGAAGCGCCTCCAGCCCTTCGCGAACCAGCAGCACGAACGACTGGACGAAGAGATTCACCGGCGAGAGCGGGTCGCCGACGATCCGCTCGGCGTTCTCGAGCCGCGCGGCCAGGTCACCGCGGATCTGGCTGAGCTCGGCCGCGGTGGCGCCGCCGGCGGCACGGGTGCGGAGGGCCGCGAAGGACGCCTCGAGCTGGTCCGCGAGACCGGGGTTCCGGGTGCGCACCGATCGCTCGACCTGCTCGAACGTCATGTACGCGTCGAACGCCTTGGAGCTCGCCGCCGTCCCCGCACCCCGCTGGACGAGGGTGAACGCGGTATCGAGCTGCGCGCGCACCAGCGCGAAGACGGCATCGCTGCCGCCAGCCGAACCCTCCTGCCACGAGCGGGCCGCCGCCACATGCGCGAGGTCGGCGGCGCTGGGCCGGCCGTGAACGTTCAGGGCGACCAGGATGGCGCTGTCGGACATGCGCGCGGTCGTCGGGAAGCTCCGGAGGACGGGCGGCACCTGCCCCTGCGCGGCCGGCAGGCGGAGCAGCGACGCGTACACCGCCGCGGCCCAGCGATCGGCGACGGAGAGTCGCGTTTCGTACGTCGGCATCGAGGTGCCGGCGACGCCGATGGTGACGCGGTGGTAGTAGTCGAGGGGCGAACGGGAGCGGAGCACGGAATCGGTGAGGTCGGCCGGCCGCGGGGTGAGCCCCGCAGCCGAGGGACCGTCGCCGCGGCCCAGACTCCCGTGGCAGCTGGCGCAATTGGTTCGGAAGACTTCGGCGCCGCGTGCGATCGTGGGCGCCGTCTCCGGAATCTCGTCGAGTGGAACGTTGAAGTGTCGCGAGAGCGTGAGGGCGAGGCGCTCCACCCGCGCGTCGAGTGAATCCGGGGACGCGACGGCCGCGATCATCGTGGTGACCGAGTCGATCGCGGCGATCGCGGGCCGGCTCTCGCCCCGCGGGAGCAGCTCTGCGGAACGCCGGGCCTCGGCCAGAAACAGCCGCGCCTCCTCGACCTCGCCCGGCGCGGTGACCCGCCCGGCGGACACGCCGACGCGGTATTCCTGCGCGGCGAGCCGGGCGGTGGCCGCGAGCCGGCGGACCGTGGGCGCCGGATCATCGGCGACGGCCTGCTGCGGAACGGCCTGCTGCGGAGCGGAGACGAGCAGTACAGCGAGCTGGACGGCGCCGATGAGAAACATTCTCAACCGATTCGGTTTATTGACCCGGGTAAAGTAGATCGCGACGGTCGGGATTGGAAGAGTCAGCCCCCCGCGCGCTCCAGCACCGCGACCGCCGCCGCCGACGTCGCCGAGTGAGTCAGCGACAGGTGAATCGTGAGACCGCCCGCGGCCTCGGACGCCGCCGCCGCACGGCCGGACAGAATGGCGAGCGGCCGTCCGTCGAGCGCCCGCCAGACCTCGATCTCCTGCCAGCTCACGCCTCGACAATCGGGCAGCGTCTGCAGCGCCTTGTATACCGCTTCCTTGGCCGCGATGCGGGCCGCCACATGCGGGACAGGATCGGATCGCGTCGCGATGTATTCCCGTTCGCCGTCGGTGAGCAGCTTCCGGAGCGCCTGCTCCTCGCGGCGGGCCAGCATGGAGCGCACGCGGTCGAGCTCCACCAGGTCGATGCCGACGCCGACGATCACGGCCGGGACCACCAGAAGTCGGCGAAGCCGCGGAGAAACGGCGGCACCGACACGAACCCGCCGAGCACGAGGCCGAGGTAGACGGCGACGCCAAGGACCACGGCGGTGGTGGCCCAGAGCGGCCAGCGGGGCCGGTGCCACGCGCGCACCCGCGCGATCTCCGTATCCCATGCCGCCTCTTCCTCGGCCGCGGCATCGGCGAGCGCGTACCACGCCACCTCCAGTCGGCGGGCGACGTGGCCCAGCGCGTCGTGCCAGCGCCGGAGAGCGGCGTCGTCCCGGCCCATGGCGGGGACCGTTCCCTCGAGGGCGTCGAGCGCGGCGACGAACGGTCCGCCGGCGACCCCGAGCCGGACACAGATCGCACGGCGCTCCTCATCGTCGAGGAGCAGGCGCGCCAGACGGCCGGCCGGCATGCGGGATTCGCGCGCGGCGGCGCGGAGCCGGTAATCGATCCGCTCCTCCACCCGCGCGGCGACGGCGGAGACGGCCCGCTCCCACGCGTCGAGCCAGGCGCGGCGGCCCAGCGACGCGGCGGCGCCATCCGCATCGGCCTCCGCCGCGAAATCGCGCGCGGCGGCGCCGAGCTCGAACAGATCGCTGACCAGAGTGTACCGGATGTCGTCGAGCGACAGCGCGGTCGGCGACGCCGCAGCGCCGGTGTCGGTGAGCCGCCCCAGCAGCGGCCCCAGTTCGGGAATCGTGGCCAGGGAACGGCTGGCGCTCATCGCGGCCTCGCGAGCATCGCCGATTCGCCACGCGCCTCGAAGCGCGCGACGAACGCGGCGAGGGGCTCTCCGCTGAAGGCCGCGCGGGGCAGACCGGTCACCGCGATGGCCCGCTCGATCGACGCGGGCGCGCCCTCGATCTCGAGCAGGACATCCATCCGGGGATAGGTCTCGATGCGCACCGTGGCACCACCGACTTCATAGATCTCGACCTCGCGCTCGATCCGGTGGATGACCTCGTACCCGAGGGCCTCCAGGATGCCGGCAGGAGAGGTGTCGCCCACGACGCGACACTCGCGCTCGTCACGCAGCTTGTATCCCTCGGGCGACCGGCGAGTCGGCCCCTTCCAGCCGAGATGCCATTCGACGCTACCGTCCGCGGCGTGCATCGTCCGCACGCGCAGCACCTCGTCGCGCGGCACCAGCTCGTCGCCCCGGTCGTAGCGCGCATCCACCATCGAGCCCGCGAAGGCGAGCGATGCCCCGCTCCGCTCGAGCGAGCGGCGGAGTGCCGAGGGGTCGGGAACGACGGCCTTCACCTCGAGCTCGTCGGGCACGGTCAGTCGAGGATCGCCGCGAGGACGCGGCCGGTGTCGGAGAGATCGGCGAAGACCGCGTGGGCGCCGCATGCCGCGAGCTCCGCCTCGGAGTAGGCGCCCGTCGCGACAGCGATCGCGCGCGCGCCGATCGGCGCTCCGCAGGCGACATCGGCCGGCGTGTCACCGATGATGACGACCTCGTGCCCGTTCGGCACGCGGCCGAAATGCGGCTCCGCGCGCCCCGCGGCGATGGCCGGAAGATCGGGACGGTGCGCGGCGTCGCTGCCGTAGGCGCCGACGGCGAAGCGCGCCGGCGCGAGCCCCGCCGATCGAAGCTTGAGCGCCGCGCCCTCCGCCACATTCCCGGTGAGCAGGCCGAGCAGGACGTCATGCCGCGCCTCGAGCGCATCGAGCAGCGCGTGGACGCCGGGCATCACGGTGGTCATGCTGGCGGGATGGGCCAGCTCAGCCTCGAGGAGCGCTACGTAGCGGCGGCAGAGCGCCTCGACCCGCTCGGCCTCGTGCGGCGCGGCGTGGCCTGCCGCGGCGAGCAGCTCGCTCACGATCTGCGGATCGGTCTTGCCGTCGAAGCGCACGTCGGCAAAGGCGGCCACGGCGCCGACCTCCTCGTGCAGCGCGGTCGTGATGGCGCGCCGGCCGGCTCCGGCGGTGAGCAGAATCGTGCCGTCGATGTCGAAGAGGACAAGCCGGGACTTCATCGTCCGACCTGGCGCGCGACGAACCGCCGGGCCGACACCAGCCGCGGCCGGAGAGCCTCGCCCGCGCGCGAGCCCGCGGTGAACGGCTCGCACACCACACCGCCGCACGCGATCGTCGAGTGCACCAGGCTGCCGCCCTCGGCGGCAAAGGCGACGTGGGTGATCCGGTCGCTCCCGCTCTCGCTCCGGAAGAACAGCAGATCCCCGGGCTGCACCGCATCGAGCGGGACGCCATCGCCGAAGACGGCCTGCTCGGCCGAATCGCGCGGGACGGTGAGGCCGCGGGCCAGGAAGGTCGTCTGCACGAGCCCCGAGCAGTCCACGCCCCAGGGGGTGAGGCCGCCCCATTCATAGGCGGTGCCGCCGAAATGGTCGAGCGCCCAGCGCTCGGGCGGTACCGCCAGCGCCGCAGTGACGACCGCGGCGAGTGGACGGATCGCCCCGCCGACCAGCCGGCCGCGCGAGCCATCGGGCAGAACAGCCTCGCCGCCTGCCAGCGCCACGCGGGACCGGAGCGGGAGCGACCGGGTGATGCCGCCGACGTCGAGCCGCGCCTCCTCGCTCCAGCCCGCCGCGCTCGCCCGCCAGCGATCAGCCCCATCGTCATCGGCGCGGCGGACGTAGCCCTGGTGCACCCATCCCTCGTAGCCGTCGATGTCGCACCGAACGCGCAGCCACTCGCCGGCGCTCTCGAGCACCGACGCCGTCTCGCCCAGGACGAGCTGCGTCACCTGCTCGGCACGCACGCTGGCCGCGGCGACCAGCGGCGCCACCGCCGCCGTTCCGATCACCGCCGTCATTCGGGCGGCGACCCCTTTCCGGCGGCCTCCTGGCATTTGGCGCAGAGCGTCACCCCGCGGAAGGAGCAGATGAGGCAGATGAAGGTGCCGCAGCTCTGGCACGGGTAGCCCTCGGACGCACGCTCCTCGCGGCCGCAGGCCCGGCAGATCATCCCGTCCTTCTCGCGCTGTTCCGTCATGCCGGCCTCACGAGGTGATCGTGTACCGCTTGATCTTGTTGATCAGCGTGGCGCGCGAGATGCCGAGCTCCGCCGCTGCGCGGGTCCGGTTGCCGGCATGGTGCTTCAGCGTGCGCTCGATGTGCTGGCGCTCGAGCTCGTCGAGGCTGAGCGGGGTGTGGCGCCGGTCGCCGACGCCCGGCCGCGCGCGGAACTCTCCCGGGAGATGCTCGACGCTGATCGCCGATTGCCCGCGGCCGAGGATGAGCGCGCGCTCCAGCACGTTGCGCATCTCGCGGGCGTTGCCCGGCCACGGATACACCAGCAGGCGCTCGAGCGCCTCGGCGTTGACGGTGGCGGGACCGTCCGGAATCGCCCGGCGCAGATCGGCCAGGATCCGGTTGATGAGCGCGAGCCGGTCCTCGCGGGTGCGGTCGCGGAGCGCCGGGAGCCGAAGCGGCATGACGCTGAGGCGGTAGTAGAGATCCTCGCGGAAGCGGCCGCTCTCGACCTCCGCGGCGAGGTCCCGGCTGGTGGCGGCGATCAGCCGCACGTCCACCATGATCTCCCGGCTGCCGCCGAGACGCCGGAACGTCCGCGTCTCGAGCGCCTTGAGCAGCTTCGGCTGCAACTCCGGCGGCAGGTCACCGATCTCGTCGAGGAGCATGGTGCCATGGTCGGCGATCTCGAAGAGCCCCTGGCGCCGCTCCCGGGCCTCGGCAAAGGCGCCCTTCTCATGTCCGAACAGCTCGCTGTCGAGGGCGGTGGCATCGAGGCCGGTGCAGCTCACCTCCACGAACGGCTGGCGGGCGCGCGGGCTCAGGTCGTGGATGAGCCGGGCGACCCAGCCCTTCCCCGTCCCGCTCTCCCCCGAGAGCAGCACGGTGGTACGCTCGCTCTGCGCGAGGAGCCGGACCTGCTGTGCCAGCTCGTGCATCTGCGGCGAGTCGCCGAGGATGTCGAGACCGGTGCCCGCGGCGGTTCGCGTGTGGAGCGTCTCGTTGATCCGGCGCAGGCGGACCTTGTCGGCCACGCGCGCGGTGGCGGCGGCGAGGTGGGCCATGTCCACCGGCTTCGAGAGGAAGTTTTCGGCGCCGAGCTGCATGGCGCGGACGGCGGTCGCGGAATCCCCGGGGCCGGCGAGCAGGATGACGGCGGCATCGCGCTGGCGCAGCTGCTCCAGGACCTGCAGCCCGTCCATGCCGGGGAGCCGCAGGTCGAGGATGACGACCTCGGGCCTGAGCCGCTCGAACGTAGCGAGGCCGGCCTCGCCGGTCAGCTCGCGGGTGACCTCGTACCCCAGTCGCTCGAAGTGGTTGCCGATCGAGCGCAGGACATCCACATCGTCGTCGATCAGCAGGACGGAATCGGCCATCGGATACTCCCTGAGTGAAGCTTCATTGCGTCATGATGCAGATGGCGCCCGGTACCACGCTCGCCGCGAACGGCGTCGTTCCGCCCGGCTCCCCATCGAGCTGCACCGGTTCGGCCGGCTCGGAGACGACGTGCACCTCGTGACCGCGCGCGTACGCGACGTAGCCGTTCTCCATCTCCCGCAGCAGGTGCCACACGGCCCGCACGCTCTGCCGGAAGTTGTTGGCCCGGATCACGACGACGTCGAGCACGCCGTCGTCGGGGCGGATGCCGCGGCGGAGCCGGATGAACGGCGGAATCACCTCGCCGCAGTTGGCCACCAGCACCATCGCCGCCTCCGCATCGAACTCGACGCCGTCAACCGAGATGCGGTGCCGCGCGAGCCGGAGCTCGCCCAGGAGGCGGACGGTGGTGGCGAGGTAGGCCCCGATCTTCCAGCGCCGCTTGAGCGCCGCCGGCGTGCCGGCCATGACCCGCGCGTCGTACCCCGCGCCGCAGGCGACCGCGAAGTAGTGCACGCCGTCCGCGCGCTCGACCCGGCCGAGGTCGAACCGTCGGGGCCGGCCGGCCAGCAGGGCCTGCGTGGCCCGCACCGGCGCGGTCGGGATCCGGAGATTGCCGGCGAGGAGGTTGCCCGTCCCGCCGGGAATCACGCCGAGGCTCACCTCGGTGCCGACGAGCGACGAGGCCGCCTGCATCGTCGTGCCGTCGCCGCCGAAGACGGCGACCACGTCCATCCCCGCGGTCACGCCCTCCGCGGCGAGGCGCCGCGCGTCGCCGGGGCCGCCGGTCTCGCTCAGCTCGGTGATCCACCCCGCCGTGCGGAAGGTGTCGAGGATCGCCTTCACCGCGAGCGGACGGTTCCGCGCGGCCGCGGGGTTGGCGATGAGGAGAACGCGCGCCATCAGAACTCCCGGTCCCACAGCACGTCGAGACCGATCTGGTACGGACTCGTCAGGCTGTAGTCGGGATTGATGCCGATCGCGCGGCAGGTCTGGAACGTCGGCTCGACGCTGGCCTGGAGCTTCCAGGCGCGGCCGAAGCGGAAGTCCACGCTGGCGCCGAGATTCTTCGAGCCGAAATTGACCTGATTGTTGCAGAAGCCGGCATTGAGCCGGAAGAAGAGCTTCGGCCCGATCTGCCATCCGGCGGCGAGCTGCGTGATGGTGCCGCCCGCGACGGTGCCGCCGGCCAGCGCGGGGCGGATCTCGAGCAGATCGACCGGCAGACCCACATCGGACACGAGGGCGCGCTCGAGGTCGCTCGAGACGGCGCTCGTGAGGATCGACGCCGCGTTCTGGATCGCGTTCTGCTGGATTCCCTGCGCCTGGCTCGCCGGCACGCCGAGGAGGAGGTACGACACCAGGTCCACCTCGGGGAGGGGCGGCCGCACGTTGGGGCCGCTCGAGAGATCGAGCTTCGGCCGGAGCAGCGTCCCGGTGATCTTGGCGACGACGGGGATGTCCATCCCGTTCGCCGCGTGCACCACGTGCTGGGCCTCGATGTCGAGCTTGGCGTTCAGGTCCGGAGTGCCGAAGTACTGCACGCTCCCCTTGGTCACGTCGAAGTCACGGCTCACCGGACCGATCTTCAGGGTGTAGGTCCCCCGGGGCGTCTCCAGCACGCCGTCCACCCGGTACTCGCGAAGCCGCTTGTTGACCCGGACATCGCCGGCGAGCTGGATGTTGGCCTCGGTCGAGCGCAGCCAGAACTCGTGGCCGACGGTGAGGTTGAAGTCGGTGATCGCGAGCTCCTCCATGAAGCGGCTGGAGAAGCCCTGGCGCAGGTTCCGCCGCCGTACGACGACGGTGTCCACCAGGTCGATGTTGGTCGGGTCGTCGAGGTCGATCACCCGCTTGTTGAGCAGGTCGGCGAAGTAGAGCGCGCCCTCGTCGGCGGTGCCGGTGCCGCTGAACGTGGCGCCGTAGAACGGGCCGTCGAGGTCGAAGTGCCCGGTGGCGAGGAGCTTCAGGAAGTTGCGCTCGTTGATCGCCTCGAACCCGTTCGCGTCCATGTGGATCGTCAGGATCGGGCGGTTGAGCTCCTGGAGCCGCACGATGCCGTGAACATCGAGGTCGCCGCCGCCGCTCCGGATCCGCACGTGTTCGATCGCGGCCGAGTCGCCACCGAAGTCGGAGCGCCCGTTGATCCCGTCGTAGCGGACGCCGAGGTCGGGCAGATCCATGCCGCCGTTGGCGACGGAGACGAACCCGGCCAGCTCCGGCTTCTTCCAGGTGCCCTGGATCCGGGCGTCGGCGGTGAGGAAGCCGGTGACGTTCCGGACACCCGGCGTCAGCGCCTCGAGAATGCCGAGCCCCATGCTGTCGGCGTGGACCCGGACGGCGATCGGTCCGTCGAGCTGCCGCTCCTTGACGCCGGTGAGCCCGAGATCGATCGGCAGCTGCGCGTCCACCAGCAGGACGCTGTCACCGGTCCGCGAGAGCAGCAGGTGGGCATCGAGCCGGCGGTCGGCGTAGTTGAGGACGCCGCGGATGTGCGGCATGTACGAGGCGCCGAAGCGCGCGTCGGCCAGCGAGGCCGTCCCCTCGATGATCGGCTCGCGGTCGGTCCCCCGCAGCTTGAGCGCGAGGCCGATGGAGCCGGCGATCCCGCTCGTGTCCCGCCCCATGATGTCGTACACGTCGCGCAGATCGACGCCGAGGGCGTCGAGGGTGAGATCGCCGGGCTGGCCCTTCGGGAGGCGGCCCGCAACCCGGATCACACCCGAGCCGTCCGCCGCCTCGATGCGCGTGTCGCCGAGGGTCGGCGCCGAGTCTCCGAGTGTCAGCGTCGTCGGGGCGGAGAGGCGCCACCCGCGGCTGGGGAGCGCGAGGGCCAGCGTGTCGATGCCGAGAATCGTCCGCGAGCCGCGGCCGATCCAGCTGCCGGTTCCGCTGATCCGCGTGAGCCCCCCGACCCCGCTGCCGAGCGACCAGCCGAGGGAGTCGGTCCGGCCGCTCACGGCGAGCGAGGTGCTGGTGAACTGCCACCGTCCCGTGGCTGTCGTGTCGGTAATCCAGGCGAGCGAATCGGCGCGGAGGGTCGCCGCGAAGAGCGGGCGGGTGCCGCCGGTGTAGCTGAACGTGCCGCTGTCGGAGGGCGAGCGGAGGTTCTGGAAGGCGAACTCGTGGACGCCGAACTCGCCGTTCACCCGCAGCGTGTCGAGGCTCCCCGCGATCTGCACTCGCGCCGTCGCCACCCCCGAGAGCGGGAGCTGCACCCGGCTGCTGCTGTCGCGCACCTGGCCGCTCATGGCGAGCGCGAGGGAATCGAAGGCGGTGAGACTGTCGGCCGCCAGCTGGAGGGTGATGGTGCCGTCATGCGGCCGGACCCAGCCCAGGGTGCCGGAGCCGCCGGCCCGGGCACCCTTCCACTCGGTGTACAGCGTGTCGAGGTGGATCACGCTGTCCGCGACCGACAGCCGGGTGAACACGGTGTCGATCGTCCACTCGCGCATCCGGCTCCGGCTGAGCGAGAGGAGGAGCTGGCCTTCCGGCGCGCGGAGGGTGTCCATCGTGCCGGTGGCGGTGAGGTTGCCGTTGAGGCGTGTCACCGGTCCGCTGCCGCGGAGCGCGTTGAGGTCGAGATCCCGGAAGCGCACCTGGAGCGCGTCGGCGCCGAGCCGGGGCGGCACGATCGTCATTCCGCCGTGCAGATCGAGCTGGCCAATCTGCCCGGCGAGCGTCGCGTCCACCGCGAGATGCTCCATCGTCCCGGAGAGGTTCACGTGGCCGCGCACCTCGCCCTGCGACTTGAGCGACGGGAAGCCGCGCCGGATGCCCTCGAACGAGAGGGGGTCGAGATCGATGTCGGTCTCGAGCGCGAGCACCTTGCCGCGGGTGTCGAGGTGCACCCGTCCGCGCACGACGCTGGGCGGGCGCTGGCCGTCGCGCTGGATGGCGGTCCCCCGGAATACCACGTTCCGGAGCGGCCCGTTGAGGGTGCCGCGGGCCGCCAGCCGGCCGGGCACGACCACTGCCGGCGCCAGCCGCCGCGCGGTGCCGAGATCGATGTCGGAGTTCCGGAGATTCACGCCGTAGAACGTGAGCCCGCCGCCACCGAAGCCGACGGTGCCGTCGGCGGTGATGAGACTGACCGGCCGGCCGGGGACCTTGGCGTCGGCGAAGGCCCAGTCCACGTTGATGCGCAGTCGCTCGAGCAGGAAGCCGGAGCCCTGCAGCGTGCCGCTGAGGGTCCCGTAGAACGGCAGCGTGTCCACGTAGCCGCGCACCGCGTCGAGATCGAGGTTGGCCAGGGTGATGTTCATGTCGCGGACGCCGATGCCGCGCACGCGGTCCTGCAGCGCCACCACCTCGCCGTCCACCCGCTGATTGCCGTTCCGGAGATGCATGTCGCGCAAGGTGTACGCCGTCAGGGCGCCGCTCTCCGATTTGGCCACGAGGGTGCCCCGGCCGGTCATCGCGGGGAAGAGCGGCGAGACCCAGCGCAGATCGGTCAGGCTCACCTTCGGCGCGTCCATCTGGAAATCGAAGAGCACCGTGTCGCGCGGCCAGGTGACGGCGCCGCCGCCGGAGAAGACGCTGTTCGGCATCGCGCCGCGACGGAGGCTGAAGATCGCGCTGTCGCCGTGGAAGCGGATCCGGCCGGCCGCGTCGGTGAGCGTCACCGCCGGGTCGCTGATCCGGGTGGCGAGGGTGTCGATGTCGATGGTGAACGGCTTCCGGTCCGGCGTGCTGATCTGGAGGCGCGAGAGCACCGTACTCAGATCGCGCATCACGATCACGCGGCTGAGCCCGTCGCGCGTCTCCTCGATGGCGCGGCCGGGCTTGGCCCGCTCCGCGGTCAGGGCCGAATCCCGCTGGGCCGGTGTGGCGCCCGGCGGCGGATTCCACGGCATCGCGATGCTGAGCGTCCCGTCGAGGATCCGCACGTCGTTGAACGCGATCAGCGGCGACGACGCCCCCTTCGGACCACGGCCGAGCCCGAGGACGTCCTCGTAGTTCATCCGCCCGTTGCGGTGCTTGATGATCTGGATCGTCGGGTTGTCCACGTGCAGACTGCTGAGCACGATGTTGCCGCGGATCAGGTTCGGCAGCCGGTAGCCCACGCGCACCCGGGGCAGATCGGCGAGCAGCACGCCCGCGGTGTCACGCACCACGAGATGCTCGAGCGTCAGATCGTAGAGGAAGGAGCCCGAGATCGACCCGACCTCGACGCTGCCGTGCACCGTCCGGTTGAGCAGGGCCGACACGTTGCGCGCGAGGAGGGCGCGGCCCGGCGGCGTCAGCGTCAGCGACGTGACGATGCCCAGCACCGTGGCCAGGAGCCCGAAGAGGAAGACGAAGAGGAACCGGGCGACGGGGCGGCGCATCAGAACGGCTGGCCCACCGCGAAGTGGATCGTAAGCCGCCGGTGCCGGTCGAGCTGGAGCGCATCCGGCAGGATCGACACGGTGCCGTCGTTGTTCAGGATGTACAGGGTGCCGCGCGGCAGCTTGTACGGGTTGTACGCGACGTCGAAGCGGGCCGGGCCGAGCGGCGTGGCGACCCGGATCCCGAAGCCCGGCGTGATGCGGAACTGGGCGCGCTGGGTCGAGGCGGCCCCGCGCTGCCAGACGCTGCCGCCATCCACGAAGAGCGCGAGCCGGAGCCGCTCCCTGAAGAACGGGGACGGCAGCCGCAGCTCCGCGTTCGCGACGGCGAGGGTGTTGCCGCCGGTCGCCACCACGCGCACCGAATCGGGCACCGCCGCCAGGCCATCCACGCCGACCTCGTCCACCAGCCGCCGGTTCACCGAGTAGACGATCGGACCCAGCTCGTTGCGCTGATAGCCGCGGACGTCGTTCGGTCCGCCGCCGTAGAAGCGCTGGTCGGGCGGGACGTAGGCGTTCACCCCGCTCGCGAGCGTCACCTTGGGGGCGAAGATCGCGCCGGCGCGGAGGTGCCAGCTGAAGACGATGTCACGCGTGATCGGGTGGTAGCGGGTGTAGTCGCCGACGGCGCGGGTGAACTGCACCAGCGAGGACGAGCCGATGAAGCGCGACGCCAGGGTGATCTGGGTCGATGCCACCGAGCCGCGCGTCGGGTCGATCGGATTGTTGAGCCGGGGAATCGAGGCGGTGCCCGTGAGGGTCGCCTGGCGGATGCGCTGGCTCAGCCGGTCCACGTCCGCCGGATCGCACGCGTTGAGGAACGCGCAGAAGCTCGCCGCCGTCGCGTCGGTCCGCCCGAGGGCGAGGGTGTACGTGAGGCTGAGCGGCAGCCGCCGCCGGGGCGATTCGCGCGCGAGCGACACGCTGATGCCCTGCTCGGTGCGCTGGTAGACCTTGAACTCGGAGCGCCGCTCGGTGAACGCACTCAGAATGAGGGTATTGTTGGGCGAGCGGAACGCCGGCCGCCGGATCGACGTCGCGAGACTGTAGTTGAGCCGGCGTGAGCCGATCGAGTCGTCCCTGAGCGCCCGGCAGATCCCGCGGTCGAAGCCCCAGTCGAGCGGCGCCCCGGTGCCGACCTTGGAGACGCCGCCGGTGACGTCGAAGAGCCGGGCGTGGCCGAGGAAGTTCCGCACGGTGAAGCCGCCGGTGGCCCGGACGCAGTCGCTGGTGCCGTAGCCCAGCCCGGCACGCGCCCGGAACGGCGGACTCTCGGTCACCTGCACGACCAGCGGCACCGAGTCCATCCCCTTCTTGAACCGGGTGGTGTCGATGTTCACCGAGGCCAGGCGGAAGTGGTCCGAGTTGTACAGATTGCGCTGGCTGGCGAAGAGATCTTCCTGCGAGAAGAGGCGGCCCGGCCGCGCCTCCATGAGGTGAACGACCGACGCGGAATCCAGCCGCCGGTTGCCCTCGACGCGCACCGCGCCGACGACGGCGCGCACTCCCGGCACCGTATTGAGCGTCACCTGCGCCGTCTTGGTATCGTGCCGGCTGTTGAAGCTCACGAAGACCTCGGCGGACGGATAGCCGCGGTCCTGCAGCCGGCGGGTGATCGTGTCGGCGGCGGCGCGCATGAGGCCGCGGTTGAAGATGTCGCCCTGCTGCAGCGGAAGATCGATCGTCGCCGCCTTGCGCAGGCGGTCGGTGAGCGAGTCGAGCCCGGTCACGACCAGGGTGTCGACCCGGATCGGATCGCCCTCGGTGATCTTGAAGGTGATCCAGGCGGCGTCGGCGGTCCGCCGGACCACGGTATCCACCTGCACGTCCGGAAAGCCGCTGAGCTTGTAGAGCACCCCGACGCGGAGGACGTCGCGTTCGAGGTCGGTCTCGTTGAGGTAGCGCTTCTCGCCCAGGAAGCCGAGCCAGCTGAATGGCGCCTGCCGCGCGAACCAGCTCGAGTTGGTGGTCGCGATGGAGTTCTCGAGTGTCGTCGTGCTGATGTGCTTGTTGCCCTTCCACTTCAGGGCGCGGATGACGCGATCCTGAATCTCCTGGGCGTGGCCGGTGGCGGGCCGGGCGGCCCCGGCCACGAGGAGCAGGGCAAGGACGAGCAGACGCTTCACGGGTGGTGCATGAAAATGGAACGCTCCCTGCGCAAAGTCAGCCGGGCCAGACCACCGGACCGGTGATTGACGTCATTCCGTAAGACGGGTAGTTTCACCATGTTAGCCCGCGCTGTCAACTTCTATGACGCCACACCCTTCCCCCCGGTCCGGCATGCGACGACTTCTGCTCAGTTCGCGCGTTCTGCCATCCCTCGCAATCGCGGCCGCGGCGGCGGGATGCGGTGGCGGCGACAGCGGCGGCGGCTCGACCCTCCAGTACTATCTCTCGGCCGATCCCCAGACGCTGGACCCGGCGCTTTCGACCGATGTCCAGTCGGGGGAAGTCGTGACCACGCTCTTCGACAACCTGGTGCAGTTCGATGTCGACGGGAAACTGGTGCCCGGCCTCGCCACCCGATGGGAAGCCGATTCAACGGGCCGGGTCTACACCTTCCACCTGCGCACCAACGCCACCTTCCTCGACGGCCGGAGGGTCACCGCCGCCGACGCCCGCGCGTCGATCCTCCGGGCCCTGGCCCCCGGCTCGAAGGGCGGGCGCCAGTGGCCTCTCCTCCCCATCCGGGGCGCCGACGACTACGCCGCCGGCAAGGCGAAGGAGGTCCCCGGCATCGCCGTGAGCGACGACTCCACGATCGCCTTCACCCTCGAGGAGCCGCTCAACATCTTCCCCAAGTTTCTCGCGATGCCGGTGGCGGCGGTGGTGCCGACGCCGACCCCGGCCGACTTCGCCCAGCACCCGGTGGGAAGCGGCCCGTGGAAGTTCGTGAGCTGGTCCCACGATGATGCGATCGTCCTCGCACGAAACGAGAAGTACTGGGGCGGCGCCCCGAAATCGGATTCGCTTCGGATCCGCATCATCCCCGAAGCCCTCACCCAGGCCGCCGAGTACGAGTCGGGACGGCTGAGCATCGTCGAGATTCCCTTCAGCGAGACCCGCCGGTGGGAGCAGCAGCACGGGCCCGAGATCCAGCGCCGGCCGACGATCCGCGACCTCTACATCGCCCTGAACACCACGCGCGGCCCGCTCCGGGACGTGCGGGTGCGCCGCGCGCTCAACATGGGCGTGGACGTGGGCACGCTGCTCTCGACGGGGATGGCG
>JBLMWC010000022.1:0-9582 GCA_050257015.1 Bacillota bacterium | reverse complement strand
CGCTGAACGGCGGTTCGCCGGTCAGCATCTCGTAGGTGACGCAGCCCAGGGCGTACACGTCGCTCCGCTGGTCGAGCTCGCGCTCGCCCATCGCCTGCTCGGGCGACATGTACTGCGGCGTACCGAGCGACATGCCGGTCTCGGTCATCCGCGTGCCGGCCTTGCTCGCGGCGAGCGCGATGCCGAAGTCGGCGACCAGCGCGCTGCCGTCATGCAGCAGGATGTTCTCGGGCTTGATGTCGCGATGGATGACGCCATGGCGGTGGGCGTAGTCGAGCGCGCTGGCGATCTCGGTCGCGATCCGGACCGCCTCGGCGATCGGCAGCTGCTTCTCGCGGGTCATCCGGTCGCGGAGCGAGATCCCCTCGACGAACGGCATCGCGTAGAAGAGGAACGAATCGGCCTCGCCCGAGTCGAACAGCGGCAGGATGTGGGGATGCTGGAGGTTCGCCGTCGTCCGGATCTCGCTCAGGAACCGGTCGGCGCCGATGACCGCTGCGAGCTCGGGTCGCAGCACCTTGATGGCGATCTTGCGATCGTGGCGAAGATCGTGGGCGAGGTAGACGGTTGCCATGCCGCCCTGCCCGAGCTCGCGCTCGATGCGATAGCGGTCGGCCAGCGCCGCGGCCAGCCGGGCGGCGGGGTCGGTCACAGCGGTCACGCTGGTCCGTTCATTGAGGAGGGATTCAGAGACAGAATACCGCTCCGCCGGCGTGGCGACCAGTGCGCGGGCCTTCCTGACCCACGGCTGTGAGCCGCCGCTGTGACCGGGGTCCAGGTCGCAGCGGCACCTCCCGACACCTCACCAGATCCGCACCCGATCGGCCGGAGGCAGGTACTCGGCCTGGCCGGGCCGGACGTCGAACGCCTTGTACCACGCATCGAGGTTCCGCACCGTGAGCGCGCGGTACTGTCCCGGGGCGTGCCCGTCGGTGAGCACCCGCTGGCGGAGCGCCGCGTCCCGCATCCTGCTCCGCCAGACCTGGGCAAAGCTGAGAAAGAACTGCTGGTCCCCGGTGAGTCCGCCCACGACCGGCGCGGGCTTGCCGGCCAGCGACGTGCGCCATGCATCGTACGCGGCAGTCAGCCCGGCGAGATCCGCGATGTTCTCGCTCAGCGTGAGCTTGCCGTTGACGGCGAGGTCGGGGAACGGCCGGTAGTCGTTGTACTGCCGCGCGAGCTGGTCGGCGGCGGCGTTGAAGTGCGCCAGGTCCTCGGGTGTCCACCAGTTCCGGAGCTTCCCGTGGGCGTCGAAGTTGGCGCCCAGGTTGTCGAAGCTGTGGCTGATCTCGTGGCCGATGACGGCGCCGATCGCGGCGTAGTTCATCGCGTCGGACCGCGCCGGATCGAAGAACGGCGGCTGGAGGATGGCGGCGGGGAAGTTCATCGCGTTCATCGCCGGCATGTTCACGGCGTTGACCTGCTGCGGCGTCATGGACCACTCGGTCCGGTCCACCGGCCGGTGCAGCTTCACCAGGCTCTGCCGATAGCGGAACCGCTCGAGTCGTTCGGCGTTGCCGTAGGCGTCGCCCGCGACGATGTCGAGGCCGGCGTACGACGGCCAGGTGTCGGGATACCCCACGCTCACGCGAAGCGTCCGCAGCTTGGCTCGCGCTCCCGCGCGCGTCGCCGGTGCCATCCACGCGAGCCGCACGATGCGCGCGTCGAGCGCGCGAATGATCCCCGCCACCATCGTCGCCGCCCGCGTCCGGGCGCTCGCCGGGAAGTAGCGCGCCACGTACCGCCGCCCCACGGCGAAGCCGAGGGCGTCGCTGGTCGCGTTGACGGCGCGCCGGTCCCGCGGCGCCTGCTCGGGCGACCCGCTCAGCGTGCGGCCGAAGAAGTCGAACGACTCGCGATCGAAGGCCGGCGGAAGCACGCTGGCCCGGTGCTCGATCGCGTGATACGTCAGGAGCGCCTTCCAGTCGTCGAGCGGCTCGCTCGCGGTCAGCGCGGAGAGGCCGGTGATCGCGCTGGGCTGCCAGGCGACGAAGGTGGCGAGGTCGCCCAGGCCGGCCGCGCTGAAGAAGGCATCCCAGTCGAGTCCCGGCGCCTTGGCCGTGAAGTCGGCGCGAGTCCAGTGATTGTTGCCCTTCAGCACGTCCCAGGTGTCCTCGCGCTTCCAGTGCGCGGCCGCGATGCGGGACTCGAGCCGCAGCACGGCTTCGGCCCGCTGGTCGGCATCGGGCACCCCCGCGAGCGAGAGCATCCGCGCGATGTGCGCCTGATACTTCGTCCGGATCTCCGCCATACGCGGCGACTGATCGAGATAGTAGCTGCGGTCGGGCATCTCGAGACCGCCCTGCAGCAGGGCCGCGGAGTTCCGGGTGGGCTCGTTGAAATCCTGGTCCACCCAGAGGCCGAAGAGGTTGTCGGTGTGGAGCGCGCCGTCGTTGATGACGTCCACATCGGCCCGCAGGGTGGCGCCGATGTACCGGGCGAGCCCCGCGCGGTCACCGATCGCCGCGACCGCCGCCAGGGCAGGCTGGAGGGGCGTGAGTCCCCGTGCGGCGATGGCCGTGGTGTCCCGGTAGCTGCCGTAGAAGTCGCCGATGCGCTGCACATCGGTCCCGTGGGCGGCGTGCGCCGCCGCGGCCTCCCGAACCACCTGCGCCAGCGCCGTGTCGGCCCGCTCGGCCGCGATGCTGAACCCGCCGATGGAGCTTCGGTCGGCGGGGATGACGGTCGTGCGGACCCAGCCGCCGTTGGCGTACGCAAAGAAGTCGTCACCCGGCCGGACCGACCGGTCCATGCCGGCGGCGTCCAGTCCGGGGATCGGCTGCTGGGCGGCGAGTGGAGCGGCGACCGCCAGCGTGAGGGCAAGCGCGAGTCGGATGAAGCGCACGCAGTCTCGGAGCAAATGAACCATCCTGTGGTTTGGTGGTCTCAACGTACGGAGCCATGCTGCCGCCGGCAACGCGGCCGATCGGCGCCGGGTCACGCCATCGGCCCGGCCGGTGCCGAGGGATCGAGCTGCTTCCGGAACGCGAGCTGCGTCTTCGCCGCGACGTAGCCGAGCTGTGCGTAGAACGCATGCGAGGCGGTTCGAACGATGTTGCAGCGGAGCGAGACGACCGGAATATCCCGTGCGGCCGCCCACGCCTCGACCGCGGCGACCAGCGCCCGCCCGCCTCCGCCGCCCCGCTCCGCCGCCGTGATGACGAGGCCGAGCAGCTCGCAGCGCGTGCCCGACTCCAGCACCACCTGCTCGGCCGCGTGGGCCCAGCCCATGATGCCGCGTTCGGGATGCTCTGCGACCAGCACGCACTGCGACCGGTCGGCCAGCAGGATGGCGAGACGGCGCTCGACCTGCTCCGGCGCTGCCGGGTAGCCCAGCTCGCCGCTCATCGCGGCGATCGCGGCGGCATCCTCCGGGCGGGCCGTACGGACCTCGATCGTCACTCCCGCGCCCCGCGCTCCACCAGCAGGCGCACCGCCGCCTGGTTCACAAACAGGAGCTCGCTGTGCTTGCTGCCGGGCTGGGTGTCCGCCCCCAGGCGCCGGGCCCAGGAGAGCGGCGTGACGTCGGGGAACTCGCGGATCCGCGGGTCCCCGTGCCCCGATCCGAGCCGCATGCGGATCGACGCGCGCACGTTCGGGTCCGCGCCCCGCTCGAGCAGCAGCTCGGCAAAGCGGGCATCCTCGGGCCGCTGGGTCCACCCCTTCCGGTAGTTCATCCAGAACCCCGCCTGCGAGACCACCGCATTGAACAGCGGCGTGTGTCCGCCGAATCCGTCGGCCTCCAGCGCGGTGCCCGCGTTCACGTCCGCGCCCCGCTCCAGCAGCCAGGTGGCCATGTCGAGTTCGTCCCAGTAGACGGCGAGGTGCAGCAGCGTCCCGCCGTCCACCGGCGTGCCCATGCATTCGTAGCTCGGGTGCCGGCAGCCGACCTCGGGCGGAAAGATCTCCTCGATCGCGAAGCGGCGGTTGATGAGCCCCGGCTCGCGCGCGAGATGCGCCTCGAGCAGGTCGAAGCGTCCGCGATGGAACGCCATGACCGGGGTGTCGGGATACTGATACCCGTGCTCGGCATAGAGCGCCAGGATGCGGCGCTTGGCCTCGGGGTTCCGGCTGTCGGAGCCGATGACGGTCTCGACCGGCGCCGACTGCCGCCTGTCGTCGAACCGGACCCGCGCGCCCAGCCGGAAGAGGAACTCGGTGCCCGGCACGCTGAGCGTGTAGGCGGCGCCGCCGAAGGCATCGTCCGGCGGCGTGGGACGGCCCAGCATCTCGTGCAGGAGGGCCGCGGTGCCCACCCGGCTCTGGAGCACCGCGCGGTCCATGGCGAACTCGAGATCGCGCGCGCCGAGGCCGTGCAGCAGCCGGATGATCTCGTCGCGGCCGAGATTGGCGGCGTAGCTGAGCGGCGGGCCCCAGTTGCGGTTGCCGATGCCGGCGCTCTCGTGGAGGAGATGCGGGTTGGCGGTGACGAGGCGGCGAACGGTCTCCCGGTCGTCGTCCCAGATGGCGTCGATCAGCTGACAGCACTGGACGACGCGGGTCCAGTTGACCGCGCCGTACGATCGGGCGAGCGCGTGCTGCGCGTCGGCGAGTTTCGCGGACGCCAGGGTCGCCTCCGGGTGCCACTCCGCGAAGAGGGCGAGCGCGTCGGGATCGCCGCGGCGAAAGGCGCGGAGCAGATCCCTGGCCTGGTGCTTGAGCTGGGTGAGATCGGGACGGACCGGCAGGCGGCGGACGGGCATACGACCTCCTCGGGTGCCCGAGGTCCGCTTGCCCGGGCGAAGGAGGTTCGAGACGCGCGACCACGCTTCGTCCTGTGGACTGCACAGGTGGACTCGGTCCTTCCCGCGGACGGGAGGCGCCCTGCGCGCCTCCCGGACGATATCGCGCGGGTCCGGCCTGGTCAATCGGCAGCTTCGCTCGCCGGCTCCGGCGCCTTCCGCGTCAGGTAGAGCAGCGCGCCGAACGCGAGCGCGGCCGCCCCGGCGATCAGGTTCCAGGCCGACGCGCTGGCCAGGAGTCCGAGCGAGAGCAGCAGCGCGGCCACCGGGATGGCGGCGCCGCCCGGGAGCACCACCGTCTTCGCGGTGCGCGGAAATCTTCGCCGGAGGAAGGGGACCGCCGCGGCGGTGCCGATGTAGGTGGACATCCGCGCGATGACCGACAGCAGCGCCAGCTGCACGAACGAGCCGGAGAAGGCGAGCACGCCGCCGATGACCGCCTGGGTGACGATCGCCGCCGCCGGCGTTCGGTACCGCGGATGCACGCCGGCCAGGTACCGGGGACCGAACCCGTCCAGCGCGAGCGCATAGAGGTATCGCGGCCCCGCCAGCATCGAGCTGCCGATGTTCCCGCCGATCGAGATCGCCGCGCCCGCCGTGAGCAGCAGGCCGGCGCCGGTGCCGAGGAGCAGCTTGGCCGCGTCGGCGAGCGGCGCGCCTCCCGCCCGCTGCCCCAGGTCGGGCAGGGTGCTGAGCGCGACCAGCTGCACCAGCGTGTAGAGCAGCGTCACCACAACCAGCATCGTGATCAGGGCAAAGGGGATGTCACGGCGCGGATCCTTGTACTCGCCCGCGGCGGCCGCCGTGTTCTCGAACCCGGCGTAAGCGAAGAGGAGGAGCAGCGCCGCCTTGCCGAGGCTGCCGGCGTCGGGCGCGGGAATCGGAAAAAGTCGCGAGGAGTCGATCGCGAAGATGCCCGCGCCGATCAGGAGGACGAGCGGCAGAATCTTGGCGATCGTGAAGCCGACGGCGACCCGCGCGCCCTGCTTGACGCCGACGACGTTGACCCAGGTGAGCACGACGAGCGGCAGGGCGATCATGAGGATGCGGACGCCGCCCGATCCGGCACCGGGCCAGAGAAACGTCATCGCCTGGGCGAAGCCGTTCGAGAGCGAGGCCACCGAGGCCACCCGCGTGAGCCAGCTCATCCACCCGACCTCGAACCCGATGAACGAGCCGAAGGCCTCGCGGGTGTAGAGGTACGCGCTCCCCGGCACGTCGAAGTGGCTCGCCGCCTCCGCGAAGCAGAGGACGAGGAGGCACACGGCGCCGCCCGCGAGCAGGACGGCCCACACGCTGGCGGGGCCCAGGAGCGCGGCTGCCGCGGCGGGAAGGAGGTACACCCCGCTCCCGATCACGTCGTTGATCGCGAGCCCGACGATCTCCCAGCGGGTGACGACCCGGCGGAGGCCGGTCAGCGGGGCATCTCCATCACGGCAGCCGGTCCGGCGTCACGGGCAGTTTCCGAAACAGAGCCGGTACCCGTTGCAGTCGTCGACCTCGAAGTCGCGGCAGCCGTACACCTGGTCGCAGGGCCCGCGCGCGATCGTGACGCCGCTCGCCCTGAATTCCGCATGCAGCGCGTCGACATCCTCCACCCAGACGTAGGCGTCCCACGCGCCGCCCTCGGGGTCCACCGTGTGGTTGGGCCGCACGGCGCCCGTCCGCTCCAGCTGCGCCAGCATGATCGTGAGGCCGTTCCGGCGCACCATGCAGAACGACGGCGGATCGTTCCAGAACCGCTCGTACTCGAAGCCGAGCCTGTCGCGGTACCAGTTCGCGGTGGCGACGACGTCGTCCACGATGAAGTAGGGAGCGACGTGCCAGTGGGGTTTGTGGCTCATGACCTCTCCTTGCCAGCCCTCGTCGCGCTCGGCGCCGAGCATCCCGTCCCGCGGTTCACTTCCTGGCCGCGAGTGCAGCGCGCAGCTGTGAACGGAAATTCTCCACGATCACCAGATTGCCCGACGCGTCGTAGTCGGCACTGATCGAGAGGAGAAGACGCCGGCCGTCAGGCGACGCTTCGAACATGCGATCGAAGGCGTTCACCTCGAAGCCTCCGGTCGAGCGCTCGCGCAGGACCGACCGGCGCTCGGCGGCTCCCGGGCCCTTGGACATGTCGGCCACCAGCACCTCGTCGCCGCCGACCGAGCGGAAGAAGAGCTCACGCCCATCGGCGCTCCAGAGCGGGTCGGTGCCACCGTTCAGCGAGATCTGCCATTTCCCGTCCTGCACGTTGGGAAACGATCGCACGAATACCTGCGCCTGGCCCGACTCGTTGGAGACGTAGGCAAGCCACCTGCCGTCGCCGGAAAGCGCCGGCTCCCATTCGTTGTGCGCGTCCGCCAGCAGCGGCCGGAGCACCGTGTCGGTCCCGATGTGCATCGCCATGATGTCCATCGACGGCGGTCCGTACACGCTCGCCACCAGCCACGCTCCATCGCGGGACCAGCGGGCCTCGATGATGTCACGGCCGGCGTCGGCCACCTTCTCCTCCTCGCCCACGCCGTCCGCGCGGCGGCGCCAGAGCGAGCGGCGTCCTTCCCGGAGCGAGACGTAGCTCACGTACCGCCCGTCGGCGGTCCAGGACGGGTCGGCGTTGTCGTCTCCACCGAAAGTGAGTCGCTGGATCGGACCGCGATCGAGCCGCTTCAACCACACGTCGTAACGAGTCTGATTGGATCCCCCCTGCACGCCGCCGCCGCCGATCGTGATGGCGAGCCACGCGCCGTCGGGCGAAACCGCGTACGACTCGAACTCGGTGTCCCGCCACGTGGAGTCCACCGCCTGTACCGCCCCTCCCGCCCGCGTCACCCACCCCATGTACTCGGTGCCGTTACGTCCCTGGAGCGCGTACGCCAGGGTGCCGCCGGCGACCGCCAGATCGGTCTCCCCCCGCCGGTAGGACAGGCCGGACATCAACGCCGTCGCGCGCCCGCGCGGCTCGAGCGCGTCGAGGTCGAACCGCACGGCCATGAGCGAGCCGTCGGGCGTGACGTAGATCAGCGCCTTCGCATCGTCCACGTAATGCGCCTCCACGCCGGGCAGAGCCGCGCCGAGCCGGCCGGTGGAGAACTTCACTGCATGGAGCGAAAACTTCGACTGGTCGGCGAGGCCCGGCGCGCTCACTCCGACGAGTGCGGCGCGCGCACCCGGGAGGACGGTGAGCCATCGATAGGTCCCGCGGCCGGGCGGGGCGGGGAGGTGCACTACGTCGTCGCCGGGACCTCCGCTGCCGGGCACCCGGCGGATCGTGCCCTGGCGGGTCAGGAAGTAGACGAACCCGTCCGACCCCCATGCCGGGCCGCTCGCCACGGCGGAATCCGCGAGCACCACCGCCGGCCCCCCGGCCAGCGGGACCACCCTCAGACTCGGTTCGTTCTGGCCGGTCAGGAACGCCACCAGTGAGCCATCGGGTGACACGGCGGGACGGCTGGCGCCGACCGTACCGGCGACCGCCCGCGCTTCGAGCCGTCCCAGCGGCCGCAGGTAGAGCTGATTGCCGTCCGGCAGTTCCCCGTACCGATTTCCGACGTAGATCACGCTGCGGCCGTCCGGCGTGAGCGCCAGTCGCGCCGGCTCGCTGATGCCGCGGTACGCCAGAAGGGCCGTGCTATCGAGCGCAACGGGGTACCAGCCGACCGCCGGTTCCGGAGTGGGGCGGGTCAGCGCCCAGGCCGCCAACGCGAGCGACAGGACCGCCAGTGCCCCCAGCGCCGCCGTGAGCGGGTCACGCCAGCGCGAGCCGCTCGGCTGGCCGCGCACGGCGGTGGAGGCCACCTCGCCGTGGCGAAACGCCGGGTTCGCCAGCGCATCGGTGAACTCCCGCGCCGTGGCGAACCGGTCGGCCGGGAGCTTCTCGAGCGACTTCGCCACCGCGGCGGCAATGTGAGCCGGGACGGCCCGCCGGAGCTTCGTGAGCGGCTGGGCCTCCTCGGTCACGATCTTCATGATGATTTGCTGCGCGGAGCCGCCCAGATGCGGCGGCTGGCCAGCGAGCATCTCGTACAGCACGCTCCCCAGCGAGTAGATGTCGCTCCGGCCGGTGAGCTCCTTGTCCGCCGTGGCCTGCTCGGGGCTCATGTAGTGCGGCGTCCCGAGGCTCATGCCGGTCTCGGTCATCCGGCCGCCGGCCGCGGCACTCAGCGCGAGCGCGATGCCGAAGTCGGCGACCATGGGCCGGCCGTCGTGCAGCAGGATGTTCTCCGGCTTGATGTCACGGTGGATCACGCCGTGCCGGTGGGCATAATCGAGCGCGTCGGCGACGCTCGTGGCGATGCGCACCGACTCGTCGATGCCGAGCTGCGTTTCGCGATCGAGTTTCGTGCGCAGCGTCTCGCCGTCGATAAACGGCATCACGTAGTACAGGAACCCGTCAGCGGTGCCGCTGTCGAAGAGCGGCAGGATGTGCGGATGCTGCAGCGCCGCGGTGGTCGTGATCTCCTGCACGAAGCGCTCGGCGCCGAGCATCGCGGCGAGCTCGGGCTTGAGCACCTTCACGGCCACGCGACGCCTGTGCCGGAGATCCTCGGCCAGATACACCGTGGCCATCCCGCCCCGTCCGAGCTCGCGCTCGATCCGGTAGCGGTCGGCCAGCGCGGCTGCCAGGCGGTCGGGTGGCGGGGTCACGACGGAACCTGTTCCTCTGGAGGAGAGATGCGGTGACGATACCGCCTCGGCGTCGGTCCGGCCAGTCTCGGCTAACCCCTGCCGACGCCGGATGCTTCGATTCGTCTTGCTGGTCGAGCCGTCCTTCGAGCAGTTAGGGCGCCGAAGGCGTGCGCCCGTCCAGCATCCACGCACGCTGGATCAGGCCGTTCCGCACCTCGTACATCCAGGT
>JBLMWC010000021.1:0-3166 GCA_050257015.1 Bacillota bacterium | reverse complement strand
GCGTTATTGACAAAACCAAAGCCCCGCACCACGTTATGGCATGCACTCGCTGGGTCTCACGTGATCATCGCCTGAGTTGAGCCACCGCTTCGGACCACCCGGTCCGAACGGTTTTTTTTCGCCCGGTCACTCCGACCGGGGTTTTTCCCGGGACCTTCGGGCCCCCCACAGAAGAGGTTGCGGCAATGGCGAAGGGCACGGTCAAGTGGTTCAACGATGCCAAGGGCTTCGGCTTTATCGCGCAGGACGGTGGCAAGGACGTGTTCGTCCACCACACGGCGATCGTCGCCGAGGGCTTCCGGTCGCTGGCTGAAGGCGACCAGGTGGAGTTCGAGGTCGTCGAGGGCCCGAAGGGACTTCAGGCGTCGAACGTCCGGAAGGTCTGACACCGGGGCGCCGCCCCACCCCTCTCCCTACTCGTTGCCGCACTCGTACCGCACCCACGGGCTCCCGCCCGTGGGTGGCGGCGTGCGTCTTGCTGGCCAAGGGGCGACTCGCCCTCCCACTTGAGGATCATGCCCGTGAACCGGACCTACGCCATCGGCGGGGGCCTCGCCGGCCTGCTGCTCGCCCTCGCAACCCACCCGGCCGCCGCGCAGTCCGCGGGACCCGCCGACACCCTCACCTTCTTCGGATTCCGGGCCGGCGCCCGCGTCGCCGAGCTCGCCGCCCGCCTGGACAGCATCGACGGCACCCGTCTCCGCTGTGATCACGCCAAGGCCGACAGCCATGTCGCCGAGTGCCGGGCGGTCGTCGGCGATCCGGCGCTCGGCGGCCCGGTCGATCTCTGGCTCTCCGCCATCGACAGCGTGAGCGGCGTCATGACGCTCTCGGCCGACGTCAGCGGCGAGCAGCTGGACACCTGGCGCGCAGAGCTGGAGCGGGCCTACGGGCGAGTCGGTGCGCAGGTCCAGGGGAATCAGTGGATGATGCAGTGGGTTCGGAAAGGGCGAATGATCCGACTCACCTGGCGGACCGAGAAGGGAAACCGCGTCGCCTCCGTCAGTCTGATCGACGGACACGTGCTCGACGCCTGGGGCAGAAGCCGCGCGCGGGCCGGCCGCCGCGGGTGACCGCCGTGTAGTACACCTCTTGCCTTTCCTTCAGTCTCCGAGGCGGGGACGCGCGCCGGCCTCTCGGCCCAA
The DNA here is from genome assembly GCA_050257015.1 of Bacillota bacterium. Lineage (GTDB taxonomy): Bacteria > Gemmatimonadota > Gemmatimonadetes > Gemmatimonadales > GWC2-71-9 > JAICUF01. Next base: position 2,021 of record JBLMWC010000021.1, on the reverse strand, counting down.
GCCGTTGTCCCCGCATCCTTTACCACACACCATCCGCCTGCACGTCTGAGCGCATCCGCTCGGGAGACCGCCGTGGCATTGTTCGACCGTTCAACGCTTTTCGCGTTACTGGCCCCCGCGCTCGCGACCATCGTCGCCGGCTGCGGCGCGAGCAGTGGCGGCACCGTCCGCATCGGCCTCGCCGGCGCGTTCGACGACCCGATCGGCCGCCCGATGAAGCTCGCCGCCGAGCTCGCCGTCTCCGAGATCAATGCGAGCGGCGGCATCGGCGGCCAGAAGCTCGAGCTGCTCGAGAAGAACGACTATGCCGATCCCGACTCGGCGGTGGTGGTCGCCAATGCCCTCTACAACTCGGACGTGAGCGCAGTCATCGGGCACCTCTTCTCGGGCACCACCCTCGCGGCGGCGCCGGTCTACAACTCGGGAAGCGATCCGGTGGTCGCCGTCTCCCCGTCGTCGTCATCACCCGAGGTCTCGGGCGCCGGCCCCTACACCTTCCGCGTCTGCCCGAGCGACGACGCCCACGGCGCCGCCCTGGCGCGCTGGGTCAGGGACAGGCTCGGCCTGGTGCGCGGCACCGTGCTGTATCTCAACAACGAGTACGGTCGCGGGGTCCGGCAGCGGTTCGTGGACGAATTCACCCGCCGCGGCGGCGAGGTACTCGCCGAAAGCCCCTACCTCGGCGACAAGCCCGACGTCTCCGCCTATCTCGACCGGATCGTCAAGGACGGCCGCTCCCAGTTCCTGGTCATCGCGGGGAATCGCCCCGAGGCCGAGGAGATCCTGCAGCAGGCACATCGTCGCGGCATCAACGTGCCAGTGCTCGGCGGCGACGGGCTCGAAGGGATCGAGGGCGCCGGCTCGCTAGCCGAGGGCGTCTACACCTCGATGGCGTACATCGCCCTGCTGGACACGCCGGCCAACCGGAAGTTCGTGACGGCGTATCGGTCGCGCTATCCGGACGCGCCGACACCGAACCAGCCGGCCGCGGCGACCTACGATGCCGTCTATCTCCTGCGCGACGTGATCGCGAAGTCGGGGCCCAGCCGCCGGAGCGTGCGGGACGGTGTGGTGCAGGTCAACCCCGCCAATCCGTTCCAGGGCGTCACTGGCGCGATCGCCTTCGATTCCCTGGGCGACGTGCCCAACCGCCAGGTCTACATCGGCGTGGTCCACGGCGGCGCAGTGCAGCTCGCGGAGGGCCAGTAACATGCTCCGGAGCCTCCGGTCCAAGGTGATCGCGACGATGAGCCTGCTCATCGCGCTGGTGCTCCTCATCGCCACCATCGGCGTCAACTCGATCCACTCGCTGGACCGCTCGGTCGACCGGGAGCTCGGGCTCCTGCTCTCGGGCACCCAGCTCAGCAACGGGCTCGTCAGCACCGCCACCAGCGAGATCCGCTCGGCGGAGCAGTACCTGGTGCGGCCGGCCGCCGGCCTTCGTCTGGAGTTCATCGCGAGCGGGGACTCGGCGTACGCCCTGCAGCGGCGCTATCGCGACGTCGGCGAGCTCACGACCGCCGACCGCGTCACGCTCAACCGCATCGCCACCTCGCAGGCGCAGGCTGAAGTCGCCTATGCGACGGCGCACGCGCTGGCCGACCTGGGCCGGCCGGCAGAGGCGCGGACCGCCGCCGACCGGGCGCGCGGCCCGTCCGACACTCTGGTCGCCGACGTGCACACCCTCTCGCTCGGGCAGGCGGCGCGGGCGCGCAGCCGCGCGGCTGAGCTCCGCCGGAACGCCGCGCAGCGGCGCACCATGCTCTGGTTCCTGTTCGGAATCGTGTCGCTCATCGGCGTCGGCGCGTCGGCCGCGACGGTGCGCTCGATCGATGTGCCGCTCCGTCAACTGGTGGGGGCGGCCGACCGCTTCGGCGAAGGGGATCTCCGCCCCGTGCAGCTGGGGGAGATGCCCACCGAACTCGGCCGCCTCGCGGGGGCGATGGACAACATGGGCACCCGGCTCCGCACCGTGGTCGGCGCGGTCGTCCGGGAAGCGACCGACATCGGCAGCAGCGCGA
>JBLMWC010000020.1:0-25362 GCA_050257015.1 Bacillota bacterium | reverse complement strand
CCGTCGCCCGGGACCAGCATGCCGCCGGCGAGGCCGGGCCGCAGCTCGGGCTCGAGACGGCTAAGCTCCTCCGCATCCAGCAGCGAGGCCTCGGCCCCGGCCGCCGCGTACGCAGTCTGCTTTTCACGGGCGGAGTCGAGCTGGGCCTCGTCCTCGGCCACCCAGAGTGTGCCGCAGCGATCGCGCTCGACGGCAGCCGGCAGGTCAGGCGCCACGTCATCGAGGAGGGAGCGGGACAGTGCCGTGAGCGCGAACTGCGCCGGCGAGTCGTCCATCACGACGATGTGGCCCATGCCCGCGGCGGTGGCGCCGCCGCCGATGAAATCGGCCTCGATCAGCGTGACGTTCAGGCCACCGCGGGCCAGCTCGCGGGCACAGGCGGCGCCGACGATGCCGCCGCCCACGACGATTGCATCGGGCCGTTGCGCCATCAGCCGGTGGTGAAGCCGTCCCGGAAGGGATCTTCCGGATCGAAGCGGAGGACCGACTCTCCGGTGATCCAGGCGCGCCCCTGGATGTGCGGCACGAGGTCGCCGTGGTCCGATTCGAGCCAGCCGGTGAAGAGGCTGCCGGTGATGCTCTCCTGCCGCCAGGGCTGGCGGAGCAGGAGGCGGCCACGCTCGTGCAGCACCGCCATTCGCGCGGAGGTGCCCGTGCCGCAGGGTGAGCGATCGTAGGCACCGCCCGGACAGAGGACGAAGTTCCGGCTGTCGGCGTCCGGCCGCGCCGGCGGGCCGGACAGCTCGACGTGATCGATCTCCGCGTCCGCCGCTCCGGTGATCCGGTGGTCCCTGAGCGCCGCGAGGATGGCGCGCGTCAGCCGGGTGAGCTCGAACTGATGCGCCAGATCGAGGGGAACGTCCCGCAGCGGTCCATGCTCCAGCTCGCTGATGAAGAACCAGTTCCCGCCCCAGGCCACGTCGCCGGTGATAATGCCGACGCCGGGAACGTCGACGGTGACGCCCAGGGCGTGGCAATAGGCCGGAACGTTCCGGATCGTGACCGAGCCGTCGAGGGCCAGGTCGGCCGACACGGTGCCGACCGGCGTGTCGATCCGCACATTTCCCGCTGCCAGCCGTCCCAGATGCTCGAGCGTCCGCACCACCCCGATCAGCCCGTGGCCGCACATGCCGAGGTAGCCGACGTTGTTGAAGAAGACGACGCCGGCGGAGGCGCCGCTCGTCACCGGTGCCGTGAGCAGCGCGCCGACCAGCGCGTCGTGGCCGCGCGGCTCGCAGACGGTGGCGCTCCGCAGATGATCGAACCGCGCGCGAAGATCATCGCGGCGCTCGGCCATCGTGGCGCCGCGCGGCTCGGGCCAGCCTTCGATCACGACCCGGGTCGGCTCGCCCTCGGTGTGCGAGTCGACGACGCTGAGGAGCGGAGGATACGCCGTCATCCCGCGACCTGCACCGTCTTGATCTCGGTGTAGAACTCGCGAGCCGCGGAGCCCTGCTCGCGGCTCCCCGAGCTCGACGCCTTCACGCCGCCGAACGGGGCATGGGGATCCACGCCGGTCGTGTCGCCGTTGACGCGCACGAGCCCCGCGTGGATGCCCCGGATGTATCCGAGCGCGGAGCGGAGGTCGCGGGTGAAGAGTGTCGCGCTGAGCCCGTATCGCGTGCGGTTGGCGAGCTCGACCGCCTCCTCGATCTCGCCGACTGCGAAGGTGGCGAGCACCGGCCCGAAGAGCTCGTCCTGCGCCAGCGGCTCGTCGGGTGCCACCCCTCGAACGATCGCGGGCGTGAGGAAGAAGCCGCTGGTGAAGCGCGCATCGGCGGGTGTGTCGCCGCCGCAGAGCAGCTCCCCGCCGGCATTCCGGAGCGCCTCGCGGACGCGGTCACGCGCGGCCGAGCTGATCAGCGGGCCGACGGCGCTCGCCGGATCGGTCACCGGCCCCAGCTGCAGCGCGTTGACCTGAGCGGTGAGCCGCGATAGAAAAGGTCCCTCGACGGCGCGTGCCACGATGACGCGGCTGGTGGCGGTGCATTTCTGGCCCGCGTAGCGCATGGCGCCGGCCGCGGTGAGGCGGGCGGCGAGGTCGAGATCGGCGTCAGCCAGGACGATGGCGACATTCTTCCCGCCCATCTCCGTCTGATACCGGATGTTCCGCTCCGAGCACACCGCCGCGACGTGCGCGCCCACGGTGGTCGATCCGGTGAAGCTCACCGCGCGCACTTCGGGTGAGCGGATCAGCGCGTCTCCCGCGGTCCGGCCTTCTCCGAGCACGACGTTGAAGACGCCGGCCGGGAGGCCCGCCGCGGCGGCCGTCTCCGCGAGCAGCACCGCGACGTGGGACGAGTGCTCTGCGGGCTTCAGCACGACGGTATTGCCGAAGGCGATCGCCGGCGCCGCCTTCCAGAGCGGAATGGCGGCGGGGAAGTTCCACGGCGTGATGAGGCCGACGACGCCCAGCGGCTCGCGCAGGGTGAACTGAAGGGCTCCGGCAGTCTGGGCGGGAACGACCTCGCCCATGGCGCGCACCGCTTCGCCGGCGTAGTAGCGCAGAATCACGGTGCACCGCGCCATCTCGCCTCGCGCCTCACCCAGCGGCTTCCCGACCTCCCGCGCCATCGCCTGCGCCAGCTCCTCGGCGCGTCCGGCGATCACGTCGCCCCAGCGATGGAGCAGCTCGGCCCGGGCGGGGCCGGCGAGATCGCGCCACGCGGCGAAGGCCTGCGACGCCGGGCGGACCGCCGCGGCGACATCGTCGGCGTTGCCGGACGGGATCCGCGCCACGACGTCGGAGGCATCCGACGGATTGAGATCATCGATCAGCTCGCCGGCGGTCGGACGAAAGGCCCCGCCGATGTAGCTCTGCAGCGTCATCGTCATCGGGTCACACCGGCCGGTCGATGGACTCGCTCTGGGGCGAGAAGAATTTCGCCCCGTGCTCGGTGATGTACATGCAGTCCTCGAGGCGGATGCCGAACTCGCCGTAGATCGCGATCGTCGGCTCGTTGCTGAAGCACATGCCCGGCCGGAGCGGCGTCGGGTTGCCGCGCACGAGGTACGTCCATTCATGTCCCTCGAGGCCGATCCCGTGTCCCGTCCGATGGGGCAGCCCGGGGACCTGGTATCCGGGACCGAAACCGGCGTCGGTGATCACCTTCCGGGCGGCCGCGTCCACCGACTCGCAGGTCGCGCCGACCTTCGCCGCGGCGAAGGCGGCGTCCTGCGCCTTCCGCTCGAGGTTCCAGATCTGCGTCTGTCGCGCGGACGGCTTGCCGAACACGGTGGTGCGGGTGATGTCGGCCTGATATCCCTGGAAGGCGCAGCCGGAATCGATGAGGACGATATCGCCCTCGCGGAGCTGCTGCGGCCTGATGCTCCCGTGCGGAAACGCCGAGGCTTCGCCGAGGCCCACGAGCACCCAGGGCTCCTGACCGCCGAGCTTGGAGAGCGCGGCACTCATGTTCCTCGAGACGTCGTACTGCGTCATTCCGGCGCGAAGCGTCGGGAAGGTGGCGCGGAAGGCGGCGATGGTGATGTCGGCGGCGCGCTGCATCAGCGCCAGCTCGGCCGGTGACTTGATCATGCGGCAGCCGGCGGTCACCGGATCGGCGCTCACATATTCGATCGCGGGCGCCTCGCGCCGCAGATTGTCGAGAATGAAGAAGCGGAGGTTCTCCTCGATGCCGACCTTGCCGGCCGTCACGCCGCGGTCCTTGAGGATTCCGGCCAGGAGCCGGAATGGACTCTCGTCCTCCTGCCAGACGCGCACCTCGCCGCCCGCGGGAATGAGCTCCCGCGCGCGCGCCTCCTCGAACGCGGGACAGACCCAGGCCAGCTCCCCGCGCGCCGGCAGGACAGCAGCGAAGGTCCGCTCGGAAAGCCCCCAGCGCACGCCGGTGAAGTAGTAGAGGCTCGGGCCCGACTCCAGCACGATCGCGGAGAGGCCGGCGTCCGACATGAGGCGCCGCGCCTGCTCGATCCGCTGCAGCCGCTCGGGCTGGCCGATCGGCGCCACGCCCCCGGTCATCGGCCGAAGCCCGCGCACGTGCGCCGGCTCGCAGGGATCCTGGTCGGCGGCGGACGCGAAGAGGCGGCGCGGGGCAACGGCCCCGGCGCCGAGAGCGGCGGCAAGCCAGCCACCGAAGTGGCGGCGGTTCATCTGGGTCATGGGTCGTCAGGACTCGCGGAAAGGGAGTTCCTTGAGGATAGTTAATGCGACCCATCCGACAAGGCCACGATGCCAGCACCCTCGCTCGCTCCCATCGCACCAACGCGCGGCGTCCCGCTCACGCTGGGCGGCACCTCGCCGGTGTGGATCGGCAGCGCGCCGGACGCCGCACTTCAGCTCTTCCTTCCCGGCGTGGCCGACCGCCATGTCGCGCTGACCGAGCGGGAGGATGGCTGGTGGCTGACGCCAGGCCGCGGGGCGACGAAACTCAACGGCACGCCGCTGAGCGGCGCGCAGCCGCTGGCCGACGGCGACGAGATCGAAGTGGCACCGGGCTACCGCTACCGCTTCACGACCGGCGCCGAGGAGCCGGTGGCCGCCCCCACGGCGCCGGCCGCTCCGCGCGCCAGGAGGAAGCGGCCCAAGCCGCTCGGCCGCGCGCGTGGGAGCCGGCCTGTCGCGCCGATCGCCATCGCGGTAGTCGCTGTCCTGCTCGTCGGCGCCGCAGTCGGCGCCATCTGGTTCGGGCTCTTCCGGGCGGAGAAGGCCGGCGGCGTGCTCAGCGACGAGCAGGGGATGCAGGTGGACAGTCTCATGGTCCTGGCCTACGACCACGTCGAGCGCGGCAGCACGCTCCTCGAACTCGGGCTGCCCGACGCGGCGGCCGACGAGTTCGCGCGCGGAGTGAATACCCTGGCGCTGAGCAGCTACCGGAACCATCCGGCGGTGAAGCCTCGCATCGAGGCGCTGGAGGCGTCGGTCGCGGCGATCTACCGGGACCGGAAGCTCACCGTGCCGCCGAAATACGCCGCCTCCCGCACGACGCTCCGACCCGATCAGCTCCGGCAGGCATCGCTGTCGGCGGCGCAGTTCGCGGCGGCGTTCGGGCAGGTGGCGAGCGGCTTCGAGGCACGCTTCGGAACGGCGATCGCGGTGACGGGCCGCGACCACGCGGAGCATCTCTCGCTCTACGGACCGGGCGGCGCGCTCGACCTCCGAAGCCGGACCATGACGCCCGAGGAGCTCGCGTTCGTCGTGTCGGAGTGCCGCAGCCGGGGGATTCGCGTGAAGGACTTCTCGCAGGACTCGGTGCTGCAGCGGCAGATCGCGGCGGCCACGAAGGCGGGCCTGCTGGATCGGGCCGGGACGGGGCTGCATCTGCACATCGACCGCTTCGCCAACCGGCGGGACAGCTGGACGGTGAGCCTACATCTCCAGGAACTTGAGCCGGCTCACGTCGGCGACGGTGACTTCGTCGCCGTCCCGGAGCGCGTGATGCTCCCCGCGGTCGAGCGGTTCGTCGTTGACCCGGGTGCCGTTGAGGCTCGAGTCGATGAGAAAGAAGCGGCCGTCGCGCCGGATGATCGAGCAGTGATAGCGGGAGATCGACGCGGCTGAGTCGCTGAGCACGAGGTCGTTCCGCTCCTCCGGCTTGTCGGAGCTTGCCGCGCCGATCCGGAAGAGAGGGGACTCGATGGTGTAGACCTTTCCCCGCCCTACGCCGTCCACGATCTTGAGCATCGCCTTCCGATCGGCCGCCGCGACCTTCTGCTGCGCGGCCTTCTCCGTGTGCTTCTTTCCCAGCTTCTTCGCGACGAAGCCGAGACCAGCCCCCAACGCGAGCACCGCGGCGCCGACCGCGAACAGCGTGATCTTGAGCTGGCGCGCGCGCTGGAGCGCGACGATGCGGTCGTTCAGGACCAGCGCGCGCTGGTTGTTCGGCTGGATGGCGAGGACGTCGTTCACCGCACTCTGCGCGTCGTCGAGGTTCCGGGTCTGGATGGCGCGCTGGGCGGCGAGCATCTTCGCGTTGATGGCGGCGGCGCTCGAATCGCTCGCCTTCCGGGTGGAGTCCTTCGCCGTGGCCCGGTCGAAATCGGCGACGGCGGCCTGATACTTGGCGTCCACCAGGGCATCGCCCATGCCCTGGAGCTGCAGCCGCTTCCAGCAGTCGGTGCGGTCACGCGCGCCCTCGACGGTGGGCGGCGCCGTCAGGTCGACCTGCTGACAGAACTGGATCACCTTGCTCCGCTCCTGCTCGCGCTGCGCATCCACCGGGGCCTGCACAGCTCCCGCGCTGTCCTGAGCCCGCAGAGCGGCACTCAGGAGCGCCAGCAGCAGGACAGCCGCGCCGCCCGTTCGTCTCACGCAGGCGCTCCCACCGCCGGCGGCGCATCCGGTGCCGTCCGGCCCGCAGCGAGCTTCTCCGCCTCGGCCCGCGCCGATGCCTGATCGGTCCGGATCTGGGCCGCTTCCTGCCGTACCTCGCCCGGCTCTCCGACCAGGATCGCGATCTCCTCGCCTTCGGGGGTCAGCATCACGAGGTTCTCCGCCTGCACCGTGCCCGAGATGATGAGCCGGGACAGGTCGGAGAGCACCATCCGGTCGATGGTGCGCTCGACGGGGCGGGCGCCGTAGGCCGGGTCGTACGCCTTGGTCGCAAGCAGCGCCACCGCGTCCTCGTCGGCTTCCAGCGTGGCCTGATGCTGCTCCGCCATCTGCGCGCCGACACCCCTCAGGTGGATGCGGACGATGGCGCGGAGGGTCTCCACGTCGAGCGAGTTGAACGGAATGACGCCGCTCAGCCGGTTGAAGAGCTCGGGCCGCAGCGTGTTCTGCACCACCTTGAGGATGATCTCGCGCCGCATCTCGAGATCGTCGGTCGCGGCGATCGCCTCCTTCACGCCGAGGTTGGACGTGAGGAGGATGATGGTGTTGGTGAAGTCGGTGAAGCGGCCCTTCGCGTCGGTGAGCCGCCCCTCGTCGAGGACGCCGAGGAGGATGTCGATGACTTCGGGGTGGGCCTTCTCGATCTCGTCGAAGAGCACGACCGAGTTGGGGTTCCGCCGCACCTGCTCGGTGAGGAAGCCGCCCTGCTCCGAGCCGACGAGGCCCGGCCGGGAGCCGATGAGGCCCGAGACGGAGCCGGCGTCCTTGTACTCCGCCATGTCGATACGGATGAGCGCGGCTTCGTCGTCGAAGAGCGCGCCGGCGAGCGCCTTGGCGAGCTCCGTCTTGCCGACGCCGGTGGGCCCGACGAAGAGGAATGAGGCGGGCTTCCGCTTCTTCCGAAGGTCGGCGCGCATGCGACGCGCGGCCTCGGCGAGGGTGTTCACCGCCTCGGGCTGGCCGATCACGCGCTCGGCCAGACGCTCCTCGAGCTTGAGCAGGCGGTCGCGCTCGGTCTCCATCATCCGCGCCACCGGCACCCGGGCCCGCCGCGCGACGACTTCGGCGATGTCCGCCGGCCCGACCTCCTGGGGCACCAGCAGCCCGTCCTTCTTCAGCGTCTCGAGCCGTGCGACGAGCTGCGCTTCCTCGCGCGTAAGCCCCTCGATCTCCACGTGCCGGAGCCCGGCGACGCGCGCCACGTCTCCGGCGGCCTCGGCGGCCGCGAGCTCGGCGGTCTTGTCGGCGAGCGCGGCGCGGGTCTTCTGCAGTCCCTCCGAGACCTCCTTCTCCGCGTTCCAGCGCGCGAGCAGCTTGTCGAGCTCGGCCTTCTTCGCGGCGATCTCGCGCGCGGTGGCGGCGATGTCCTCGCCCTTCTTCCCTGCGGCCTCGAGCGCCTGCCGCCGGCCTTCCAGGCGGATCAGCTCGCGCTCCAGCGTGTCGATGGCGTCCGGCTTCGACTCGTGCTGCATGCGGAGCCGCGCCGCGGCCTCGTCGAGCACATCGAACGCCTTGTCCGGGAAGAAGCGGTCGCGCAGGTGGCGCCGGGCGAGCTTCACCGTTGCCTGGAGCGCATCCTCGACGATGCGGACACCGTGATGCGCCTCGAAGCGGGACTTCACGCCCCGGAGCATCATGAGCACGGTCTCATCGTCCGGCTCGTCCACCACGACCTTCTCGAAGCGCCGTGCGAGGGCGCCGTCCTTCTCGATGTACTCGCGGTACTCGTCGTGCGTCGTGGCGCCGACGCAGCGGAGCTCGCCCCGCGCGAGGGGCGGCTTGAGGATGTTGGCCGCGTCCATCCCGCCCGCGCTCCCGCCGGCCCCGACCAGGGTGTGCAGCTCGTCGAGGAAGAGGATCACGTCGTCGGCCGCGCGCACCTCGTCCACCACCGCCTTGATCCGCTCCTCGAACTCGCCGCGGTACTTGGCGCCCGCCACGAGGCCGGTGAGGTCGAGCGCGAGGACGCGGCAATTCCGGAGCGAGTCGGGCACGTCGCCGGCGGCGACGCGCTGGGCCAGCGCCTCCACGACGGCGGTCTTGCCGGTACCGGGGTCGCCGACGAGCACAGGGTTGTTCTTGGATTTCCGGAGCAGCGTCTGGAGCACGCTCCGGAGCTCGACATCCCGGCCGATGACGGGCGAGAGCTTTCCCTCGCGCGCGGCCTGCGTGAGATCGCGGCAGAAGCGCTCGAGCTGGCTCCCCTGCGCCGCGGCCGCCGGCGCCGCGCTCTCCTCTGCGGGCTGGTTGACGGTCGGACTCTCGACCGCCTTCCCCAGCCGCTCGGGGGACCAGCCGGCGTCGAGCAGCGCCCGACCGACCGGCAGCCCCGGCGACTCGGTCGCCGCGAGAGCAACGTCGAGCGGGCCGACGGTATGCGCGCCCCGCTTGTCCACCAGCGCGATGGCGCGGTCGAGCAGATCCCGGAGCGCCCGGCTCGCGATCGGCTGCTGCCCCGGCACCAGCTTCCCTTCGTTCTCCGCATCGGTGACGCCGTCCACGAAGCGCCGGGCCATCTCGGCATCGAGTCCGAGCGGGGGCGCGAGCCGCGCGAGCGCGCCGTTCCGGTCCAGCATCACGCTCAGGAGGTGGCGAGGCCGGATGTAGGCCGCGCCGCCGCGCGACGCCACCCGCCGCGACTCTTCGAGCGCGGCGGTGAGATCCATTGAGAGCCGATTCAGGTCCATGACTGTCTCCCCGTCGCCGGTGGCGTCAGGATGATGTTGGCTTGCGGATCGTGATCTTCGGCATCGGCACCGGCGTTGCGTGCGCCTCCGGCGCGCGGGCCGCCGCCGGCGTCGGTGCCGCGGCCGCGGCCTGCGGCTCGGCGATGAGACCGAGCTTCCGCTGGAAGAGGATGGCGCCGCGCACGCGGTGAGCCGGCTGCACCTGCACGCTCAGTCCCGAGATGGTCGCGACGTCCGGGGGCGTCTCGAAATTGACCCCGAAGTTGCGCTGGCCCGGGATTTCGCACGGCACGGCGCGGGAGATCGGCCGGCCCGGCGCGCCGTCGCCGTTGATGCGAAGGTCGACGTTCAGCTCGTCGCCCACCTGCCATCCGGAGGTCCCCTGCGGATCACCGAGGAGGACCAGGCGGTACTCGTGGCGACCGGTGAGGCTGAGCTGGGAGAAGACGAAGGTGAGGAGATCGCCTTCGCGCTGGGGGTGGCCCGGTGTGGCGGCCGCCACGTAGAACTGCTCGCCCTGGCGGTCGAGAAGGAACTTCACCGCATCCACCGAGCGGTTGATGCGGTAGTCCACGTACTTCCCTTCGAGCGCCTCGACCAGACGGCGGATGCGCTGCAGCGTATCGCCCGCGCGGCTGAGCGACAGCCGGAGATCGGCCCGCACGCCGCCGTCGCGCCGCGCCGCGAGCACGCCGCGCTCCTCCTCGAGGAGATCCCCGTACGCGGCGTCGGCGCCGCTCAGCGTCTGGAAGTACGACTGTGTCGAGCTGCTGAGATCGAGCGCGAGCGCCACCCGCCGCCCGAGTCGATCGACCTGGTCGAAGAACCGCCCCGGGTCTACCGTCGGATCGGAGGTCTCGGCGGCACAGGCATCGAGTGCCAGGACTGCGCGCTCGGTGAATGCGAGCACGTCGAGGTCAGCGCGATTGTCCACTCCGCGCCGGCCGACCTGCTCCGCGTAGCGCGCCACCGCGCGGTGAAGCTCCGCGAACTGGCCGGTGAGGACGTTGAGGTCGGCCTGGATGCGCGACCATCCGGCGAAGATCTCGCTGTGCGCCATCATCGTCGCACAGGCCGGGATGAACTGGGTGTCGCGCTCGAAGGCGAGCGACTCGCTCGCCCGCCGGATCCGGCCGACGACGAGCGCGTGGCCCAGCTGATCGGCCGGCACACCGAAGCGCACCTCGTAACGGGGCCGGCGGTACGCCGCCATCGCCGGGTTCGCGGGGTCGGCGCCGATCGAGCCGGGGTCCTCCTGCTGCTCGCCGGTTCGCACCACGTACACGAAGAGCTCCTTCGCCCCGGCGAGCTCCGCCTTGGGCGACTCTCCCCGCACCGCCGTTCCGGGTACGAGGTCCACCGGCTCGCCCGCTCCCGTGATCCCGCGCGCCTGGAGAACGGTCACGGTGACGGTACGACCGTCATCGCTCACCTCGAGCCGCGGATCGTGCGCCGCGAGGCCGCGCTCGGCGTCGTCGAGGCGAACGCCGCCGCCCAGGAGCCCGGTGGCGGGGATCGCGTTCCGGAGCAGCCATCCGAACGCATTGTCGATGTAGCGGTCCTGAGCCCCGAAATGCTCGGGCGTCAGCAGCATCCCCGAGGTCCAGTTGACCGACCGCAGTCCGCTGTCGTCTGTCGTCACGCGGCTCTCCTGACGGGAATGTCGCCCAGATAGGCGTTGACGCCGAGGAGTGCCGGGCGTTCGGCATCATCCAGGCGTGCACCGACGGCGGCGTCGCCCACGCGCCACCGCTCCGACACCGCGGAGAGATGGGCGGGAAGAATGAACGGGAAGAGGGCCCGCCGCTCGCGGGCGGCGGCTGGTGTCACATGCCGCCGCCACTGGTCGAGCGTCAGCGGGCCGTAGGTGATCTCGATGCGCGCGTCGCCGACGATGCCGCCGCCGAGGACGGCATCGAACCCAAGTCGGCCGTTCCGTGAGCCGAGCCGTACGACGGCCGGCGCGGCGACCGGCACGACGGTGCGGGTCACGCGCACGTCGGCCACGGGCAGATCGAAGAGCGCGGCCATCGCGACCCGGACGGCGGCGCCGGTGCCGCCGAGGGCGTGCAGCCGGGGGACCAGCCGGGCGAGCGGATGCCACCGCTCCGCCGGCCACGGCGCGACGCTGATCGAGAAGAGGTCTTCGAGCCACCGCCGGGCGGTGAGCGGCTCGTCGGGATGCAGCGCGAGGTATGCGCCGCCCTGCCGGAGATAGAAGCCGAGCTTGAGCGCCGGATTGTCGAAGATCGCGCAGAGGCGGTCGACGCGGAACTCGGTCTCGCTCTCGTCGCGGAGCGGGAACGGCATCAGGTCGAGCGCGCCGCTGCCGCCGATCCGGAGCGCGATGCGGGAGACCGGCGTGAGGGCGGTCCCCGGCGCCGGATCCTGCGAGACGACCGATCCCGCCGATTCCCCGGGCCCGGCCGCTTCGAGCACCACCCGGCCGAAATCCACGCCGAGGCGGAGCAGCGTGAGGAGCGCCGAGTCCACGCGGTGCCGGGCGGTGCGCCGCACCCCGGCGAGATCGGGCATGACGATCGCCTGGTCAGCCATCGGCGGTCACGGTCACGGTCACGTCGAAGCCGAGGACCGCCCGCTCGCGGAGGTGCCGCGCGAGCTGCGCCTCGAGACGGGGGAGCTCGGCCTCGGGATCGGCGAAATCACTGGCGGTCACCGAGGCGGCGACGCGCTGGCCTTGCCGGGAGCGGCCGCCCTCGATGGCGGTCTCCGGCGTCACCGTGACGCGGGTGACGCGCGGCTCGAAGGCGCGCACCGCGATCTCGGCGTCGGCAGCGGTGACGATCCGCTCGCGGGTCCGCACCAGCTCGGCGAAGCGGAGCTTGGCGGGGGCGTACTCGGGCGGCGCGGCACCGGCGCGGGTCGGGACGAGGTTCGACACCTTGGCGGTGACGTTGCTCAGCGGCGAGCCGAGCTGCCGGATCCCGCCGGGATCGATGCCGTTGGCGCTCGCGCCGTCGCAGTAGAGCAGGCGCACCATCGCATAGGTGTCGAAGCGGCCGGTCGGGTCCTGCGCGGGACGCAGATCGAGGCGCCGCTCGCGATAGCGCCAGCGGCCGGCGCCGAGCGGCGCGTCGAGCGCGGCGTCGGGCGAGTAGGCGGTGCCGCGCTCGCCCGTCACGCTGAGGACGCCCATCAGGAAGCGGCCCTTCTTCCCCTCGGGCTCGAGGGTGACGACGCTCCCCATCCGGTCGAAGGGGATCTGCTCGGAGACCACTTCCATGTTGGAGGCGGTCACCGCGTTGAGGGCGATGCGCTGGAGCGAGCTCGCGACCGACGGTGTGCCCGGCGCGAGCGGGATGTAGAGCCAGACGAGCGGCTGGGCGAGGCCCTTCGCCTGATCGGGCGGAAGGAGCGACGGAATCGCCGGCGCGATCGTGCGCGGGACGGCGGTGCGCCACCGTCGATTCTCCGGTACCGGCGGAAAGATGAAGACCTGCTCGCCGTAGGGCCCGGCGGCGAGATCCACGATGCGCGCCACCGGATCCTCTTCGCCGGCGGCGATCGTCTCATCGAGCCAGCCGAGTCGGCGCACGCCGCCGCGGCCGCGCCGGGTGCGGAGCGTGCCCTGCTCCGTCGCCGCGCCGCGCTCGTCGAGCAGATGCCACGGGCTCAGCTCCAGCGACCGCGCGACGGGCCCGCCCAGCGGCAGCGTGTCGATCATGATGCCGAGCCCGCCGAGGTGCGCGGCATCGGTGTCGAGCGCAATCCAGAGCGCCGGTGGTGCTGCGGCGAGCGCCAGGGCCGCGGTGGACGGCATGGTAAAGCTGCCGCCCTTCACGGGACGCGCGCCCGAGACAGTGGTGAGGCGGCCGTTCTCGTAGACTGCGGCAAAGCGCAGCTCGGTCGGCGCCAGCTCGATCGAATCGTCGGGCACGAACGCAAAGCGCTCGCCCGAGCGGGAGACGCCGAGGCACTCCGTCTCGAGGGAGAGGCGCTCGCGCTGGGTGATGCCGGTGAAGGCGACGACCGTCTGCGCCGGCTGGGCCAGCCGCGGCGCCATCCCGAGCCCGGCCAGCAGGTCGTCAAGCACGCCGAGCGGAAAGGCGTACTCGGCTTCCTGGTAGAGGCGGCCGATCTGGGTGGCAAAGGCGTGAAACAGGGTGGCGAGCACCGGGTCGGGCTGCGCCTGCGTCCCGTAGCGCTGCTGCAGCGCCACGTCGAACTCGCGCCGAAGCTCGGCGGCGATCTCGCCGGCGTCGCGGGCGGCGGAGCCGAGGACGGAGGGGGTGGTAGCCATCAGGCGCCCTTCGCCGGCTCCGGATCCTGGTCGCTGTCGAACGGGGGCGTCGGGGGCGGAACGTTGCGCACGCTGTGGCTCGACGGGAGGGCACCGGGCAGGTACTTGGGAACCGGAATGACCGGCACCTTGGGCGGCACGACCGGCGGATTGAGCTGCACCGTAGCCCCCGACACCACGCTCATCGCGTCGCCTTCCATGATGCTCATCACCGACGTCATGCGCGCCTGTCCCGGCATGAGCGTCATGAGCGACCCGCACCCTTCGTACGAAGCGCCCGTGTCCGATTCGTGCGTCATCATCCCCTCTGATGAATGGGTCATCTGACCCTTCACCGTCACGGTCTCGTCCCCGGCGATCTCCCGCTTGACCCCGCCACCGATCGCCTCGTGCAGCGACGCGGCGCGAATCTGGATCTGTCCCTTCGCCTCGAGCAGCAGGTCGCCTTCCGAATGGAGCATCAGGTGCGGCTTGCCGCCCTGGGGATTCGACATCTGCAGCATGCACTTCCCTTCGGGCGTGTACAGCTCGATGAAGCCGTCGTCGTGGAAGAGCAGCACGTTGCCGGCCTTCGTGATGATCTGCTTCGGCTCGGCCTCGAGATGCAGGTCCTTGCCGTTCCAGAGCGAGCCGAGGATCACGGCGTGCTCGGGATCACCCTGCAGGAAGTCGATGAGGAGCTCGTCGCCCGGCTCGGGGACGAACATGAGGCCGCGCTGGTTGCCGGCGAAGGGCGACACGAGGCGCGCGAAGATCTTGCTCGTGTCGCTCCGGTCCATGTGCGCCATGCGGACGAACAGGAACCCGCGCCCCAGCACGTCGTCCGGTGTCTCGAGCGCCTCCGCCAGAAACGGACCCGGCGCCGTGCGCAGTGCCGGGCGCTCGGCGTTGCTGAAGTTCTTCCAGGGGCTCGCCGTGAAGGCGTTCCGGTACTCGGCCGAGTCCCAGATGTGGGTGAGGCCGATGAGTCCGAAGACGCCCGTTGAGCCGGTGAGCGTGAAGCCCGGCGCGTCCACGACCTGGATCGTCTCGCCAAGCCGGAGCAGGAAGTCGCGCGATTCGCCGTCGATCGTGACGGCGGCGCCGAGCGTTCGCTCGCTCTCCCGGAGGAGCGCGTCGCGAAACTGGTCGCGGAACGCCGCGCGCGAGTCCGACATGACGAGGTTGGGATCGTTCCCGCCGGCGAATGCCGGTGCAGCCGCCTTGACCGCTTCGGTCAGCTTGAGCGCGCCGGTGACGACCGGCTCCTTGTGCTGGTCGCGAAAGCGGAAGTCGGCCTTCGAGGCCTGCTCGTAGACGCCGCCGCGGAAGCGGTGGTTCACCATGGTGCTTCGCGCGTGCAGCGCAAGCAGCTCGCGACCGAACGTGAGCGTCCGGCGGCGCGAATCGTCGAATTCGGAGTGCAGCTGCACTTCGCCGTCGCGCTCGATGAGGAACAGCCCCGCATCGTCGGCGAGGCGACGGGAGAATTCGAGCCGGGTCTCGCCGAACATGCGGTACCCGTTCGCCGGCACCTTGAACCGCTTGGTGCCCTTCATGGTGAGGCCGAGCCCGGCCACGGCATCATCGAAGCTGGTCGCGAACCGGGTGGCGCGGCGGTTCCGGGCCATGGAGAGCAGCAGCGGGCTCTCGGCGTGCAGCTCGTAGCGCGAGCCGCCGCGGAGCTGGTGGTCCTGGTCGCCGGCGGTCATCACGCCCTCGAACAGCACGGCCTTGGCTCCGCCAAGGATGCTGTCGTCGGCGATCTCGACCGAGAGCTGACCCTGGTAGTCCTGCAGGTTCTCGGTGTGGCTGGAGTCGCGGTCGAAGCGGATGAGGCAGCGGTGCGGCTCGCCGAGCTCGGAGCGGATTTCCATGTGCTCGATCTCGCGGTTCTTCAGCACCACCCGGCCGTCACCGAGCGTGGCCGTAATCAGGACACCCATGCACGTCTCCTGCGGGATGCGACGGTCAGGTGGTGACCGCGGCGGATACCGGCTGTGTGTCGCCGCCGACGAGCAGCGAAATGTCGAAGCGGCGCTCGCCGTAGGCGGCGCCGCCGCGGACGCTCCTGACGTGCTGGACCCGGGCCCACGTGACCCCCAGCTGCACGAGCGCGTCGTTGAGCGCATCGGCGAGCCCGGCCTGGTCCTCGACATCCGCGTTGATGGCGAGGAAGCGCTCGTGCAGCCCGAACCAGCGCGCGTGGGGCCAGCTCGTCGCCGTGGTGGCGACCATCGCCTGGATCAGGCGGAGGATTGCCGCGGCACCATCGGAGCGCTCGAGCTGGCCGTCGGGGGTGACCCGCAGCGGAAGGCCGATGGTGCGGACGTGCGGCATGGGTTACTTGGTGAACTTGTGCTTCGCGACGTTCGCCTCGTCGAGGACCACGGCCAGCTCGAGATAAAGGAGGTTGGCGAAGCTCATGGTGCCGGTGGCGGCGGCGTCGGCGCTGCCCATCGTGCCGCCGGTGCCCGGCACGTTCGAGACCTTGGGGTTGGTGTACTGGAAGACGGAGATCCAGCCCATGAACTCGATGTTGCTGAGGACCTTGTCGCTGTCGTCCAGGTAGTACGTGATGGACACCTTGTGGAGCGGGTCCTTGCTCTCGGTGGCCATCTTCCAGAGCTCGATCTGATTGTTCTGGGTGATGTTGTCCACCTGCGCCGCGTCCACCCAGGCGTAAGCCCGGCCCACGAGTGACTCCCCGACCCGCCGGCCGACGTTGTTGGCCTGGCGGTTGAGCGTGTATTTGCACTCGACAGGAAAGAACTTCACGCTGTCGATCTCGAGCATGACCCGCTTGTACGTGGCGCCTGCCATGGAGCCCTCCCTCGTCCGGTGAAGAAAGTCGCGTCGTGGAGGACGCGGTTAGAGCCCGAACAGCTTGCCGACCCGCTGCATGAGCGTGGCGCCGTCCCCGGGGTCGGCCGGGGGTGGCGTGGGGGGCGCCGGCGGCGCCTCCGCCGCGGGCTCGCCGGCAGAGGCCGCGTCGCGCTCGACGAAGACACGGTCGCGCTCGCCGTCATCACGCGGAAGGCCGCGCGCGCTGAAGTTGAGGCGCGACATCTTCGTCCGGTCACCGCGGGCGAGGTGGCCTCCGCCCGAGAGATCCCGGGTCACGCGGACGTCCCGGTGCTCGTGCTCGGTGTGCCGGAGGTCGGGCTTCTCCTCCGGCCCCTCGTCGCTCATCCCTTTTCCTTGGCCGCGTTGAACTTCGGCGTATCGATCTTGAGGTTGAACGTCTCCGCCGGGCCGACCGGCAGCACTTCGAGCCCCATGTCGAGGACGCCCTGCGCAAACTTGTCCTCGTCCATGTCGATATCGAGACTGTAGTTGTAGATCGTGCCCTTCTTCTTCTCGTCCTCGAGGAAGTCCTCGATCGGGTTGCGCACCTGCTCCTTCACGAGATCGCGGGTGAGCCGCTGCTCCGCCACGCGGCGCAGGTAGACGGAGATCCGCCGCTCGAGGTAGCGCAGCACCCGGTACGACGTGAAGAACTTGAGCACGCCCTTCGGATCCTCCGCCTGCGAGCGGCTGCCGACGAAGCAGAGATCGTTGTCCTCGTTCCGGATGATGGTGACGATCTGCCGCTCCATCGACAGATGCTCCATCTGCGAGATCCGGGGCTCGATCCGCGACTTCTCGACGCCGCGGATCTTCCCGAAAATCATGCCGACCGGGCCCTGCGCGATGCCGCCCCCGGTCGAGCGGTCGGTGCGCGCCAGCGAGCCGGCGAAGAGCATCGACGCCGGCGCGAAGAGGTCGGCGTCGTCCGAATCGCCGTCCGGCTTCTCGAACCAGTGCTTGTCGCGGAGCTTCACGTAGCCGGCGACGACGACGTCGGCCGCGGCCTTGTCCTCGGGCCGCTTGAGGAACTCATAGGCGCCGCCGTCGGTCCGGAACTGATCGCTCAGCGAGCGGAAGCTCTTCTCGTCCTTGAGGTCGCCGATGAGCAGCATGCCCCACTGGTTGGCGATGTCCTCCAGGCGCTTGCGAACGTTGTCGGGGACGTAGCCCGGAATCACCAGATTGCAGATGAACTGCCGGAAGTTGAAGCTGTCGTTCCGGCTCTGGATGAACTCGTCGAGCGCCACGATCGTCGAGCTGTCGGCGTCGCGGGTGATCGCCTTGGTGTCGGCGTTGAAGATGTAGAACTCGACGGGTGGACGCTGCACGCCGTCGCGCACGTCGGCGTTCTCGAAGAAGAGGTGCAGCTGCCGGTAGCTCCGCTCGATCGGCCGGAGCTTCTCGTACAGCTGGGCCAGCACCTCGTCCCGCGTCTTCTCGGCCTTTGCGATGGCCTCGTCGAGCTTCTTGAGCGCCTGGGTGTAGCTGTCGGTGTCCGAGAGCAGCGCTGAGAAGTTGGCCACCCGGTCGAGGAACTGGGACGCCGATTCGGCGGTGAAGATGTCCTTGAGCGCGGTCTTGGTCGGCGCCGGATGAATGACGTTGAAGATCTCCTCGATCGCCTTGGCCGCCGTCCGCGTGCCGATGATGTCCTGCGCGCTCTTGACCATCACGTTATCGGCGCTCACGCCTCACCTCCCGCGATCCGCTTGAGCTGCGACTGGAGATCGCCGAGGGCACCGATGATCTCCTTGCGCTGGGCCTCGTTCTCCCACGCCTTCTTCACCGCCAGCAGGGTGAAGCGCTCGCGCATCCGGTGGAGCAGGTCGATCTGGCTCTGCAGATCGGCGAGATCGTTCCGCTTGCCCGGCTCGCGGGAACGGATCTGCTTGGGGTCGAAGTCCTTGAGGCTCCGGAACTCGAGCTCGGCGACGAACTCGGTGCCTTCCTCGCCCACGTTGGTCTTGAAGTCGAGCTTCGGCTTGAACTTCTCGAACGCCTCGGCGACGCTCGACACCTTGGTGGGGCCCTCGTCCTCGGGGCATTCCTCGCCGATCCGGTCGAGCGTCATCGGCATGACGGTGGCCGTGGTCTCGGTCGGCACTTCGCGCGGCGCGGAGCGCACCCCGGCGCGGGTGACCTTTACGACTGGCATGTCGAAATCTCCTCGTGGGTCGAAACGGGGCCGGGCCCTCCCCCGCAACCGGACGAACGAGCGACGCAGGCACATTCCCGCCGCTTACCGCTGGAAACGGAAGGCGAGACGGTCGGAAGGCGCATCGGACGTCCAGAACGTTGGGGACGGACGGAATTGCCGGTGGTGGTATGCTGGGACGGTATGAGGATACGCCCGAACTCGGGGGCGGTCAACAGCTTGAGGCGGAAGCGTTGACGGACGGTCGCCCCGGCGTAGGTTCGTGGGAACACCCGGAGTGGATCCGCACCCCGTCACCCCATCGAGCCTGGCCCCCATGGCCGTCACGCACGTCGTGGCGCAGGGCGAGTACCTGTCGCTCATCGCCGCCCGTTTCGGATTCCGGGACCCCATGGTCATCTGGAATCATCCCGACAATGCCGCCCTCAAGGACCGGCGGAAGAATCCGAACGTCCTGTTCCCGGGCGACGTGCTGACGATCCCCGAGCGGACGGCCGGCCAGGCGGCGGCCGCTACCGGCCGGGTCAACGCCTTCGAGGCTGCCGCCGAGGGGGCGCTGCTCAACGTGAACTTCGAGGACGCGGACCGGAAGCCGATGGCCAATCGGGACGGCACGCTGACCTTCGGCGGCGTGGATGCGGCAGGAGGATTCGTGCGCGCGCGCCCGCTGAAGGCCTCCACCGACGGCGCCGGCCTCCTCCAGCAATCCTTCATCGGGCCGTTCGCCCAGAAGGCGTCGGCGACGGAGGCCGCGTTCGACATGCTCGCGCAGCCCACCGCCCCGCCGGCGAGCTTCCGGCTTCTGATCGGCGACCTCGACCCGGTGGATGAGGCGTCCGGCCAGCGAGCCCGGCTCGACAACCTCGGCTACTTCGCGGGATATACCGAGAACGACCGCGACCAGCTCGAGTGGGCGACCGAAGAGTTCCAGTGCGATGAGAAGCTCAAGGACCGGGGCCTCTTCGCCGAGCGCAGCAGGAACCTTCCAACCTGGAATCACCTCGGCAAACGCCACGGGGATATGCTCCCCGGAGAAGAGGTCCGCTAGCAGTGTCCGACATCTTCATCCCCGAGCTGATCGAGGAGACCCCGGTCGGGATCTTCGCGCGGCATCCGCAGCGCTTCGAGCTGCCTGTCCTGGTGGCCCCCACGACCCCCGACCGCCCGACCGCGTCCAACCGGGTCCGGCAGGGGCTGGTCACCGTCGCCTGCGCCAACCTCAAGGACTTTGCGTTCGCATTCGACTCGTCCTTCCTCGCGCCGCAGAGCGCCGACGGCTTCACCAATCTCTCCAAGCTGCTCACGCTCTATCCGGGCTGCCCGATCTCGATTTTCGGCCACGCCGATCCGGTCGGCAACCCGCTGTACAACAAGTTTCTGAGCGAGCGGCGCGCACGGTCGGTATTCGGCCTGCTCCTCAGGCGGACGGAAGTCTGGGAGCATCTCTTCTCGAGCCAGGACGGCGCTCCCGGTGACATCTGGGGCGTGCGGGCCATCCAGACGATGATCGGCGCCCTCGGTTTCCCTCCGGGAGAAGATGGGAAATTCGACAAGGCCACGCACGACGCCTTCACCGCCTGCCTGATATCGCTCGGCGGCGCCGTGCCGGGCCAGCAGGCGCAGAACACGCCTGCCACCCGGAAGGTGCTCTTCCTCGCGTACATGGACTTCCTCACCCCGGTCGACCCGCGCGATCCGACGCGCAAGTGGCGGCTCGACCCGGCGGATTTCCTCGACGGTGCGAAGACGCCGCTCGGGGCTCCGGGCGACCTCCAGGGCTGCAGCGAGTTCAATCCGCAGCTCATCTTCGCCCGCGACGAGCGGAAGGACTTCGAGGCGCGCGGCAAGCCGGGAGAAGAGGACCGCAACGCCGCCAACGAGCCGAATCGCCGAGTCGTCATCTACGTGTTCGACAAGGGCTCGAAGAAGCCGGAGACCTGGCCCTGCCCCGCGGCGAAGGCCGGCATCAAGGGGTGCAAGGACCGCTTCTGGTCCGACGGCGAGAAGCGAGTGTCGGTGGAGTTCGTCGCGCACCGTCGCCGGTTCGGCAAGGCGGTGCCGGAGTCGTTCCGGGTCCTCGATCCGCGGGACGCGGGAAAGGAGGCCCGCTTCGGCCGAGCCGAGACGACGTTCGGCTGCCGTTTCTATCACGGCTTCGCGCTCCACTCACCGTGTGAGCGCGATCTCAAGATGTGGGTCGTTCGGCTCGTGGCCGGGGGGACCGATGCGCCACTCGGCAATGTGCGCTATGCAGCGACGGTGGGCGACGACCCGGACGCTCCGATCGTTCGCGGCGTCACCAGCCCCAACGGAACGATCGGCTTGCCGCTCTTCGACGTGACGGTGACGATGACCCTGAAGCTCGACGTGGGTCCCGCCAGGCCACCGCTGGTCACGCCGCCGGAGGAGCTGGTCATCGATAACCCCCGTGTCGCTGACCCGCCCGACCCTCGCGGCCCGCCGCTGCCGGCGCCCGCGGAGCCAGCGACGCCCGCGACCGGCACCGTGGACACGCAGGCGTGGCCCGGCGAGGAGCGCTTCCTGACGCTCACCCTCGAGGGCGGTGCGCTCGCGCGGGTATCGGCTGCCCCCGCACCGCTGCCCGACGCGCCCCCTCCCACGCCGCCCAGCCCGTTCGACGCCGAGGAGGTCACGCCGGTGACCGATGCCGAGAACCGGCTCGGTGCGGCTCAGCGGCTGCGGAACCTCGCCTTCGGCGATGGGACCATGATCAGCGACCAGACCGCGTTCACCGCCGGGGTCCGGCGCTTCCAGCTCACGTTCCGCGCGGCAAATGCCGCGGACGGGCAGCCGGATCCCGATACCATGCAACGGCTGGTCACGCTCTACGGTGAGCAGCGGAAGACCGAGTCGCCGCCGGTATGAGCGTTCCTCCGGTCCACATCCTCGGCGCGACCAACCGCGACCGGCCGTTCCAGCGGATCAACATCCCCGCCGCCCGGTTCGTGAAGCTGTTCCGATCCGTGCCGGGCGCGGACATCTTCGCCACGCCGGTGAACGGGCGCGGGTACGACTGCGGCTGCCGCTCCTCGAAGGACTACGACGGCAAGATCGGCAAGGACATCGGCGACAAGACCGCCGAAATCCTCGAGAAGATCGTTCCCATCTTCGCGGCGGCCAAGGCCGCGAAGGACGGGCTCGCGAAGCTCCTGAAGGGATTGCCGCTGATCGGCCCGACGCTGTCGAACCTGGTGGACAATTTCGATCCCCTGAAGTCGCTGCTCGAGTTCATCGGTGAGAAGCTCGACGCGCTGCTGGTGGACAGCCTGGTCCGGAGTATTCCGGCCTGGGTACCGGTGTTCCGCACGTCGCCGCAGGCGGCGCAGCTGGTCGAGGCCGAAGTCGAGGGGGTGCTCGTCCGCAGCCATCAGCGACACGACGGCATTCCCTACAGCCAGTGGCACCTCTGGTATGACTGGACCTTTCTCGTCTCCCCCGTCGGCAACACCGCCGGTCTCGTGGGCGAGGGGAATCGCCAGCGCACCCGGGCGGATGCCGACCTCAAGGACAGCCAGGAGAAGAGCGCGGCGCTCGACGCCAGACGCTACGAGCGCGGCTGGATGCCGGGCGGCAGCAATCTCGATCAGACGATCCAGTGCGAGTGGGACCTCGGCGCCATCGGCATCACACCGCCGGGGCCGTTCCTGAATTCGGGCCCGCCCCGGATCGACTGGGGCTGGCCGATGGCGGGCCAGTATTTCTGGGCCACGGGCCGCAATGTGTACGACTGCTCACACGCCACCAGCGACGAGAAGAAGGGCGATAACGCCGGCCTGCACCTGAATCAGCTGCATCCGCTCAAGGCGCTCGCGACCCTCCGATGGGAGGGCTTCCTCTTCAAGGAGAACCTGCAGGCGGTGCCCGCCGCCCAGTTCATGCTCTTCGCCAGCCGGACGAAGCCGTCCGGCGGCAACTTCCGGTTCGATTCGATCAACGATCTCGACTGGGAGTTCGTGGTGCAGCTCCCGCCGGGGGGCGGCATCGCCAGCGACGACCCATACAGCATCGGAGCCACCGACAAGTTCAAGCTGAATACGCTGGACATCGGCCGCCGGCTGCTCGTCGACGTGTCGATGAAGCCGTTCGCGGACGCGTCGCTTCACCGCAACACCAACGTCTTCGACTTCCGCCCTGTCGTGACACCACTCGTCGTCAAGGACGGCAACGGCGCGCCGACCCACGTCCGGATCCAGTTCCCGATGAAGGTCCAGGTCGCAGACCAGATCGAGAACTTCGGGGTCATCGTCTCGCTCGGCTGGCACGATCCGTCGGGTGTGCTCGCCCGAACGGTGCACAAGGTGACCATCACCTTCACCGAAGTGCAGATCTTCGACGCCAAGGACAACAGCGGTGCCGAGTGGATGTTCAACTTCGCGGCCAACGGGCGCTGGTTTCAGCGCACGTTCGTCGTCGCCGGCTCGACCGGAACCCAGCGATTCAGCGACGCCACGGTAGTGCTGTTCCTCTCGGAGGACGACGTGGTGCAGGTCGCCGCCCACGGGCTCGAGGAGGACGGCCAGGGTGACGAGTACCGCCTGCCGGACACGGACCCCGATCCGACGGTGCCGGACAAGGACGAGCCGAAGTCGAAGTTCGACGAGTTCATGCAGCGGTTCATCAATTCGCGGAAGCTGCGCTTCAGCCGGACCGTCGAGGTCCCCACCGGCGTGGACGACAAGGGGCAGGTGAAGACGGAGCGGATCGATCTGCCGTTCGTCGGGGAGGCGGTGGACTGGAACCGCGACATGGACCAGCCCCTCGACCAGCGCGACACCGAGCCGGTGAAGGCGAAGGCCTCGGAGGTGGCCCGGGCGCTCTTCCTGCGGAACGCGCGCATCGCGTTCGACGCGAACGACCTGATCGGTTTCGTGGACCCGAACATCTTCGATCCGAAGAAGCAGGCGCTGGGACGGCGCAACGACGCGCAGGACTCACCCAACCCACTGTCGGTGCGGGACCTGATCGGTGAGGTCGGGCTGGGCGGGACCAAGACCTGCCAGCAGACGGCGTACGCGATGACCCAGCTGGGCCGGATGGGGATGATCGGCTACGAGGAGGATCCGATCAACGCGCCGCCCGACGCACGCATCTTCCACGGGGCCAAGGTGGACTACATCCTGCGCTACACGGTGAAGATCGAGGCGCAGCCCCCGGCACCGCCTCCGCCGCCCTTCCCGCCGGCGCCCTAGCCGCCGACGGTCCTCCGAACCTCTTCGAGCTGCTCGGGGGTGTAGTTCACCCGCGGGCTGAGCGGGAAGCTGAACTGCTTGCCCGTAATTGCGGCGATCAGGTTCACCGCGATGTCCGCCGCGCGGAGATTCTCCGGTCCCGGCAGGCCATCCACCCCGATCCAGCGCACCGGCGTCAGGTTCGAGAGCAGCGGCGCCAGGGCCGGCACGAGCCACGGCGCCTTGATGCGCTCCGCGTACTCCAGGAACCGCGCCAGCTCGCGATCCCGGGCGGCCGTCAGCCGGCGGGCGAATTCCGCGCGGGCCGCCGGGTCGCCCAGCTGCGCCAGAGCCGTGAGGCAGCCCTCCGCCGACTCGTCATCGGTGAACCGACTGCACACCCGCTGCAACGTCGGCAGGTCGCTCGCGGAACCGAGACGCCCCGTGATCAGCGCGAGATACCGGCGGGCGCCGGCGTCGTCGGTTGCCTCCACCCCGTGGAGGAGCGCCGGCACATCGCCGGATCCGGCCTGCTGCTCGAGTCCCTTGAGCGCGGCGCTTCGCACCATCGGGGCGGAGTCGTTGAGCCGCGCGAGCATCGCGCGCACCGCGCCGGCGCCGCCGGTCTCCGCGAGGCAGAGCAGCGCGATCTCCCTGACCTCCTCGTCGGCATCCCGGGTGAGCGGCACCAGCGTCGGAGCCGCCGCCGGACCGAGCTCGGCCGCGAGCAGCGTCGCCGACGGGTCCTTCGCGCGCACCTGCTGGACGAGGTCGCTCATGCGGCCCCCTGCCTGCGTGCGGTGGGCTGCGGCGGGCGGAGCGGGGCGCGTCTGGCAGGCCGCGCCGGGGCCGGCCAGCACGAACGCGAACACCGCGCCCCGGGTCCACGTACAGGTTCGCATGATTCCTCCCCGCGCTGCACGCGAGCGTCGCGCATCAGAATGGCCCCGGTGGGGTCGTGATGGCCGCGCGAGCGGTGAAGCACTCGCCGTCCCCGGTGAACTGCGGCAGATCCTTCAGCGTGATGAGGCAGCCCGCCGCGAGATTCCCATAGCCGATGTCGTCGAACCGCGGGCGCTGGGTGAAGGGGTTTCCCTTGCTGTCGTTGGCCGGGAACGGGTCGTGTCCGCGGAGCGGATTGAAGTTCTGCATCAGCATCCGGCGTGACCAGGTGTCCTCGCGCTCGTTCGGAATCTGCGCGCCGCCGGCGTGTGCCAGGGTGAAGAAGTGCCCGAACTCGTGCGCCAGGGTCTGCGCGAAATGCATGACGCCGGTGCGGGGACCGAACGGGCTGCGGTCCGCCAGGATGATCCCCGGGTTGGGCAGACCGACACCCGCGAACGACGCACGGCTGAAGCCGAACCCGAGCACGATCGGCCCGCTGATCTGGACCACGAAGTACACGTTGATGGTGTTCGGAACCCAGTTGGGTGTGCCATCGGGCATCCGGTTGGCGAGGAGCGGGCCGAGCTCGCCGGGCATCGTGGCCGCGTCCACCAGATCGACGGCCTTGAACGTGAACGTCTGGACGCGGGTGGGCAGCACGGTGAATGTCACGCCCGCGACCGTCCAGATGTCGGCCACCTTCCGCATGATGGCGGGTACATCGGCGATCGGCGGCGATCCGGTCGCCGACTTGCTGTTGACGGTGATGAGGTGCGGCGTCACCCGCACCGCGACCGGCCGGAACACCACGACATGGAGCTCCTGCGCCACCGGACCGGTGCTCGTGCCCAGTCGCACCCGGATCACGGCACTCCGCCGATCGGTCCCGCCGTCCACCCCGGTGAACCGGATGATCATGTTCTCATCGTTCGGCAGCGCGCCCGATGCCGGGTCGACGATGCGCACCACCGACGGGTCGCTGCTTTCGACGAAGAGCGGCGTGCGCGCCTCCAGCAGAAAACGCCTGAGCCCGACCTGAACGGTATTGCCCGCCGCCAGCGACG
>JBLMWC010000019.1:0-46712 GCA_050257015.1 Bacillota bacterium | reverse complement strand
AGGAGGCCGCGGTTGGCGGTGATGACCTGGACCGCGCCTTCCGCTCCCTTCGGGCGCGCGAACCGCGTCGCGTACGCCAGCTTCCCGCGAAAGTAGAGTCCGCTCAGAAAGCTGAATGCCTCGCCCAGGGTGATTCCTTCCTCCCGAATGCGCTGAGCGAGTGGAAACCGGGCGCGATCGTCGAGCAGATAGCCCGCCCGCTTCCCGCCGCAGTGGGCGGGTGAGAGAAGAAAGATCCGCGAGCGTGGCATGGCGAAGAATGGCTCCGGCGGGCGGGGACCGCGGTGGGATGGCTCACGGAGGGGCTGCTTGCGTTTCGGGTTTTATTCGGTATAGTGAGGGGGTCTCGGACACGCGCCAGGACGAACCCCTGGCGCGTCATTGCGAGGCCCCGCAGGGGCCGCGGCAATCCGGCGGCTCATGGTGAGCCTCCGCTCATGCCCGGGAATGCCGCCTGCGCGACCCGATTGCTTCGTCGCTTCGCTCCTCGCAATGACGCGTCGCGCCGCCGCACTGACTCCGACCCTCTGGACTTCCACCGGAGCACGCCGATGCGCACCCCCTCGCTCGACCAGAAGATCGCCACGCTCATGGCGGATGCCGCCGACGACTTCGATTCGCCGTCGCCGCGGGCGCTGCCGCCCCGGCTGCGCCACGCCGACGAGGTCGGCGCCCTTCGTCCGATCAACATCCGCGACCTGCGGTACGCGTCGGGACGGACCCGGCTCCTCCGCATTCTGATGACGAACGCGTGCAGCTTCAACTGCCATTACTGCCCGATGCGGCGCGATCGCTCGATGCCGCGAACGCTGCTCAAGCCGGAGGAGCTCGCCCGCATCTTCAGCGGGGCGCTCCGTCGCAACTGGTGCGACGGGCTCTTCGTCACCACCGGCATCCCCGGCCGGCCAGTGAAGGTCATGGATGACCTGATCACGGCGCTGGAGCTGATCCGAATGCGCGACCGCTTCGGCGGCTACATCCACGTCAAGATCGTGCCGGGCGCGGAGCCTGCACAGGTCGACCGGCTCACCGAGCTCGCCAACCGCGTCTCCGTGAATCTCGAAGCACCGTGCGGCGCCACCCTCTCCCGCATCGCGCCCGAGAAGAACCTGGACGTCACCCTCGCCGCGCTCGAGCGGGCCCGGTCCCAGATCACCCGCCGCCGGGCCGAGGAGCGGGACGGCCGGCCACGGGACCGGCTCAGGCCCGGCGGGACCGCGGGGATGACGATGCAGTTCGTCGTCGGTGCCACGCCCGACACCGACCGGACGATCCTGGAGCGGGTGACCGGCCTCTACGCCGGAGGCGGGATGCACCACGCGCAGTTCAGCGCCTTCCGCCCGATCACCGAGACGCCGATGGAAGGCATCCGGGCGACTCCGGTCCTGCGTGAGCACCGGCTCTACCAGACCGACCACCTCATCCGCGGCTACGGCTTCTCGGCCGACGAGGTCGTGTTCGATGCGGCGGGCAATCTCCCGCTGGCGACCGATCCGAAGGCGGCCTGGGCGCTCGCGCATCCGGAGCGTTTCCCGGTGGAGGTGCGAACGGCGGCAGCCGAGGAGCTGCTCCGGGTTCCCGGCATCGGGCCGGGCACTGCCCGGCGCATCGTCGCGGAGCGGAGCGGCACCGTGATCCGCAGTCTCCGCGACCTTCGGCGGCTCGGCGCCGTCGCCTCGCGGGCCGCGGGCTTCATCACGATCGGCGGCCGGCGGGTGCAGACGCTCCGATGGGAGGAGCAGATGGGCTTCTGGTCTCCCGAGGAGGAAGCGGGCGCGCCGCAGCTGCTCTACAGTGTGAGCCCGGGCACATTCCGGTAGGCGAGATTCGCCGTACGGGTGACAATCTGGTCCTGACGGTATGAGATTCTGATCGGACGTCTACCGATCGGAGCAGGACTTCGTGGCTACTGTCATTCCGCCGGCTGAACGCGGCTTCTTCAAGAGACTTCGGGACGACGCCGCCGAGCGGCGGGTCGGGCCCTTTCGCGGGCAGCTGCTCGGTGTCGAGGGACTCGCGGCCCATGCGCGGGCACTGGGCCTCCGGCAGCGCTCGGTCCCGGGGGAGCGGCCCATCCGGCGCTGGCTGCGTCCGCTCGATGCCGGCCCCCTGCTGGGCCGGCTCGACGACACCGAGCGGCTGCTGGAGGAGACCCGCGACGCCCTCACCGCCGCGGTTGATCGCGGCACCGACATCAGCTCCGCGGGTGACTGGCTGCTCGACAACTTCTACGTCGTGCAGGAGCACATCCGCGAGATCCGGCTGCACCTGCCCCGCGGCTACTACGCGGAGCTGCCGAAGCTCGCCGAGGGGCCGCTCGCGGGATACCCGCGGATCTACGAGCTCGCCATCGAGCTGATCGCCCACACCGAAGGCCACCTCGACATCGAGAACATCGGGCTCTTCGTCCGGGAGTTCCAGACCGGTGCGGTGCTCAACATGGGCGAGCTGTGGGCGGTGCCGACCGTCCTCCGGCTCGGCCTGGTGGAGAACATCCGCCGGCTGGCGGTGCGGGTGATGCAGCGGCTGTCCGAGCTGGAATCCGCCGACGAATGGGCCCGGCAGCTGGAGGAGGCGAGCCGCACCTCTCCCAAGGCGCTTACCGACACCCTCGGCCGCTTCGTCGACGATCACCCGCCGCTCACGCCGATCTTCGTCGCCCGCCTCTTCCAGCAGATTCGCGGCTATCAGGCCGAGTTCCGCAAGCTCCTCTGGCTCGAGCAGTGGATCGCCGAGGAGGCGCTGACGGCCGAGGACGCGGTGACGCGGTCGAACCAGCGGCTCGCGCTCACGCAGGTGATGATGGCGAATCACCTGACGAGTCTTCGCCGGATCTCGCGGCTCGACTGGGATGTCTTCTTCGAGTCGCAGAGCCTCACCGAGGCGACGTTGCGCGAGGACCCCTCGGCCCACTACGCGGCGATGACGTTCGAGACGCGCGACCACTATCGCCACGTCGTCGAGAACGTCGCCCGCGGCGCCCGCGCCGAAGAGGAGGACGTCGCGCGCCGGGCGATCGCTCTCGCGGAGGCGCGACGCGACGCGGGGGCCGCCGTCCGCGAGACGCACGTCGGCTTCTTCCTCATCGACTCCGGCCGGATCGAGCTGGAGCGCGCCGTCGGCTACCGCCCCGACTGGCGGGAGCGGCTCTTCCGGCTGATGAGCAGTCATCCGGGCAGCTCCTACTTCGGCGGCATGCTGCTGCTCAGCCTCCTCCTCCTTGCCGCGCTGTTCGCGCTGGTGCATCCGGCGACGCCTGCGGCGCAGGCGCTGCTCCTCCTCCTCGCGCTGGTGCCGGTGAGCGAGGTGGCCGTGGCGACGGTCAACCAGCTGCTCACGGTAGTGCTGCCGCCGGCCCGTCTCCCCAAGCTCGATTTCAGGGAGCGGGGGGTACCCGACGAGATGCGCACCGTCGTGGTGGTGCCGACGCTCCTCCCGAGCGTCGAGGTGGTCCGCGAACAGCTGGAGCATCTGGAAGTTCAGTTCCTCGCCAATCGCGAGCGCAACATCCACTTCGCCCTGCTGGGCGATTTCGCCGATGCCGCGCACGAGCACGAGCCCGACGACGACGCGATCCTCGCGGCGGCAGTCGAGGGGATCCAGGCGCTCAATCGGGCATACGGTGAAGGCGGCCACTGTGCCTTCCACCTGCTGCATCGCTCCCGGCAGTGGAATCCCCGGCAGGGGGTGTGGATGGGCTGGGAGCGCAAGCGCGGCAAGCTCGGGCAGTTCAATGCCTTTCTCCTGGGCGGGCCGATCGCGCCGTTCACCACCGTGGCCGGCGACGCGGAGCGACTCCGTGGCGCGAGCTGTGTCCTCACTCTCGACTCCGACACGACGCTTCCCCGCGACGCAGCCGATCTGATGGTGGGCGCGCTGGCGCATCCACTGAACCGCGCCCAGTTCGATCCCGCGCTCGGCCGCGTCGTCCGGGGCTATGCCATCCTGCAGCCGCGCGTCGGCGTCGCGCTCACGAGCGCGTACCGGACGCGCTTCGCCGCGGTACACTCGGGGCATCCGGGCGTGGACCCCTACACGACCGCGGTGTCGGACGTCTACCAGGACCTGTACGGCGAGGGGAGCTATACCGGGAAGGGGATCTACGACGTCGCCGCCTTCGAGCGGGCCACGGAGGGTCGGTTCCCCGAGAATGCGCTCCTGAGCCACGACCTCATCGAGGGGGCGTTCGCCGGCGCTGCGCTGATGACCGACGTCCAGCTCTTCGATGACTACCCCGCCACCTATCTCACCCACGCGCGCCGCAAGCACCGGTGGATCCGGGGCGACTGGCAACTCCTGCCGTGGCTCCGTGCGCGGGTACCGGCGAGGGACGGGCTCGCCCCCAACCCGCTCTCCACCATCTCGCGCTGGAAGATCCTCGACAATCTCCGGCGGAGCCTGGTCGAGATCTTCCAGGTCGCGCTCTTCGTGGCGGGGTGTACCGTGCTGCCGGGGTCACCGCTCGTGTGGACCGGGATCGTCCTCCTCGCCGTGGCCTGGCCCTGGCTCCTGAGCACCCTGCTGGCGGTGATCCGGCCGCCGCGCGACGGCTCGTGGCGCGGCTACTACAAGGCGGTGGCCCGCGACGCGGGGGCGAGCGCCGACCAGTTCATCCTGGCCGTCGTCTTCCTGGCCCACCAGGCAGCGCTGTCGGCCGACGCGATCAGCCGGACGCTCTACCGGATGCTGGTGAGCCGACGGCACCTGCTCGAGTGGCACGCGGCATCACAGGTGGAGCGGAGCAGCCGTCCGCTCCAGCGTATCGCGTGGCGGCGCCTCGGCCCCTCGGTGGTCGTCGCCGCCGTCATCACAGGGCTCGCGGCGTGGGCTGGCACCCTGCCGGCCGCGCTGCCACTCACCCTCTGCTGGATGGCGGCGCCGGCAGTGGCGCACGCGCTGAGCCGGCCTCCGATCGAGCGGTCGCTCCGGCTCGGCGCGGCCGACCGGCTCCGCTCGCTCCGCTACGCCCTCCTTCACTGGCGGTACTTCGAGACGTTCGTCACGGACGAGACCCATGGGCTCGCACCCGACAACTTCCAGGAGACGCCCGAGCCGGTGGTGGCCGGCCGCACCTCGCCGACCAACATCGGGCTGCATCTGCTGTCGATCGTGACTGCGCGCGACCTCGGCTTCGTGACGACCGAGGGGATGATCCGGCGGCTGGAAGGAGTGTTCAGGTCGCTCGAGCGGATGCGCCGCTGCTGCGGTCACTTCTACAACTGGTACGACCTCAGCGACCTGAGCGTGCTGGAGCCGGCCTATGTCTCCACGGTGGACAGCGGCAACCTGGCCGGTCACCTCCTCGCGCTGAAGCAGGCGTGCCTCGCGCCGGCTCCCCAGCCGGCCTTCCTCGAGGAGGTATTGCACGCGGCCGCCGCGCTCGCGGTCGCATCGGAGCCGGGAGCCGAGGCAGCGCGCGAGCTGAAGGCGGCGGCTGATGCGGCGACGGTCGCCACCATACGGCCACACCTCCAGGCGGCGCTCGGCGCGGCCGAGGCCGATCCCGCGACCTCCGCCGACGCGCTGTGGTGGATGCGCTGGGCGGTCGCGCGGGCGAAGGAGGCGCCGGATAACGATCCCGCGGGCGCCCCCTCGCCGACGGCGGCGGAAGAGGCGGCGCGCCTCGCGGTGCTGGCCCGCCGGGCGCACGAGTACGCCGTGGCGATGGACTTCAAGCTTCTGTTCGACCGGCAGCGGAAGCTCTTTTCCATCGGCTACGTCGACGCAGTGGGCGTGCTCGACAACTCCTACTACGACCTCCTGGCGTCGGAGGCGCGGCTGGCGAGCTTCTTCGCGATCGCCAAGGATGACGTGCCGCCCGAGCACTGGTTCCGGCTGGGTCGCAGCCTCACGATCGAGGGCGGCGCGACCGCGCTCGTGTCGTGGAGCGGAAGCATGTTCGAGTACCTGATGCCGGTGCTGGTCATGCGGTCGCCGCCGTTCACCCTGCTCCACCAGACGCATCGCGGCGCAGTCGAGCGGCAGATCGCGTACGGCCGGGAGAACGCCGCCCCGTGGGGGATGTCGGAGTCGGCGTACAACGTGCGCGACCGGCACGGCACCTATCAGTACCGCGCGTTCGGCGTCCCGAACCTCGCGCTCAAGCGGGGGCTCAGCAAGGAGCTGGTGGTGGCGCCGTATGCGTCGCTGCTCGCGCTCCACGTCGATCCCGCCGCCGCGATGAGCAACCTCATCACGGTCGAGCGGGAAGGGGCTCTGGGCCCGTACGGCTTCCGCGACGCGATCGATTTCACGCGTCCGGCGCCCGACGCGCGCTCCGCGGTGGTGGGCACCTTCATGGCACACCACATCGGCATGGGGCTCGTGTCGCTCGGCAACGCCCTTACCGACCGGATCTGGCAGACCCGCTTCCACGGCGATCCCCTGATCCGCTCCGCCGAGGTGCTCCTGAGCGAGCGCATCCCGCGCCGCTTCGTGAGCCAGGAGCCGCAGACGGACACCGGGGTGGAAACGCGCGATCGCGGCGAGCGCGAGCTCCCCGCGGTGCGGGAATACACGACGCCCGACACCGCGCGGCCGCGGGTCGCGCTGCTCGGCGCCCTGCCCTACACCGTCCTGCTCACCAACAGCGGCGCCGGCTCGAGCCGTTACGACTACCACGCCGTCACCCGCTGGCGCTCCGACTCGACGCGCGACCACTACGGCCAGTGGTGCTACATCAAGGATCTCACCGACGGCAGGGTCTGGTCCGCGGCGCACCAGCCGGTCTGCCGGCCGGCGGACCGCTACCGCGCCGCCTTCGCGTCCGACCGCGTGAGCTTCCAGCGCCGCGACGGCGAGATCGAGACGCAGATGGAGATCGCCGTCGTGCCGGACGACCGGGCCGAGGTGCGCCGCGTGACGATCACGAACCACGCGTGGACCGAGCGCACACTCGAGCTGACCAGCTACGGCGAGATCGTGCTCGCCCCCCAGGACGCCGACCGGGCTCATCCCGCTTTCGGCAACCTCTTCGTCCAGACCGAGTGGGTCGCCGCCCAGACGGCAATCCTCGCGAGCCGGCGTCCCCGCTCCGCCAACGAGACGCGCCTCTGGTGCGCTCACGTCGTTGCGGCGGAGCGCGGCGGCCCCGACGCGGTGAGCTGGGAGACTGATCGCGCCGCGTTCATCGGCCGCGGCCGTACCACCGCCAACCCCGTGGCGATGGACGACGGCGCCGAGCTGAGCGGCGCCACGGGGCCGGTGCTCGACCCGATCTTCGCCATCCGCGTCCGCATCACGGTGCCGGCGGGCAAGTCGGCCCGGGTCGCCTTCACCACGCTGGTTCAGCCGGAGCGGGACCGCGCCATCGAGCTGGCCGACCGGTACAACGACCTCTACGGCGCGCAGCGCGCCTTCGATCTCTCGTGGACGCGCTCGCAGATGGAGCTCCAGGACATCGGCGTGTCGCCGGCCGAGTCGGCGCTG
Organism: Bacillota bacterium; assembly: GCA_050257015.1. GTDB lineage: Bacteria > Gemmatimonadota > Gemmatimonadetes > Gemmatimonadales > GWC2-71-9 > JAICUF01. The sequence goes on along the minus strand of JBLMWC010000019.1, from coordinate 39,284 downwards.
TATCAGCAGCTCGCCGGCCACCTCATCTATCCCCATCCGGCGCTCCGCGCGACGGAGGAGGAGCTGGAGCGGAACACGCGGAGCCAGGAAGCGCTCTGGACCCACGGGATCTCGGGCGACCTGCCGATCCTCCTCGCCATGATCGACTCGGCCGAGGGACTGCCGACGGTGCGCCAGCTGCTGAGCGCGCACTACTACTGGCGCCTGCACGGACTGGGCGTCGACCTCGTCATCCTCAACACGATGCCGGCGACGTACCTGCAGGACCTGAACGACCAGATCCAGGCTGCGGTGCGCGGCTCCACCGAGGGTGCGCAGATCGATCAGCATGGCGGCGTCTTCATCCGCCGGCAGGATCTCCTTTCGCCCGAGGATGTCGCCCTGCTGCGCGCGGTGGCGCGGGTGCACATCGTGTGCGACAGCGCCGGACTCGAGGTCCTGCGCGACCTGCCCGACGCGCCAGTCGAGTATCCCGGTCCGCTGGTAGCCCATCCGCTCGCCGTGGCCGCGCGCAAGGTCAAGCAGGCGCTGGCCCCCAACGCGCCCGCGCCTCCGGCGCCGGCACCGCTCGCGCTGTTCAACGGGCTGGGCGGACTCACGCCGGCGCTCGACTACGAGATGCGGCTCGACGGCGCGCATCTGCCGCCGGCGCCCTGGGTCAACGTGATCGCCAACGCCGCCGCGGGCTTCGTCGTGACCGAGTGCGGCGGCGGCTTCAGCTGGGTCGGGAACAGCCACTTCTACCGCCTGACGCCCTGGCACAACGATCCGGTCAGCGACACTCCCGGCGACGTGGTGTATCTCCGCGACGAGGAAACCGGCGACGTCTGGACGGTCACGCCCGGTCCGGTCCGCCACGCAGGACCGTACGTCGTCCGCCACGAGGCAGGGGCCTCGGTCTTCAGTCACGAGCACACCGAGATCGCCGCCACGCTCACCGTCGGCATGGCCACCGAGGACCCGGTCCGGATCGCGCGGCTCGAGCTCATCAACCGGGGCGCGTCGGCCCGCCGGATCAGCGTCACCAGCTACGTCGAGTGGACCCTCGGCGTCTTCCGCGAGCGGACCGAGCACGACATCCGGACGCGCTTCGACCGCGGCACCGGCGCGATCCTGGCGCAGAACTTCTTCGACAAGCTCTTCGCGGACCAGGTGGCATTCAGCTGGATGAGCGGGACCCTGGCCAGTCATACCGGCGACCGCCGCGAGTTCCTCGGGCGGAACCGGGGGCCGGCCAACCCGGAGGGACTCACCCGGCAGCGCCTGGCCGGGCGCACCGGCGCCGGCCTCGACCCGTGCGCGGCGCTTCAGCGCATCATTCCGCTCGCTCCGGGGGCGCGGGTCGAGGTCGTGATCCTGCTCGGCGCCGCCCGGGGCGATGACGAGGCACGCGTCCTCATCGAGCGATACCGTCCCGATGTCGCCGCGGCCGGCGCGCTCGAGGCAGCGGAGGCCGCGTGGGCGCGGCGACTCTCCACGATCACGGTCCGCACGCCGTCGCCTGAGTTCGACGCGATCGTGAACCGCGCCGTGCTGTACCAGGCGCTCGCCTGCCGCATGTGGGCCCGCTCGGCGCTCTACCAGTCGAGCGGCGCCTATGGCTTCCGCGATCAGCTGCAGGACGGCATGGCCTTCGTCCATGCCGAGCCGGGGGTGACGCGCGCGCACATCGTCGAGTCAGCCGGGCGCCAGTTCGTCGAGGGCGACGTGCAGCACTGGTGGCATCCCCAGAGCGGGCGCGGCATCCGCACCCGCTTCTCGGACGATCTGGCGTGGCTGCCCTACTGCGTCGAGCAGTACGTGCGCGTCACCGGTGACGGCAGCGTCCTGGATGAAAAGGCGCCGTTTCTCCGGATGCGGCTTCTGGCCGAGGGTGAGGACGAGATCTACGACCTTCCGCAGGAGTCCGGCGAGACGGGCACCGTCTACGAGCATTGCCTGCGGGCGCTCCGGAAGGCGGCCACCCACGGGCCGCACGGGCTTCCCCTCATCGGATCGGGCGACTGGAACGACGGTCTCAACCGCGTCGGGATCGAGGGCCGCGGCGAGAGCGTCTGGCTGGCGTGGTTCCTGACCGACACGCTCCGCCGGTTCGCGGCGATCGCCGATGCACGGGGGGACACCGCCACGGCTGCGGAATTCCGCGCCACGGCGGACGGCTACGTGACGGCGGCCGAGCGGGACGCCTGGGACGGGGCGTGGTACCGCCGCGCGTACTTCGACGACGGCACCCCGCTCGGCTCGGCACAGAGTGAGGAATGCCGCATCGACTCGATCGCGCAGAGCTGGAGCGTCATCGCGCGCGCGGGCTCGGCGGAGCGCACCGCGCAGGCCATGGAGTCACTCGGCCACCACCTCGTCCGGGACGATGCGCGGCTGATCATGCTCCTGACCCCGCCGTTCGACCGGATGCCGCATGATCCGGGGTATATCAAGGGCTATGTGCCCGGCGTCCGCGAGAACGGCGCCCAGTATACCCACGCAGCGCTGTGGGCCGTGCTCGCGACGGCGATGCGCGGCGACGGCAACCGTGCCTTCGAGCTGTTCCAGATGCTGAATCCGCTGACCCATGCGCGCACGCCGGAGGAGGTGGCCCGGTATCGAGTCGAGCCGTACGTCGTGGCGGCGGACGTCTACACCGCGGAGGGGCACGTGGGGCGCGGCGGCTGGACGTGGTATACCGGATCGGCGAGCTGGATGTACCGCGTGGCGCTGGAAGCGATCCTGGGGTTCGAGCGCGCGGGAGCGCAGCTGACTTTCGACCCGGTGATCCCCCGCGAATGGGATGGATTCGAGCTCGACTACCGCTTCGGAAATACGGTCTACGCGATCCGGGTGCGGAATGCCGCGCACGTGAATCGCGGGGTCATGCGGGTGACGGTGGACGGCCAGGCGGCGGAGGGCGGGCGCATCGAGCTGGTCGACGACGGAAAGCAGCGGACGATCGAGGTCGAGATGGGCGGACCCGCGAGCAGCTAGCGCGCGCCGCCGTTGGCCTTCCCGCCGTTCACCTTTCGGTCCGGCTCCGCGGCCCGCTGCGTATCGAGCACGCGGCGCACCGCGGCTGCGAGCTGGACCGGAGTGAACGGCTTGGTGATGATCGGCGCGTCGGCCCCGCGGTCCTGCATGTCGCGCAGCACCCTGTTTCCGTGGCCGGTAAGGTAGAGCGCCTTGAGGCCGGGCTCGTGAACGCGGAGCTGCTCGACCAGTGCGCGGCCGTCGAGCCCGGGCATGACGAGGTCGGTGACCACCAGGTCCAGCGGAGTCGTCCGCTGCGCGACGGCGAGCAGCGCCGCGCCGGGCCCCGTCGCCTGGACGACCGAATAGCCGTAGTCGAGAAGGATCCGCGCGGCGAGGCTCGCCACGCCGCTCTCGTCGTCCACCACCAGCACCGTTTCGTGTCCCTGAAGCCTCTCCCCTGCGGGCGCTTCGGCATCCGCCGGCTCCTGCGCGGCCCGAGGGAAGGTCACCCGGAAGGTGGCGCCTTCGCCCGGCGCGCTCTCGACCTCGATCCGGCCGCCGGCACCGTGCACGATTCCCGAAACGGTGGTGAGCCCGAGTCCGGTGCCATGTCCTTCCGGCTTGGTCGTGAAGAACCGCTCGAACAGCCGCGACTGCGTCGCCTGGTCCATGCCGTGCCCGGTATCGCGCACGGTGAGCACCACGACATCGGCGCGCGCGTCGTCGTGCACGCCGATCGTGAGCGTGCCGCCGTCGGGCATCGCGTCGCGTGCATTCACGCCGAGGTTGATCAGCACCTGGGACATCTGGCCGCGATCGGCGCGCACCCAGGCCGGCGCGGCAGTGGGGCGGACCTCGAGCCGGATATGGTCGCCGAGGAGGCGCCGCAGCATCGTCGCCACCTCGTTGACGACGGCGGCGAGATCGAGGACCTCGATACGCGGTGCCTGCTGGCGGGCGAAGGACAGCAGCTGCTGGGTGAGCTGAGTCGCCCGGTCGGTCGCCTGCTCGATGCCGAGAAGGTCCGGATACGCCGGTGAGTCCGTCGGAATCGAGCGGCCGAGGAACGCGGCGAACCCCGAGATGATCGTCAGGATGTTGTTGAAGTCGTGGGCCACGCCGCCGGCGAGCTGGCCGAGCGCCTCCATCTTCTGCGCCTGGCGAAGCTGCTCCTCGAGGTTGCGCTGGGCGGTGATGTCGCGCTTCACCGACGCGGCCCCGATCAGCTTCCCCTTCGAGTCCCGTACCGGCGAAACCGTCAGCGAGATGAGGATGCGGGTGCCGTCCTTGCGCAGCCGCTGTGTCTCGTAGTGGGAGATCGACCGACCCTGGCGGATCTCGGCGAGGATATGGCGCTCCTCGTCGTGCAGCTCCGGCGGAATCAGGCGGAAGATCGAGCTGCCGATCATCTCGTCGGCGGTGTAGCCGAAGATCCGCTCGGCGGCGGCGTTCCAGCTGCGGATCGTCCCGTCGAGGAACTTGCTCACGATCGCGTCTTCCGAAGAGTCGACGATGGCGGCGAGATGGTCCCGGTCGAACTCGCGGGACGCGTCGTCGTTCACTCAGCCCGCCCTTCGGTGTGAGTCCGGATCGCGGCGAGCGCGCTCCAGTATGGCGTCGGCGCGGTCCGGGAAGTGCTTCCGGACCCAGTGCGACGGCGGCTGGGGCTCGAGCGAGGGCCCGCCGGAGACGACGTGGCTGTGCGCCGCGAGGAGTGGTCCCAGCGCTTCGGCATCGAGACCGTCATCCAGCACGTCGACGGGGTAGCTGCAAAAGAGGCTGAAGGTCCCTTCGCCGAGGAGTCGGTTCCAGTACTCCTCGAGCGTCAGCGCCGCGTCGGCCTGCCCCGCCTGCCAGAGAATCCCGAGCATTTCGCCGTAGACCCGGATGCGGGACGCGCCGGTCTGGCCCCGCAAGGCACGGACGGCGTGGCCCAGCACCCCCTCGAACGCGGCCCAGTCGGGCGCCCCTCCCACCATGACCGCCCGCAGCACCTCGTGCGCGTCGCTTACCGAGAGGAAACCGTCATGGATCGCCCCGATCGGCTGGTGCCCGCCCGCCGCCAGGCGGCGGAGGAGATCGTCGCAGTGGCCGGCGGTCGCTACGATCAGCGCGGGCTCGCCCAAAGCGAGTCCCTCACCCAGGAAGCGCCCGGCGCGCTCCAGGAGGAGGGCGGCGTCACCCCCGTAGAGCTGGACGATATGACCGCATGGTTGATCCATATATCTCTCAAGGTAGGGACCGCTGCCCAAGCCAGCAACGACCTGGATCACAACGGGGGGCGCCGGGGATCACCGCGGGCGGCCCGCCGGGCCGCGATGATGGGTCATGATCCGGGTCGGCCCTGCGGGGTGGAACTACAAGGACTGGGCGGGGTTCGCGTACCCCGAGCCGAAGCCTAAGGGCTTCGACCCCTTGGCGTACCTCGCGCAGTGGTTCGACACCATCGAGGTCAACAGCAGCTACTACGGTCCGCCGACTCCGGAAACCGCGAGGAAGTGGCTCGGGCGCGTGGCACCGAACCCCCGGTTCCGATTCACCGCGAAGCTCTGGAAGCGGTTCACCCACGAGCGGAACGAGGCGTTCACCCGCGCCGAGGTCCGGGAGACCTGCCGCGGCCTCGATCCGCTGCACCGCGCCGGCCGGCTCGGTGCGGTGCTGCTGCAGTTTCCCTGGTCGTTTCGCCGGAGCGACGAGAACCGGCAGTGGCTCGACGACGTCACCATGACGTTCCGCCGTTTTCCCCTGGTGCTCGAGGTGCGCCACGAGAGCTGGAACGTGCCGGAGTTCTACGACGAGCTGGTGGAGCGAGCGATCGGCTTCGTCAACATCGACCAGCCGCTCTATCGTCACAGCATCAAGCCGAGCGCGCGGGTGACATCGGGGGTCGGCTACATCCGGGTGCACGGCAGGAACTACCAGGACTGGTTCCGGAAGGATGCGGGAGTCGCGGCCCGCTACGACTACCTCTACCCGGCGGCGGAGCTGAAGCCGTGGGTGCGGCGAGCGCGCGAGATCGATGCCGAGGCGGAGGAGACCTACGTCATCACCAACAACCACTACAAGGCCAAGGCGCTGGTCAACGCGGTGATGCTGGAAGCGATGCTGGCGAAGCGGAAGGTGGCGGCGCCACCCGAGCTGGTGGCAGCGTATCCCGAGGAACTGACTCCCGTCGTCGCAGGAGTCAGGGCGACCGCGGCTCGGCCGTGAGCCGGGCGATGCGATCGCGAATCTCGCGAACGACAGGCTGGAGATCGGGATCGGCATCGTGCCAGAGATCCACGAAGCGGCTGTACCACTCGATCGCCGCCGCCCGGTCCCCCCGCTGCTCGTAGAGGTCGCCGAGGCGGCGAAGGACCAGGGGATAGAGCGACGGTTCCTCGTTGGAATACAGCTCCGGACGATCGGTGCCAAGCCGGTAGTAGGCGATGGCCGAGTCGGGTACGCCCGCGGCCTCCCACATCTGCCCAGCGGAGAAGGAACCGCAGGGCGAGCACTTGCGGATGTCGGCTTCGCGGCTGAACCCTGCGGCGGCCTCGCGCCAGCGGTGCTCGGCCTGGGCTTCGAGCGCCACCCACTCGACCGAATCGCCGGCGAGCCTGCTCATGGGCGGTTGAGTGGTCTCGAAGATCTGTCGGGCCCGCCGCACGCCCGCGACGTCTCCCAGCGCGGCGTACACCTGGGCGAGGGACCAGACGGGCACCTGGGCATCCGGAAGGTCCCGGTAGACGGGGCCGCCGAGCGCGGCCTTCAGCTCGCCTTTGGCTTCCCCGGTCCGGCCGCTCGTCGCCAGCAGCGCCGCAGGAACGATGGCAGCCTCCGCCGCATCACGCCGCTCACCCCGGGCCAGGGTGGATTCACTGACCTCCCGCGCAAGCCGCGTCGCCCGGGCGAAGCGACCGCGGTAGATGTCGAGCACGATGCGGGAGTTGAAGACCGGCGGCATCGGCAGGGCCCCGCCCTTCCGGATTTCGTTCGCGGCGATCAGGCTCTCGGCGCGGGCGTAGTCCCGCCGGGCAAAGGCCGCCGTGAGCCGGATGATGACCCGCCCCGGATGCGACGGCGGAGCCGCACGGTCGGCCTGCGCGAGCACCGTGTCGATCGCGACCCATTTCGACTGCGCGGCGAGCGCGTCCACCAGGTTGTCTGCCACCGTCATCGTCGGCTTCGCCGCCATGGCTGCGCGCAGGACCGACTCCGCCACCGCGGATCGGCCAATGCGATTGAGAACGAGTCCGAGATTGTTGACGGCGGTGTTGTCGCCCGGCGAGTTCTCGATCGCGGCCCGGTAGGCGGCGATGGCGCGCTCGGGATCCGCCTGGGTGTAGTAGAAGCCTTCGGTGAGGTATCGCTCGAGGGGAGGGAGCCGGTCGCGGTGATTGAACGCTCGCGTCGCCGCGGCGAACTGTGCCGGAACTCCGGCCCCCAGATTGAAATAGACGGCCGCCAGCTTGCGCCACGCCATGGCGAACGCGGTGTCGGTCTGCGTGGCACGCTCGAGCAGCTGCCGGGCAATGTCCAGCCGGCCGGCGTCGAAGGCGCGCGTACCCGCTGTATAGAGCCGGAGCGCGGGCAGCGACGCCGTCGTCACCTGCTCCAGCGGCTCGGTCGAGCGGATGGTCCGGAGCGACTCGCCGATCCGCTCGCGAAGGTCGGCCGACAGGTGGTTCACGGCGCCGATCAGGTGGGCATCGTCGTCGGCGGTGACCCGCACCGGCGCAAGCGTCGCCCCGGAGTCGGCGGTGACGATCCGTGCCGTGAGCACGTAGCCGCTGCCGAGCCGCGAGATGTCTCCGGCGACGATCGCCTTGGCGCCTTCGCGGATGGCGAGCGTGCGCGCCAGCGACTCGTCGAGAGTCGTATCGGCCCGCGCCCCCATGCGCTGGAGCGCCGATGCGACCTGCCGCCCGTCGAGCAGCCGCACCGCGCGCGACTGCCCCAGATCGACGCGCAGCGCCTCGGTAACGGCAGCGCCGAGCGAGCTGTCAGCGGTGCGGTTGACGAAATCCGACAGCACCAGCCGGTCCTCGGAGCCGAGGGTACCGGCCGAGAGGAGGGTGGCCGCGGGGCCGATGCCAAGCTTCCGTGAGACGACGTAGGCGCCGCTCAGCAGGATGATGGCGCCGATCGCGGCGCCGCCACCGGAGAGCGCCCGCCGCCAGGTGAACCAGCGCTGGTGGGTGTGCTCGCCGGAGATGCGGTGCTCGCCGGTGGCGCGCAGCTCGGCCCGCCGCCGCTCGATCCGGTTGGTGTAGAGAACGACCGGCAGTCCGGCGATCATTGCTCCCAGCACCGCGACCCAGACCCAGTCGGGGAGGCCGGCCAGCCGCGACACGCCATACGCCGTCGCGGTGAGCGCGACGGTCGCCAGCGCAAAGAGGAGGAAGAGCCGGGGGGTCCGCATTCCCGCCGCCGCGACGGCCGGCGTGGGAACGGTCGGCGCGGACTGGACCCCCGAGACCGGTGTCATCGGCCGCACCGCGTCGAGCCGGCCGAGCATCTCTTCGGCGGACTGCGGGCGGTCGCCGGGAATCTTCTCGAGCGCCCGCATGACGAGCGCCGACAGATCGGCGGGGATCCCCGGCCGGTACCGGTCCACCGGATCGGGTCTCATCGCAACCTGGGCCGCCAGCATCGCCTGCGCGGTCGGGGCGGTGAACGGCGGCCGTCCCGCCAGCATCTCGTAGGCGACCACGCCGAGGGCGTAGACGTCGGCACGCGCATCCACCCGCGGGTCGGCCGCCGCCTGCTCGGGCGCCATGTAGGCGGGGGTACCGAGCGCCATGCCCGTCGACGTGAGGGTGGTGCCGCCGCCTCCGGCCGCGGCGGCGGTGACCGCCTTCGCCACACCGAAGTCGGTCACCAGGGCGTGCCGGCCGCTGAGCAGGATGTTGTCGGGCTTGATGTCGCGGTGGACCACGCCGCGCGCATGGGCGTACGCCAGCGCGTCGAGCACATCTCGCAGGATGCGGATCACGTCATCCAGCGGCAGGGCCCCGTCGCGGGCGATGCGCGCGGCGAGCGAGTCGCCCTCTATGTAGGGCATGACGTAGTAGACCACGTCGCCCGCGGAGCCGGCATTGAGGACCGGCACGAGATGCGGGTGCTGCAGCGAAGCGGCGAGGCGAATCTCCCGCTCGAACCGGTCCCCGGGGATGCCGAGCGACATCTCCTCGGGCAGTACCTTCACCACCACCCGCCGGCCCAGCCGCGGCTCCTCTGCGAGGAACACGCGGCTCATGCCACCGCCACCGAGCTCGCGCTCGATCCGGTAGGTAGGCGACAGCGAGTCGGCCAGCTGGGCAAGGAGGTCGGTCAGGTGCCGATTGTCCGAGGGAGAAGGATGCAAGATACGGTGTCCCGGTCACGTCGGGGAGGTACGGGGACTTGACTCCGGCGTCCCGGTCGCGATGTTCAGGGCTTCCCACCGAAGCTCACTCGCTCCACCAAGGGGTCGCATGACCGCCTCGTTCCGTGCCACGCCCGGCCGCGCCGTCTGCGCGGTGCTGCTGCTGCTGCTACCCAATCGTCCCGCCGCCGACCAGATCGTGTCCAACGACAACCGCACCCCCGCGGGCCATCTCCGAAACGGAGTACTGACGGTCAGCCTGGAGGCGCGACGGGGAATCTGGGAGCCGGCGGAAGACGGCGGCCCGAAGATCAAGGTGGCGGCATTTGCGGAGGTGGGGAAACCGCTGCAGGATCCCGGGCCGCTCCTTCGCGTACCGCTGGGCACGGCGATCCATGCCTCGGTCACCAACCGTCTGACTGCGCCGCTCTGGATCTATGGCATGGGCCGGACGCGCGGGTATGCCTCGGACAGCTTCGACATCGCGCCGGGTGCCACCCGCGAGATCACCTTCCGGCCGGACGCGCCGGGAATCTTCTATTACTCGGGCCGCACCAGCCGGGGCCCGGTGTTCGCGCGCTTCGGCGAGGACGGGCAGCTCAACGGCGTGATCGTGGTGGATCCGCCGGGCGCCCGCCCCGGCGGCGATCGTATCTTCGTCATCTCGACTTTCTTCACCATCGACAGCACCACCCGGAGCGGGGTCGGCCCCGACGGGACGATCGCGTTCAACGGCCGAACCTGGCCGCACACCGAGCCACTCACCGCCACCCAGGGCGATTCGCTGCACTGGCGCTTCGTGAACGTCAGCGTCCTCGAGCATCCCCTGCACCTGCACGGCTTCTATTTCCGGGTCGACGCGAAGGGGGACGGCGTCCGCGATACCGCCTTCGCGCCGGCCGACGGGCGTCTCGAGGTCACCGAGGTGCTGATTCAGGGACAGACCCTGGCAATGAGCTGGTCGCCCGACCGGAGCGGCAACTGGATCTTCCACTGTCACTTCGCGAGCCACATCATGCCCGATGCGGCGCTCGAAGCCGATCGGCGGATGCCCCCACCGCCCCCCGCCGGCCAGCCGATCGTTCGCCACGCGATGTACCAGCTGGGGCGCCACGGCAACCCGATGCACGACCACATGGCGGGACTCGTCCTGGGGATCCGTGTGGCACCGAGAGGCCGGACGGTAGCGAGCACACGAGCCGAGCGGCCGATCCGCCTCATCATCCGCTCCCGTGCCTCGGTGTACGGTGAGTACGCCGGCTATTCCTACATCCTGGGTGGCTCGCCGGCCGAGGCCGACAGCACGGCGATGCCGGTTCCGGGACCGACGCTGGTGCTCCAGCGAGGCGAGCCGGTGGCCGTGACGATCGTCAACCGATCGCACGAGGATGCGGCGGTGCACTGGCACGGGATCGAGCTCGCGAGCTTCCCCGATGGAGTCGCCGGCTTCAGCGGCAGCGGGACCACCACGCTGCCGATGGTCGCGCCGGGTGACTCGTTCACCGTGCATTTCACGCCGCCCCGCGCCGGCACGTTCATGTACCACTCGCACTCGAACGAGTTCCAGCAAATCGGCTCGGGACTCTACGGCGCCATCGTCGTGACCGACCAGCCCGCGGCACGCGACACGAGCACCGACCGGGTGCTGCTCATCAGCGACGACGGGCCGACGATCAACTTCTTCCGTCCGCCCCCGCCGGCGCTCCTCAACGGCCGTCCGCTGACCGACACGCTTACGCTCCGGGCGGGCGTGCCCCAGCGCCTCCGGATCATCAACATCCGGACCGACTACATCATGGGACTGACGCTGACGAGCGGCGGCCAGCCAATCCAGTGGCGACCGCTGGCCAAGGACGGCGCCGATCTCCCGGCTTCACGCACGGCGCCAAGGGCGGCAAGCATCGTCCTGGCCCCGGGGGAGATCGCCGATGTCGAGGTGACGCCGGCGGCCGGGCCCCTGCAGCTTCACGTCGGCATGCCGACCTCCCGGGAGGATGTCCCGGTCGTGGTGCCGGTGGTGGCCCGGTGATCTAGCGCCTGCCCTGCCGCGGCCAAACGGAATGACCCGCTCGGCTGTACCACAGTCGAGCGGCCATTCCGGCCGACCGCGAACCCTTGCAGGAGCAGTCCAGATGAAGCGCATTCCCCTTCTGGCCCTCGTGGGACTTCTCGCCCTGCCGCTGGCAGGCACCCTCCAGGCCCAGCAGCCTTCCGATAGAGCCCACTCAGAGATGCAGGCCGATTCCGGCCGCCGTTTCGGTCCCGGCATGCGCCGCGGGATGCGGGGCGGCTTCGCCGCGCGCCTGCTGGCGCAGCGCGCCGAGCTCCGGCTCACCGACCGCCAGGTGGCGCAGCTGACGGAGATTCAGAAGAAGTACCAGGACCGCAACGAGGCGCTGATGACCCAGGCCCGGCGCACCCGCACCGACGCCGACCGCCAGCGCATCCAGGCCGAGCGCAAGGCCGCCCGTGAGCGGATGCAGACCGAGCGCGAGGCGTACATGAAGGCGCACCCCGAGGTCCGCCAGTCGATGGAGCAGCTCCGGCAGAACCGGGAAGCCGAGCGGAAGGAGATCGAGTCGGTGCTGACAGCGGAGCAGAAGGCGCAGCTTCAGCAGCGGATGCAGCAGTTCGATCGACAGGGTGGTCGCGGCTGGAGCCGTGACTCGGCGCGGGCCGGCCGGAAGTAGAGCAGGAGCGGCGCGCCGGGCCGATGGATCGGACTGCCGATGATTCATCCGGCACGGCGCCCGCGCAGGACGAGGGCCGGCTCATCGAACGCATTCGCGAGGGCGATGCCCAGGCGTTCGGTGAGCTGGTCCGGCGGTACCAACGACGTGCCTTCGCCATTGCCTACCGTCTTCTTCGCCACATCCAGGACGCCGAGGATCTGGTGCAGGAAAGCTTCATCACCGCGCTCGATCGCCTCGACTCGTTCGACGTGCGGCGACCGTTCGGGCCGTGGTTCTTCCGGATCGTCGTGAACCGGGGCCGGAATGCCATTGCCGCGCGACGGGTGCGCGAGACCGATGCGCTGGACGACGAGGTGGTTTCCGGCGGCGCGTCACCCGACCGGCTGGTCGAACAGCGCGAGCTGGGGGATCGCCTCGGACTCGCCCTCGACGAGCTGAGCGACCGTCAGCGGCTCGTCGTCCAGTTGCACGAAATCGAGGGTTTCACGACGGCCGAGGTAGCCGGAATGCTGGAGATCGCGGAGCCAACCGTGCGCTGGACCCTGCATGCGGCCCGGAAGCGGCTTCGCGTGGAGCTGGCCGGCTGGAAGGAGCAACACGATGAGTGATCACATGCAGGCAGACCCGGACAGCCCCGAGCCGCTCGGCCCGCCCGAGTCGGAGCTGCGGGACGCGCTGCTGGCTCGATTCGGCGCGACGCCGATGGCCGCGGTGGACTGGGACGCTCAGGCCCGCCGTATCGCCGAGGCGGCGCGATTCCGCCTGGCGGAGCGCTCGCGGCGCGGGTGGCAGCGGCCGGCGGCGCGCTGGGCGCGGTTCGCCATCCCCACCGGGCTCGCGGCCGGCGTGCTGCTCGCCGTCGGCGCGGCGCTCGGCCCTGCGGACGTTGCGAGCGACCTGGAGGATCCCGGCATGCGCGAAGTCGCCGCTGTGGCGGCTACCGACAGCATGTCGGCTGATCCGCTCATGGTGACCGATCAGGAGCTGGCGCTGTCCGTTCTGCTGAGTGAGGAGCGCTGAGATGACGACGCGTCTTGACCGGGGCTCGCTGCTCGCTTCGGGACTCATCGTGGTGATGCTGCTCGCCGGCATGGCGGGGGGAGTCGCGCTGGATCGCTGGATCCTCAGGCCCCACGCCGGAGGGCAGCCGCCCGCCGGATGGACGAGGGACGGGCGGTTCGATCCGGCGCGCGTGCGGGATCGCGCGGCGGGCCGGCTCGCGCGTGACCTCAAGCTCACCCCGGAGCAGCGGACGAAGATGGACAGCCTGATGCGCCGCCAGCAGCGCGAGGCGGCGGCGGTGATGCAGAGCATCCGGCCGCGACTCGACAGCGTAACGGCGCGCACCCAGGCCGAGTTTCGCGCCGTGCTGACCGAAACTCAGCAGCAGACGTTCGATTCGCTCCGGCGCGAGCGCCTCCGCCATCGGCCTAGCGAACGCGGGCTCCGTCCTTGAACACCGCCCGGACCTGCCGGAGCACGGCGATGTCCCGCGTCGGATCGCCGGCAACGGCCACGAGATCGGCGAGGTAACCGGGCGCAATCCGGCCCAGGCGGTCGTCGAGGTGAAAGGTCCTGGCGTTGCCGCTGGTGGCGGACTTGAGCGCGGCGAGCGGCGTCATCCCGTATTCCACCATCAGCTCCAGCTCGCGCACATTCTCGCCGTGAGTAAAGACGCCGACGTCGCCGCCGAAACAGATGTTCACGCCGGCGTCGAGCGCCGCGCGAAAGCTCACGTGTTTGTCCTTCACGCTCGCCGGCACCTCGCCCTTCCCCTTGATCCAGTGCTGGAAGTACTCGGCGTATGCCTCTCCGGCTGCCAGTGTCGGGCAGAGCGCGACCCCATGCTCCTTCATCAGCCGAAAGACTTCGGGTGTCCCGTCGTCGCCGTGCTCGATCGTCTCGACACCGGCCAGCGTGGCTCGGCGCATCCCCTCGGCGGTGCTGGAGTGCGCCGAGACCGGGCGGCCACCGGCCCGCGCCGTCTCGACCAGCACCTTGAGCTCGTCGAGGGTGAACGTCGGCAGGGTCTGGCCCGCGGGGCCGGTGCCGTAATCGGCGTAGACCTTGATCCAGTCGGCACCCCGGCCCATCTGGCTTCGGACCACGCGCCTGATCTCGTCAGCGCCGCTCGCCTCTTCGGCGCCCTGCGGGGGGTCGAAGGCGTAATTCGTCCGGCGCGGTCCGTAGGCGCCGGTCGCCACGATCGCGCGGGTGACAACGATCATCCGGGGCCCGGGGATGACGCCCCGATTGATGGCCCGCTTGAGCTGGACGTCGTTGTCGAGCGCCCCCTCGGTCCCCAGATCGCGGGTGGTGGTGATCCCGGCCCGGAGCGTCGCAGCCGCGTGGGCGACGGCCTCCGCGATCCGGAAGCCGAGTGGCTCCTTCAGGACCTGGTCGTCCCACAGCGTCTCGTTGTACGGGTGCAGAAACAGGTGGGAGTGCCCTTCGATCAGGCCGGGAATGAGGGTCGTGCCCGGCAGCTCCACCCGCTCGGCGCCCGCGGCGTCGAGCCGGGCGACCGGCCCGGTTGCCTCGATGCGGTTGCCACGCACCATCACCGCCCAGCCGCGCTGGGCCGCATCGCCGGTGCCGTCCCAGACGGCATCGGGAACGAGCAGCGTGCGGTGGGCGGTGTCGGCGGAGATCTGCGCGGCAGGCGCAGTTCGCGCCCCGGCCGCCAGGGCGACGAGACACAGGACGAAGACGCGCGAACGGCGCGATGGACGCATGCGGCCTCTGGAGTGGGAGTGTCCGGATAATCTATGCGGCCGATGGCCGAACTGTCACAAGTGACGATTGACGGCGCGTGGCGTTCGTCCAATAGTTGTCACTCCCCACACCACATTGCGCTCGCCTTGCACCTGAAGGGATACAATCGATGCGCCCACCCCTCGCCGTTCCGAGCCTGCTCATCCTCGCCGCCCTCGCTGGATGCACCGATGCCGCCGGCCCCGGATCATCCGGCGCCCCCCTTGCCGCCACTTCCGCCGAAACTCCTAATCCGACCGGTCGGCAGATCGTCGAGTTCAGTGGAGCGGCACCTGTCGATTTCGCCTCCCGGGTCCGCGCCCTCGGCGGATCGGTGGTCTGGAGCTCCGGCGCGGCGGGGCTCGCCGCAGTCAGTGGCCTCTCCTCGACGGGCGCAGCGACGCTCGCGCGCTCGCCCGGCATCAAGTCGCTCACGAACGACATGGTGATCTCGCTGGAAGCGCCGTCCGGGGAAACGGTGGCCGACGCCGGAACTGCCGGAATCGCGAGCCAGGCCAATCCGGCGGCCAGCATCCTCTACCCCCGCCAGTGGAACATGCGCGCGGTGCATGCCGACCAGGCATGGGCCGCCGGGGTCCTGGGCTCGTCGACGGTGTCGGTCTACGTGCTCGACACCGGCATCGATTACGGGTACTTCGATCTCCAGACGCTGGTGGACCTGGGCCACTCGACCGATCTGCTGGGGACCTTCGACGTGAACGGGGTGTCGTTCACCGAGGCCGACACGGTCGAGAAGTACTTCCCCGGCCGGAATCCGGTCGCCGACCTCCACACCCACGGTACCGTCGTGGCCAACGCGATCAGCAGCAGGGGATTCATTCTGGCCGGCGTGACCTCGCACACGACACTGGTCGCGGTGAAGGTCTGCAGCTACCTCGACATCTGTCCTCTCAGCTCGGTCCTCGCCGGCGTGATCTATGCCGCCGACAACGGCGCCGATGTCGTCAACCTGAGCCTCAGCAGCGCCTTCTCGAAGGCCGGGAGCGGCCGCACCGTAGGGCTCATCAACCGGACCTTCAGCTACGCGCAGTCGAAAGGCACGACGATCGTCGTCGCCGCCGGCAACGACGCGCTCGACATGGATCACGACCGGAGCGGCTACGTCACCTACTGCAACACGCCGGCGGTCATCTGCGTCGATGCAACCGGCCCGACGGCGGAGGCGAGCGTGAACGGGCCCTGGACCGACATCGACGCCAGCTCGACGTTCACCAACTTCGGGAGCTCGGCGGTGGATCTCGCGGCGCCGGGCGGCAATGGTGGGTCGTTCGTGTTCGGCGGATGCTCCGCCACCAGCCTCATCCTGCCGATCTGCCAGACCGGGATCTTCGTCGTCGGCGTTCAGGGGACGAGCGCATCCGCGCCGCATGTGGCGGGTGCGGCCGCGATGCTGGTCGCGCAGCTCGGACGGAACCCGGCCGCCATTCGCGCGCGGCTGCTTCAGACCGCGGACGATCTGGGGCAGAGCGGGACCGACCCATACTATGGAAAGGGAAGACTGAATGTGGCACGCGCGGTTGGCGCGATCGAGTAGGTCCCCCGGCTAGGCAGACGGCGTAACGACCGACCTGAGGCGCTCCCGAACCGCGGCCCGTACAGCCGGCGGCGAGAGCACCTCCGCATCGGGACCGTACTGAAGCACATGGCGGACGGCCCAGTCCAGGTCGGCCAGCGGATGCTCCAGCGTGAGCGAGCCGTCCGCCCCGACCTCCTTCCCTTCCCGCTCCGCCACCCAGCGCGCAATCGTCGGCCCGTACCGCACCGTGAGCGATCCCGCCTCCTCCGCGTGGAAGGCACGGCCGTCCTGGACCAGGTCTTCCACGACGAACCCCGCCGGCCGCCGGAACCGCTGTTCCAGCAGGTCCACGCCGCGCACGCGGTCGAGCCGGAAGAAGCGCAGCGCGTCGGTGTCCTCGCAGTGCGCGACCATGTACCACGCGCCGCTGGCGAACACCGTGGCGTAGGGACAGACGACGCGCGGGCTCGCGGCGTCGGCAGTGGCCTTCTGGTAGAGGAGCCGCACCTTGCGGCGGTCCCGCACCGCCGCGCGGATGCGGGCCCGGAACGCCGGCTCGTCCACCCCGCCAAGCGCCGCGGCGAGCGGCAGATCGGTGGGAGTGCCTGCGATCACGCGGCGGAGCCGCTCCCGCGCGCCGTCGATGGCGCGATGCTCCTCCGGCGGCCGCTCGGCACGCAGCATCGCCAGGCCGAGCTCGAGCGCGCCCAGCTCGGCCGGCGTCAGGCGCATGGGGCGGAGGAAATGGCTCGCGTGGACGGAGACCTGACCCTCGTCGATGAAGATGGTGACTCCCTCGATGAATCCGCTGGGGTCCTCGAAGCGGTCGGCCAGCGAATGGAGGTCGCGCATCAGCGTCTTCCGGTCGATGCCGGCCTGCGTCGCGACATCCTCGATCGCATGATCACGATCGTCGGCCAGCCGCGGGATGAGCTGCAGAATGCGGCGGAGCTGCTCGGCGGCGGTCTGCATCATCCGGCGTCCTCGTAGAGCGCGAGCGTCGCCTGCGCCTGGCGGGCATACTCGTCGCGCGCGGCGTCGGGCCCGATGATGACGACTGCGTCACCCAGCGGCAGCAGCCAGCGCACGAAGGCGTCGACGCGCCGAACGTCGAAGAGCCGCCGCCGGGGCGCACCGTCGACTCGGGCGCCGAGGCTGGCAGCCACCGCGGCGGCGCCGGTGTCGCGCCGGAACTCGACCTCGACCGTGGCGGCGCCGCCGTCGCCCAGCTCCCAGGCCTGGCGGGATCGGGCATGATCGCGGAGGCGGAACCCCGAGGGGACCTCGAAATCGGGCGTGCCGGGGCGTTTGGGGTTCACCGCCGCATGCGCGATGCGGCTCACGCGGAAGTTCCGGATGGCGTCGGCGTCGGGATCGCGGGCTGCGAGGTACCAGTGGTGACCGAGGAAGAAGAGACCGTACGGCTCGACGGCGCGACGGGCGGCGGTGTCGGTGCTCATCGTGTGGTAGTCGAGCAGGACTCGCTTCCTCCGCTCCAGCGCCTCGGTGAGGACATCGAAGACATCCTCCGATGCCGAGGGACGGCCCGGGGCGATGACCTCGGCCCGCGCCCGGGCGGCATCCACCGGAAGATCGGCCGCGAGCTTGCGCACGGCCGACTTCGCGTTCGCCTCGAGGAACGGGTTGCCGAGCGATTCGACGCGTTCGGCGGCGTGCACGATGGCCGCGAGCTCGTCCGGCTCGAAGGCGAGATGCTCCAGCGCGCGGAAGCCGTCGCGGTCCACGGTCTTCGGGCGGCGGGGCCGCCCGTCGACGATCAGCGAGAGGTACGGCAGGTAGAATTCGCGGCGTGACAGCCGGTATCCGAGCACCTCGCCACCGGCGTCGCTTACGGTCTGGATCGGGATGCCGGCCGCCCGGAGCTCGTCCTTGTCGCGCTCGAACATTCGCCGGCGCGCCGCCTTCGTTCCCGACTGGTAGGCGGGCACCTCGCGGATGATCTCCTCGAACGGCACCGGGTAATGGCGACGGAGCAGCGAGGCGAGAAGGTCGATCCAGCGGCGGAGCTTGGGGACGGGCATCAGGAGGCTTCCTCGCCAACCCCCGCGCACCAGCCGACACGATGGTATCCGCAGAAGCGGCATTCCGTCGGAAAGCGAGTGAGCGGCGCCTCACCCTGGCGCATCGCCGCCAGTATGGCATCGAGCCGCCTGGCGGCGCCGGCGCGCATCGCGTCGGTGACATCCTCCGACACCTGAGTTCGCGCCGCCGAGAACTGGAAGGCGAACCGCGTCACCGGCTCACCCGAGAGCGCCTCCACCGCGCGCAGATAGGTGTCCCGTTGCAGCGAGTACCGGGCGGCAATCCCCGGCGCCTCGTCCGCAGCGCACTGGGTAGTCTTTACGTCGAGCAGAACCGTCCCGCCGTCAGCGGGCGCAGCGAGGTCGATCCGGCCCTCGACGCAGGCGTCCGGGGAGAGGAGCTGGAGAAAGGCCAGCTCGCGTTGCGCACCCGGCGTGTCGGCGAGCACCCGGTATGCAGGGTCGTCGACCACCGCAGAGATTTCCCCACTGAGCTCGTCGCGATACGGCCGGCCGGCCAGCTCGTCCGGCGTTGGCGCGTCGGGATCCCAGCGGCCGATAGCGGCCTCGAGCAGCTGCTCCACGGTACCGTCGCCATGGTGCTCGAGGACATCGTGAACGATCTGTCCGCGGGCCACCGCGCTGAGATACGATTCCCCACCCCGGTCGACCTCCGGCTCTGCGAGTCCCGCGATGTACCGGAACCAGTGACGCCGGCCGCAGCGCTCCCACTCCATGAGCTCGGTGGCGGAGTGCCGAACCCGCCCAGGCGGCACCACCAGCTCCGCGCGTGCCTCAGGAAGCGCGGGTTCGGCCTCGGCAAGCGGCGGCAGTGGCGGCTCTTCCTCCAGAGCGGGGGCAAGGCGCACCACGCCGGTAAACTCGCTTCCGTCGCGGGCCGCGTAGGTGAATGTCCCGCCGTCGACCTGAGGGACGGTCTGCAACGCGGCCAGCACCGCACCGGCCGGACTCTTCGTTTCCGGCTTCCTGGCCGGGCACAATCCGGACACGATGAGCCGGTCCCGGGCCCGGGTCGCCGCGACGTACCAGACCCGCTTTCGCTCCGCCGCGCTCTCCTGCTCCTCGGCGGAAGCGAGGACCTGGTAGTGCAGCGGCTGATTCCCTGGGCCGTCGGCATCGGGATCCTTGAGCGCAATGCGGTCACGTCCGACGATGAGCTTCGCGTCGCCGCCGTGACCGCCGGGCGCCCGGCCCGTGTCGCACCAGAAGACTACCGGCCACTCGAGGCCCTTGGCGCTGTGCACCGAGGTGATGGTGACGACGTCGTCCCGCTCACCGTACAGGCGGGCATCGCCCTCGCGGTCACCGCGCTCCCGCGACTCATGGAAGACACGGAGATAATCACCTACGCCCTGTTCCGGCGCCTGACGCGCCATGCGCGCGAGCTTCCGCAGGTTCGCGATCGCCTGAAGTCCGGCGTCGCCGCCGAGTGAGAGGTACGCCAGATATCCGCTCCGCTCGAGCACGCTCTCGATCAGCTCCGCGGTCGGAACGCGATCGCGCAGGGCGACGTGCTCCGCCAGCAGGCTCGCACCCCATGCGACGAGCTCGCGCTCGGCGCACTCGACCGCCGTGAGACTGTGCCAGTACGGCGCGACGCTTCCCCGGGCGATCGCCAGCAGCGTCTCGTCCCTCACGCCGACGAAGGGGCTTCGGAGCCAGCCGAAGAGCGCCCGGTCGTCCCGTGGATCCCGGACCGCCTCGAGTGCGAGGATGAGGTCGAGCACCTCGCGCCGCTCCCAGAATCCCTCCTGCCGAAGCGCATACGTCGGTATCCGCGCACGGGCAAGCGCGTCCTCGTAGATCGCGACATCGCTCCAGGAGGCGAAGAGGAGAGCCACATCCTTCCATCTCAATCCGGTGGCGGCGAGCTCCGTCAGCCGGCGCGCGACCGCTTCGGCCTCCTGGACGCGGCCGTCGGCGGCGAGCGGCGCCGCCCCCTCGCCGTCCGGCGCGAGCACCAGGAGCTCGACGACCGGGCCACCGGGATCAGGCCGAGTGCTGCGAACCGGCCTGAAGGGAACCTCGAAATCGCTCAGCGCCTCGCCATCCAGCGGCGCGTCGAGCGCGGTTCCGACGGTGGCATCGACGAAGCCGAGAATCGGCGCGGTGCTGCGGAAATTGTCCTCCAGCGTCACGACGTCGCCCCAGCCGACCTGCCGGAAATCGCGCTCCACTGCTGACCAGACGGTGACGTCGGCACGGCGGAAGCGATAGATGCTCTGCTTCGGGTCGCCGACCAGCATGAGGCGGGTGGTCCGGCTGTCTCCCTTCTCCGGCTCGCCGAGGAGGTAGGCGATCTCGCGCTGGACCGGATCGACATCCTGGAACTCGTCCACGATGAGGGTGTGCAGCCGGCGCTGCAGCGCACGCCGGACCGACGGCTCCTGGCGGAGCAGGTCGCGGGTCCAGACGATCATCCGGTCGAAATCGACCGCTCCGGTGTCGGCAAGCCGATCGTTGAGCCGGACCAGCGCATGGCGAGCGAGCGTGATGACCGCCGCCTCGCCGGAGCCGGCGGCCGGGCTCTGCTGGGCGATGCGCAGGAGCCGGTCGCCGTCACCGACGAGGCGCCGGGTCCAGCCGGCGACGTCATCGACCGACCAGACCGAGAGGAGATCCTGGAGGCCGGCAACGGTCCCGTCCTCCAGCGCCGCGAGCATCGTCTCATGCACAACTTCGTCGGCGACGGCTCCCGCCTCGCCTTCCTCGAGAATGCGAAGGCCGGGGTCGCGTCCCGCGCGGAGGGCGAACTCGCGGAGGATGTCGCCGCAGAAGCTGTGAATCGTCCCGATCCGTGCGTTGTCCACCTCGTGCGCGACGGACTGGAGGCCCGACTCGCGGAGTGCCGTACGGAGCTTCCGCTTGAGGTCGGCTGCCGCGGCGTTGGTGTAGGTGATCGCGCCGATGTCGCGGAGCCCGATCGCGGTCTCCCGTCGCTCACCGCGAATGCCGGCCCCGAGGAGCCAGAGGATGCGGCCGACGACTGTCGTCGTCTTCCCCGTGCCCGCTCCGGCCGCGACGAGCGTGTGCCGATCCGCCCGCCGGATGGCCTCCCACTGCATCGGATTCGGCTCGGGGATCATCTCGTCGCCTTGCGTGGTCCGCCGGGGACGCGGCAGATCTCGATGGAGGGACAGAAGTCGGGACAGCCGCACGACTCGGCAGGCGCGGCCGGGAACTCGCCCCGGCGCGCGCGCTGAACGTGGCCGGCGACGGCGTCGAGCGCGGCGTCGAGCCGCGCCGCTGCCGACTCGTCGGCGATGATCTCGTGCGTCTTCCTGTCGACCTGGTAGAGCTCGAGCGAATGCACCGTCTTCCGCTGCCGGATGGCGCGGTACTCTACCCGGGCGACGACAGCATCGGGGCGCAGCTGGCTGAGCGCATGAGCATAGAGCGGGACCTGCAGAACGACGCCGTCCGCCCATGGCAGTTCCCTGTCCCGACAGCCGCCGCCCGGCGCGGACGAGGCGCTCGTCTTGTAGTCCACGGCGGCGAGGAATTGCCCGGCGGGCACCCGCTCGTCCACCCCGCTCTCGACACGGTCGATCGAGCCGCGGAAGCGGAACCTGACCCCGCCACGGTCGAGCACCAGTCCATCGAACGCAAGCTCGTGCTCGACTACGCCGGTCCGCAGGATGTACGCATTGTTGGTGCGGTTGTTGTACATCTTGTCGTTGTGCTCCGTCTCAAACGCGAGATAGCGTGAGAGGAGCCGTCTGAGCTCGGCCCGCTTGGCTTCCTGCAGTGATGGGTGCCCAAGCCATACCTTGCCGCGCGCGTCGGCCAGCGCCGCATCCAGCGCGTCCTCCATGAGCGGCAGCGCGCGCGTAAGGTCGGCGCCACGCAGGAAGACCGGGCCGCCGGTGCGGACGCCCTCCTCGGTATAGAAGCGACGAAGCGCGTCGTGGAGGATCGAGCCGCGCGTCATCGGATCCATCTCCTCGTCTGGATCATCCAGCCGGACGAGGCGAAGGAGGCGCGCCGAAAGGTAGGCCCACGGGCACTTGGCGAAGCTCTCGAGCTGGGTCGGGCTCCAGAGCCGATCGTCGCCGAATGCCTGGGCCAGCCACGTGAGGAGCGTCGGATCCTCGATGAGGCCGTTGTAGGCCGATAGCCCTCCAGCCGCGCGAATCCGCTCGATGCCGACGGCGCGAGACGCCTGTCGGGCCGCATCGTGCCCGCGATAGCGGCGCACTCCGTCGGTGAGCACGCGAGACGTCGGGATTTCCAGCGGCTCGAGCCCCGAGCTCTCGAGCAGGTCGTCGACGAATGCGGATCGCACCACTTCCCGGCCGGCGGTGTCGAGCCGCGACCAGGAGGCGGTAAACCGCTGCACCGCCGAGGCGGCGATCACCCCGAACAGCTCCTGCTCACGGGCGTCCCACGCGTCCCGCGTCTCGAACGGCACCCCGAGCGCGGCCAGCTCGCGACGGTCGCCCTCGTCGAGAATCGGCGACACCGGGGCACGGAGCGGGAAGCGCCCCGCTTCGAGTCCGATCAGGAAGAGATGATCGAACGATCGGTAGGCGGCAGCGTGCGCCTCGAGCACCTGCACTCCCCGGCGCATCGGCGTCCAGAGGGCGATGTCTCCCTGGAGCAGCTCGGTGAGCTGCGCTGCAAAATCGTGGATGCTCAGCCGGTCCTCGGCATTGCCCCACGTGTCGAGTGCGGCGCTCCAGCCGGCGGTGATCTCTGCGAGCGCCTCCCAGCCCGCGAGATCGAGCCGCACGATGTCGAAGCGCCCCTCGGGAACTGCGTTGATGCGGTCGGCCATGCGCCAGGGATCGCTTGCGAGAAACGCCTCCAGCCAGCCGACCCAGTCACGGAGGGTGCGCGTGCCATCGAGCGCTCCCGCCCGCTCGGCGAACCGGTGCCAGCCCTCGAGTGCCGCGGCGACGCGCGAGGCGGGAGGAAGGGGGTTGTGCCGCTCACCGTGATCGTCGGCCGGCCGGGCTTCGTCCCGCGCGGCTTCGGCGTGCAGATCGCGAAGCGCACGCTCCCACTGCGACAGGCCGGCGATCCGGCGGCGGAACCCGGCGAAATTGAGGATCCCGGGGTCAAGCTCGCTGGCGAAGTAGGGCTGCTCGGCGACCTCCACCAGCGCGTGACGACTCCAGCCGTCGCCGGCCGCACTGAAGAGAGCTCGCACTGCGCGCACGACCGGAATCTCCTGGAGTCCGATGCGGCGCCGGGCGGTTACGGGTACGCCGCACCGCTCGAGCGCGGCCGACGCGAGCTCGACATATGGCCGCGCCTGCCGGGCGACCACCGCGATCCGGCGCAGCGGCACACCACGGTCCGCCAGCGTCCGGATGCGGGATGCCACCTCTTCGACCTCCCGATCGACGTCAGGCGCCGCCACGCATTCGCGACCGGCCACCGGTACGGCGCCGCCCCGGGGCGGGGCGGTGCGCCGCTCGTCGAAGTCGAGGTCGAGCGCCTCGGCCGAATACACCACGATCCGGTCAACCGCCCCGGATGCTGCGATGGCGGAGAGCAGCCGCCGCCAGCCGCCGCGCAGGTCATTCAGACCGAAGAGCCGGATTTCCCGCCGCCCACCCAGGCGCCGCGCGAGGGCCGCGGAGTCGGCGCTCAGCGCGTCGGCGCAGTCGATCCAGGCGTCGCGACCATCGCGTCGGTTTCTGGTGTCGAGCGCCCTGCGGTACTCGCGATAGATCAGCGCGAGCTCATGATCCCGGCTTTTCTCGAACGTGTCGCGCCCCTTCCGGCTCTCGAGCGCCCGCGCGAAGGACTCTGGTGAGACGCCCTCGCTCGCGAGCTCGCCGAGGAGCCGATCGAGGGAGCCCAGGAAATCCTCGGGCCGCCTGAGCTTCCGGCCGAAGATTTCACCCGAGAGCCCGCGCAGGATACCGGCCAGGATAGCCGCCCGCTCGAAGTCATCGCAGGGTGCTCGCGCGGTGCGGCCCAGGTATTTGGGCAGCTCGGTGAAGATGCAGACGGGATCGCCGAACCACCCGCTGACGCCGCGCTCGGCCGCGAGCGCCAGGATATCGTCGCGCACGCCGCCCTGCCGAACGGCGAGGATGCAGTTAGTAGACGCGAGCGACGGATCGAGGAGGTGGCTTGCCGCTTCTTCGAGGAGCTCCTGCGGGGAGCCGGTGACGAGATGGAGAGTGGCGTGCGGTTCGGACACCGGAGCTCGGACTTGAGGTATGTGAATCTGGGCGCAGGGCGGCGTCAGGGCCGGCCGGCTGCCTACGGTAGTGATGGGGTCTGACAGCGGTCGTGGCCCGGCCGACGGTGACCCCGCACACGGGCCAATTCGGCTCGGAAACCGATATTTCAGACAGCCACTATCACACCCACCAAAGGAGTCGCACCATGAAGCGGATCATGATGCTGGCCCTGGCCGCGGCGGTCACCCTGACCTCGGCCGGCGCGCTCCATGCGCAGGGGAAGGACAAGGACCGGGACCGGGACCGGGGGCACGAGAAGGGACGGACCCAGGTCACGCGTCACCCGAACCAGGGCCGCCGCGTCGGCCCTTCGCCGTACGGCCCCGGCCGGCGGGTCGGGCCGTGGGGCGCGCGCGGTGTGCTCGACCGCCGGATCGAGCTCCGGCTCACCAATCCCCAGATCACCCGGCTGAACGCGATCCAGCGCAGGTGGGATGACCGCAACCGGCTGCTGCTGCCGCGTGTGACTCCGGAGGGACTGGGTCGGACCCAGGCCGACCGCGACGCCTACTACCGGTCGCACCCGGAGGCCCGCGAGGCCGACGAGGCGCTCCGCAAGAACCGCGAGGCCGAACGGAAGGAAGTAGACGCGGTGCTGACTGCGAGCCAGCGATCGAAGTTCTGGAAGGAGTAGCACCCGGGGGTGCGGCGGCGGCCTCGGCCGCCGCTACAACCCCGCCAGCTTCGCGAAACGCGGATTCCCCTTGAGCGGCGCAAACGTCGGATCGAGTCGGAGCCAGGCCGGCGTGACGTAGTCGCTGTTCTTCAGCAGCTTCTCGATCTGGTCGAGCGCCGCGTCGTACTTGCCGGTCACCAGGAAGACTCTCACCGCCTGGAGCCGGTCGTACTCGCTGTTGACGCTGATCGCGCTTTCGGCCGCAAGCACTTCGTTCGCCTCGGCGATCGCCTCGGCGGCGTGGCCGGCATAGGCGAGCCCCAGAGCGTGCAGCACCACGGTGCTCGGATCGCGGTTCGCGCTCTTCATCTGCGCCTCGAGCGTCGGCAGCGCCGAGTCGGCATACGCCCGGGCGAGGTCGCGGCGCCCGTGCGCGAGGTGCGCCGTGGCGAGCGAATTCCCCCACCAGCCGCGGTCGCCGTCGAATGCCGCAGGCGTGAGGCGGAAGACCAGCGCCTCGATCGACGGATCCATGACCCACGCCATCTCGAAATACCCCGCGAAGTACGCCGCGATCGTCGGCGGCGACATGCCGTTCGTCAGACTCCGGCGGACGGCTGCCTGTGCTGCGGGCAGATTCCCCAGCGCCACCTGGGCGATCGCGACCCACTCGTACACACCCGGATCGGTCGGCGCGAGCGCAATCGCCGCGTCACCGACGTCCACCGCTTCCTGGAAGCGCCGCGTCATCACATAGCTGCGCTCGAGATCGTTCATCACGGCGAGCGAGCGCGGATCGAGCTCGCGGGCCCGCTCGAGCCGGCGGACACCGATGTCGAAACGGCCGCGGGCGACGTCGGCGCGACCGGCCGCGAGCAGCACGGCCGGGTCGTTCGGCGCGAGCTGAAGGGCGGTCGCGAGGGCAGCGTCGGCCTTGACCGGGTCCCGCTCCACGTTGGTGAAGTACGCTGCCGCGGCGGCATGGCCGATCGCATTGTTGGAGTCGATCGCGATGGCCCGGCGGAATGCCTCGGCCGACCGCGCGCCGACGGCCGGCTCCCGGGAGCCGTTGAAGAAGACCCGTGACAGCGCGAACGAGAGGCTCCCCCACGCCTCCACGAACGTCGAGTCCATCGCCACCGCCTGCTCGAACTGGGCTGCCGCGGTCCGCTGCGAGATCGGATCGACCGCCGTCACCGCCTTGCCGCGGAGATACGCTGCCCATGCGGCAGGATTGGTCGTCGGCCGGCGTGACAGCGCCGCCGACTCCTGCGCGCCGATCTGGGTACCGAGCGCGCCGGCCACCCGTGCCGCGACCTGCGCCTGCACCTCGAAGACATCGGTCAGGTCGGCTTCGAACGACTGCTGCCATTCGGTCGAGCCGGTCTTCCCGTTCACCAGCTCGGAGACGACCTGCACCCGGTCGCCGCCGGCGGTGCCGCGCGCCCAGCGGACCCGCCCCTGCAGCAGGTAGTCGGCGCCGAGCTGCTGGGCGATGGCCGTCGGCGCGAGCGTGGAGGCGCGGAACTGCGACGAGCTGCCCGAGGCGATCACCGCCAGCCCGTTCACCCGCGCGAGCTTGCCGCGGATCTCGTCGGTGATGCCGTCCACGATGTAGTTGTTGGCGCTGTCGCCCTGATTCTGGAACGGCAGGACGGCGACGTGCGTCGCGTCGATCGCGGCCGCCGGAGCGGTCCCCCGACGGCTGCTCGCGACGGCCGCGGTCGTGGCCCACAGGAGCACAGCGGCCATGCCGCCGAGTGCCGTGTTGCGCCAGGTGAAGAGCCGGCCGAGCCCGCCCGGAGCCGAACCCGCGCGGCGCCGCTGCTCGGCCCGCGCCGTCAGCACGATCATCCCGGCGCCGAACGCGATCAGCACGAGCGCGATGCCGAGCACCCACGTGGGGAGACCCCAGCGGCCGGCGAAGAACGCGACGACGGCGAGCGCCGCAATCGCGACGACGCCGCACATGATCCAGAGCAGCGCGCCGCTCCCGGCGGGGGCGGCGGGCGTGACGACGGTCGCGCCGCTGCTAGCCGGCCGGGCTCCCGTCTCGACGCTCGAGAGCGCATCGGCAAGGGCGCCGGCGGTCGGCTGGCGGTCGGCGGGGCTCTTGGCCAGCGCCTGCGTGACGATCGAGTCGAGTCCCGCCGGCAGGCCGGAGCGCGTCGTGCTCAGCGGGCGCGGCGCCTCGGTGAGGCTTCGCGATACCACCGCCTGCGCGTTGCGTCCGGTGAACGGCGGCTCGCCGGTGAGCATCTCGTACAGGACGGCGCCGAGCGCATAGATGTCGGTCCGCGCGTCCACGTCCTTGGCGCCGGTGGCCTGCTCGGGGCTCATGTACTGCGGCGTCCCGATCGCGAGGCCGGTGCGGGTGATCGCCTCGCCCTCGGCGTCCACCGCGCGGGCGATGCCGAAGTCGGCCACCAGCGCGTGCCCCTCGTGGAGCAGGATGTTGGCGGGCTTGATGTCGCGGTGCACGATGCCGCGCTTGTGCGCGTAGCCGAGCGCCTCGGCGATCTCCCGGCCAAGTCGCAGCGCGACGGGCACCGGGAGCTCCCCTTCGCGCGCGATCCGCGCCGCGAGCGACTCGCCCTCGACCTTCGGCATTACATAGTAGAGGACGCCGTCGGCCTCGCCGGAGTCGTACATCGGGAGGATGTGCGGATGGTTGAGCTGGGCCGCGATCTCCACCTCACGCAGGAAGCGGTCGGCGCCGAGTGTGGCGGCGAGCTCGGGCCGCATCACCTTCACCGCCACCTCACGATGGTGCTTCAGGTCCTCGGCCAGGAAGACCGTCGCCATGCCGCCTTCGCCGATCACGCGCTCGATCCGGTAGCGCTCGGCCAGCACCCGGCGAACCTTGGCGATCTCGATCTCGCCGGTGGGCATGGTGCGCGGGGGGACCCCAGGCTCGGTCGGCGTCGCCGTGCCGCAGCGCAGGCAGAACCGCGCTTCGTCGGGGAGCGACGCATTGCAGGCTGGACACACCCGTGCTGCCGTGGGCATGCGGGCTCCGATAATGGGGAATGTGCGGGGAGACCACGTAATGTAGGGCAGAGGGGCGGGAGCGCGTAAGGGTCCGCAAAGGAGTCGCCACACCCTGCGTCCCTCATCCACGCACGCGCATCCTGTCATGATCACCCTCACGGAGCCGCCCATGCCGTCACCGCTGCTGCTGATGTTCCTGGTCCTGCAGGCGCAGCAGACTGTGCCGGTGATTCGCCTGACGACGGCGGACGCCGTGCTGCCGAGGGAATTCAGCCAGATTCGCGGGTTGCGGGAGCTGCGCGACGGCCGGCTCCTCGTCACCGACTGGACCGACGAAGTCCTCCTGGTTGTCGACCTCCGGACCGGCGGTGTCCGGCAGCTGGGGCGGAAGGGCTCCGGCCCGACCGAGTACCGCCTTCCGGCCGCGCTCCTTCCCCTCCCCGGCGATTCGACGCTCCTGGTCGACCAGGGCAACGAGCGGCTGGCGGTAATCGGCCCCGACCTCTCGATCGTGCGCTCGTTCTCGAGCCACCGTCCGGGCCTCACCCACGCCGTCGTTCCCCGGGCGGTCGACAGCGCCGGCCGATTCTACTTCGAGATCCCCAACTGGACCCGGCCGGACGCCAGCCTGAACGACTCAGTGGCCGTCGTCCGCTGGGACCCGCGGACCGGAATCGAGGAGCCCATCGGCCGGATCCGGGGCGAGACGTACCGGAAGCCGGGCCGCCGCCTGCGGCCCAGCCTTCCTTATGTAGTGTTCGCTCCCCAGGACGTCTGGCAGGCAGACGGCGACGGCCGCGTGGCCTTCGTGAGATCGGCCGGCTACCGGGTCGAATGGCGTGACGCCAGCGGGGGGCGCATCCTCCGCGGACCAGCGACGCCGTTCCAGCCGCTTCGCGTGACTGCGGCCGACCGGACCGAGTACATCCGCCGCTTCGTCACCACCTCTCCGGTAGGCGGCAGGGCCAGCTCCGGCCTCTCGGCCACCCCGGCGGAGATGGCGACTCCGGAGGCGATTGCGGCGATGGTGCCGGACCAGGAGTTCGCGGCGACGCGTCCACCGTTCACCGATTTCACGCCCCGCATCGCGCCGGACGGCACACTGTGGGTCGAGCGCTCGGTCGCGACCGGCACACCGCCGCTGTTCGACCTCTTCGATCGCCAGGGCGTCCGCCGCCGCGTCGTCGCTCTCCCTGCGGGGCGCCGCCTCGTCTCCCTCGGCACTGGCGTGGCGTATCTCGCATCGGTGAATGAGGATGGCGTCGAGCGGCTGGAGCGCTACCGGCTGCCCCTCGCGCGGTGAACCGCTCTCTGATCGTCGATTCACCCCGCCTTCACGCTTCCCTCAGAATGCAGATGCTAACGTCCGGCACCGTTGGTTCACGTGTACACAAGAGCGTACGCCGTGAAGAACACCAGGGTGCCCCGAGTCTGTCCCTCCCAGGACGTCCGCCCGGTCACTGAATTCCGGGCGCACGCGTCCGCGTTCCTCGACCAGGTTCGCGTCACCCGGCGCGCCATGATCCTGACACAGCACGGCCGCAGCGCGGCCGTGCTGCTCGACGTGTCGGTCTACGAGGAGCTCCTCGGCGAGCTGACCGTCCTGCGAGAGACCCGGCCCGTCACCCATACGCATGCGCCCGCCCCGGACGATGACATCCTGACGCGCCCGGCCGATCCCCGATCCGTCCCCCTCACCTGAGACCGCCGGCACCGTGACCGCCACCGCGACTTCCACTCTCGCTCCGGCGCCGCCCAGCCCGACGCGGCTGGCGGAGCATACCCTCGAGATCATCTCCGACTCCGGCGAAGGTGCGCAGAAGTGCGGTCAGATCTTCGGCGCCGTCTCCGCGAAGATGGGAAACGGCGTCTGGACGGTCGAGATCATTCCGGCCGAGATCCAGCCGCCGGCCCGCGTGCCCGAAGGGGCGAGCGGCTACCGGATCCGCATCGGTGAAGGGCCGATCACCAACTGGGGCGACGCGACCAACCTGGCACTCGCCTTCAACGAGCAGGTCCTCCTCGCGCGCCACCGCCTCGGCGCACTCGCGCCCGATGCCGTTCTCCTGGTCGAGGACAAGTGGGCCACCCACGAGGACGCCGAGATCCGCGCCGCGTGGGAGGCGGGCATGGCCGAGCTGTCGGGCGCGAACTACCGGATCATCCCGGTGCCGATGGAAGCGGAGTGCCTCAGCGTCATGGACAATCCCCGCAAGGGGAAGAACATGTTCGCCCTCGGCATGCTGGGGTGCATCTACGGGCGCGACATGGAGCGGATCCGGGAGCAGATCGCCTACACCTTCCGGAAGAAGAGCGACGAGGTCTTCCGCCAGAACGTCGCGCTCCTCGAGCTCGGCCGCGCCTGGGCGGAAGAGCACATCGACTTCCGCATCGAGGTGGCGCCGGCACCGATCACCGAGCCGCTGGTGGTCATGAACGGGAACGAGGCGCTGGGACTCGGCGCGATCGCCGCGGGGATGGAGCTCTGCGCCATGTACCCCATCACCCCGGCGACGTCGGTCTCCCACTATCTCGGCGAGGTGTTCGACCGGTTCGGCGGCATCGTGCACCAGGCGGAGGACGAGATCGCGGCGATTGGCGTCGCCATCGGCGCCTCGTACGCCGGCAAGGTCGCCCTCACCGTCACGTCGGGGCCGGGCCTCGCGCTCAAGACCGAGTTCCTGGGCCTCGCCGTCATGACGGAGATCCCGCTCGTCCTCATCGACGTGCAGCGCGGCGGCCCCAGCACCGGCCTGCCGACCAAGGTGGAGCAGTCGGATCTCTTCGCCGCCCTCTTCGCGAGCCCGGGAGACGCGCCGCACGTCGTCATGGCGCCGGCCACGATCGAGGAATGCTTCCACATCATGATCACCGCCCGGCGCATCGCCGAGGCGTTCCGCACCGTGGTGATGGTGCTCTCCGACGCCAACCTGGCCACCGGCGTGACGCCGTTTCCGCGGCCGAAAGCCGATGCCCGCTGGCAGGCGGGCCCGCTGGACCTCGCACCGGTGGCCGAGGGGCAGAAGGCATATCAGTGGGATCCGGCGACGGGCCTATCGCGCCGCATCCTCCCGGGTCAGCCGGGCGGCGCGTACACCGTCACCGGCCTCTCGCACGATGAGGGGAGCAAGGTCGCGTACAGCTCCGGCGTGCATCAGCGGGCGACGGCGATGCGGAGCCGGAAGCTCGCGGTGCTCCAGAGTCTCCTCTCGCCGCCCGTGGTCTACGGCGACCCCGACGGCGACCTGCTGATCGTCGGCTGGGGGAGCACGAAGGGGGCGATCGAGGAGGCGGTGGACCGCGCCCGCCGAGAAGGGCTCCGCGCCTCGTCGGTGCATCTCCGCTTCCTGTCGCCGCTGGAGCCGGGACTCAAGGCGATCTTCGCGCGCTTCCGGAAGGTCTGCGCCGTCGAGATCAACTACAGCGACGAGCCTGGCGATCCCTTCATCACCGACGAGAATCGGCGCCGGGGTCAGCTCACCTGGCTGCTTCGCGCGACGACGCTGACCGATGTCGACTGCTGGACGCGCGTACCCGGCGAGCCACTGCGCCCGGGCGCCATCCTGGATGCGATCCGCGAGCGGACGCCGCGGGGAGGTGCAGCATGACGGTCGCCTGCGGGCTCCTGCCGGTCCTCCAGCCGGACGAGAACGAGTTCTACGAGATCACCGACTACGAGGGCGCCCGCGCGCGCTGGTGCCCCGGCTGCGGCGATCACTCGATCCTCACCGCGGTGCAGAAGCTCCTTGCCGCGGAACAGCTCACGCCCGAGCAGACGATGTTCGTCTCCGGAATCGGCTGTTCCAGCCGGTTCCCGCACTATCTGCGGACCTACGGGTTCCACGGGATCCATGGTCGGGCCCTTCCGGTCGCCACGGGGATCAAGCTCACGCGGCCCGATCTCACCGTCTTCGTGGTGATGGGCGATGGCGACTGCACCTCGATCGGCGCCGCCCACTGGGTGCACGCGCTCCGCTACAACGTCAACCTGACCGCGCTGCTCCTCGACAACGGGATCTACGCGCTCACCAAGAACCAGACGTCGCCGACGACGCCACAGGGGTTCCCCAGCAACACCCAGCCGCACGGCAGCTGGCTGCCGGCGCTCAACCCGCTTTCGGTGGCGCTCGGTGTCACCAACGCGTCGTTCGTCGCGCAGACCGCCGAGTGGGCACCGGCACACCTGTACGCCACGCTGCGCGCGGCGTACCACCACCGCGGAATGAGCTTCGTCCGGATTCTCCAGCGCTGCCCCGTCTACTCCTCGGCGGTCTATCAGGCGGCGATCCAGGATCCGGCCCGGATCGCCCTGCTGGTGCACGATGACGGCGTGGTGGTGCCCGACCTCGAGCGGATCTACCGCACCCAGGTGGCGCACGACCCGCGCGACATCGACGCCGCCCGCCGCATCGCCGACTCCACCGAGCACATCCACCTCGGCGTGCTGTACCGCGATCCGGCCCGACCACGTTACGACGAGACCCGTCGCGTGCCGCCCCGTACTGCCGAGGAGCGGGTGACCCTGATTGACGCGGAGCTCGATCGCTATGCCGTCTGACCCCCGGTTCGCCGCCGCGCTGGCCGCGATGGCGCGGCCCATCGCCGAGTTCCGCTCCATCCTCCAGGGCGCGCTCACCCAGGCGGAATCGTTCCGCACCGAGCAGGCGGCCGACAGCAGCGAACGCGCGCGGCGCGCCGCAGCCGAGCTCGGTGGCTTTGCCGCGGGCCGGATCGATCCGGCCCGCTTCGCGTCGCTCTTCCCTGCCGTGCGGGCCGCCGACCCCGCGGCCGTCGCGGCGCTCGATCGCGCGATCGCCATCCTGCGCGCGATCACCGCCGAGGGCGACACGGCCTTCGTGGTCGAGCGGCCGCAGGGCGGCCGGCTGGGGGCCACGGTCGGCGATGCGCTCGCGCAGTTCGGCCGTGCGTTCGGCGCGGTGATCCTCACGGAGCTGATCCGCGGCGGCCGCTACGAGGGCGCCGCGCACGATCGCCTGCTCGATCCCCTCGAGTTCCGGGCATGGAGCAAGGCCGAGCGCCGCTATGCGCCGCCGCTCATCGTCTCGCTGGACGGCGCCGATCTCCAGGGCGGCGCGCTCGGCGACTTCGCCGACGGCCGCGAGAAGATCGTGCTGGTCGTCCACGGTGACGCGGCGCCGGCGCCGCTCGCCCGCTGCATCACGCCGGGCACGATGGTCCTCCAGACGACCGACGGCAGCGGCCTCGACCGCGTGGCCGACTTCGACGGTCCGGCGATCGCCGCCGTGATGCCGGAGGGCTCCGCGGTCTTCCTCCACGATCCGGCCGGCGGCCGCGAGTCGTGGCAGCGCCTCACCGTGCGCACCCTGGGCGAGCTCCCGCGGCGGGCGGTGGGCGGCATCAGCGCCTGGCAGATGGCGGAGGACCGGAACCTCCTCGCCGACCTCGCCCGGACCCCGTTCGCGATTCCGGCAGAGCATGGCGCGGCGGCGCCGGCGATCGGTGCCGGCGAGGCGGTCGATCGGGTGGCCGCCTGGCTGCTGGGCCAGTCGGGACTGCAGGGGAGCAAATGACACTGCACGCGATCCTCATCCTCGGCGGCGTGGGGGTGGTCTTCGCGGTGTTCATCGCGCTGGCCAATCGCCGCCTCTGGGTCTGGGAAGATCCCCGCATCGATGTCGTCGCCTCGATGCTGCCGAACGCCAACTGCGGCGCGTGCGGCCTGCCGGGCTGCCGCGCCTTCGCCGAGCAGGCGGTCGAGGGCCGCATTGCGCCGAGCCAGTGCACCGTCGGCAGCGACTCGGTGCACAAGGCGATCGCCGACTTCCTCGGCATCGACGCAGGCACGGCGGTGCGGCGGGTGGCGCGCCTCCAGTGCGCCGGCGGGTGCGACGTCGCCGGCCAGCAGGCGGAATACCGCGGCCTCGCGACATGCGCCGCGGCCGCGGCGGTGGCCGGCGGCGGGAAGGGCTGCGCCTGGGGATGCCTCGGGCTCGCCGACTGCGAGCGGGTCTGCGACTTCGACGCGATCGCGATGAGCCCCACCGGTCTCCCCGTGGTGGACGCGGAGAAGTGCACCGCGTGCGGCGACTGCGTCGAGGCGTGCCCCAAGGGCCTCTTCACCCTGCTTCCGGTCGAGGCGCGGCTCCTGGTGCAGTGCCGCAACCTCCTCGGCGGCGATGCGGTGCTGGAACACTGCAAGGTGGCGTGCACCGCCTGCGGCAAGTGCGTGCAGGACGGCGCGCCGGGGCTCATCAGCATCGCGAGCGGGGTGGCGGTGGTGAACTACGAACTGAATGCGCTGGCGGACCGCCGCGCGGTCGAGCGGTGTCCCACCGGCGCGATCGTGTGGCTGGAGACCGCCACTGCTCACGTGCCTTCTCTGGCAGGGAGTGAACAGGCATGACGTCGATCTTTCGGACCCGGCGCGCCACCAGGGCGCCCGCGGAGGCGCCGGCCTTCCCCGGCACCGTCGCGGCACTCGACGGCAGCGGCGCGGTGGTGGCGATGGAGACCGCCGCCGGCGAGGCGGCCGGCGCCTATCCCATCACTCCCTCGACGCAGATGGGCGAGGGCTGGGCCGCGGCGGTGGCCGAAGGGAAGCTCAACGTCAACGGCCGGCGCCTCCTCTTCTTCGAGCCCGAAGGCGAGCACGCCGCGGCCGCGGTCACGGCCGGGATGTCGATGTCGGGGCTTCGCTCGACCAACTTTTCGAGCGGCCAGGGCATCGCGTACATGCACGAGTCGCTGTACGCGGCCGTCGGCAAGCGCCTGACCTACGTGCTGAACGTCGCCGCGCGGGCGATGACCAAGCATGCGCTCAACGTCCACGCGGGCCACGACGACTACCACGCCGTCGACGACACCGGATTCTTCCAGCTCTTCGCCAAGGACGTGCAGGAAGCGGCCGACCTCACCCTGATCGCGCACCGGATCGCCGAGCTGTCGCTCAATCCGGGACTCTGCGCGCAGGACGGCTTCCTCACGTCGCACGTGATCGAGTCGCTCCGGCTGCCCGAGCGCGAGCTGATCAAGACCTATCTGGGCGACCCGTCCGACCGGATCCCGTCTCCCACGCCGGCCCAGCGCATGGTCTTCGGCGAGACGCGCCGCCGCATCCCCGAGATGTTCGACCTCGACTACCCGGCGATGCTCGGCGTGGTGCAGAACCAGGACTCCTACGCCCAGGGTGTCGCCGCGCAGCGGCCGTTCTACTTCGACCACATCCAGGCGCTCACCGACCGCGCCTTCCACGAGTTCGCCGCGCTTACCGGCCGCGGGTACGCCCGTGCCAGCGGCTACCGTCTCGAGGATGCGGACTACGTCATCGTGGGCCAGGGCTCCGTCGTGTCCAACGCCGAGGCGGTGGCGGACTGGCTGCGGGAGAAGGGGGAGCTCGCCGTCGGCGTCCTCAACCTCACGATGTTCCGGCCGTTCCCGGCCGACCTGGTGAGCCGGGCACTCGCCGGCCGCCGCGGGGTCGTGGTGCTCGAGCGGACCGACCAGCCGCTGGCGGTTGATCCGCCGCTCCTCCGGGAGATCCGCTCCGCGATGTCGCAGGCGGTGGAGAACGGCCGCGTGCCGGCCGGCAGCGAGGTCCCGTACGCGGGTGTCGCCGCACTCCGCCCGGACCAGGTCCCCGACTTCTTCTCCGGCTGCTTCGGGCTCGGCAGCCGTGATCTCCAGCCGGGCGACATCGTCGCGGCGGTGAACAACATGCTTCCCGGCAGTGCCCGGAGGCGGCAGTTCTACCTCGGCATCGACTTCATCCGGCGGGGGACGCGCCTGCCCAAGCTCCAGATCTGGCAGGAGAAGCTGCTGGACAGCTACCCCGACATCGGGAAGCTGTCGCTCGAGTCGGCCGGGGAGATCAATCTCCTGCCGCAAGGATCCACCGCCGTCCGGATCCACTCGGTCGGGGGCTGGGGCGCCATCACGATGGGGAAGAACCTGGCGATGACGGCGTTCGAGCTCTTCGGGATGCACATCAAGGCGAACCCGAAGTACGGCTCAGAGAAGAAGGGTCAGCCGACGACGTTCTACGCGGTGCTCTCCCACGAGCCGGTACGGCTCAACTGCGAGCTCAGGCACGTGGACGTCGTGCTCTCTCCCGATCCGAACGTCTTCCGCCACAGCGATCCGCTGGCCGGGCTGGCCGAGGGCGGCGTCTTCGTCATTCAGAGCGAGCTGGAGCCGGCGGCATTCTGGCAGACCCTCCCGGCGACGGCGCGCGCCACGATCATCGAGCGGAAGATCCGTGTCTTCGTGCTCGACGCCTTCGCGATCGCGCGGGAGGAGGCGTCGGACGTCGAGCTCCGCTACCGGATGCAGGGCGCCGCCTTCCTCGGTGCGTTCTTCAGCACCTCGCCGCTGCTCCAGCGCGAGGAAGCGACCGAGGCCCGGCTGTTCGACGGAATCCGGACCCAGCTGGCGAAGAAGTTCGGCCACCGGGGCACCGCGGTGGTCGAGGACAACGTGCGGGTGATCCGTCGCGGCTTCGATGAGGTGCGCGAGGTGGCGTCGGGCGACGTCGCCGCCGTCGCCGATCAGGGCACCGTCCCCCACATCCCGGCGATGCTGGACCATCCCGACGCCGCGCCCGGCGTCGGGAATCCGGGCCGCTTCTGGGAGCAGGTCTGCTCGCTCTGCGCGCTGGGACAGGACGGGATCGCCGATCCGTTCGCCGCGATCAGCGCGATTCCGGCCGCGACCGGCGCCGTGCGTGACATGAGCGGTGTCCGGATGGAGATCCCGTCGTTCATCGCCGCCAACTGCACCGGCTGCGCCCAGTGCTGGACCCAGTGTCCCGACGCGGCGATCCCCGGGCTCGTGAACAGCCCGGAGGAGGTGCTGAGCGCGGTGATCGCCGCGGCCGCGAACGGCGGCCGCTTCGAGCGGCTCCGCCCGATGGTGAAGCCGTGGGGCCGCGAGGTGCAGCGCCTGCTGGCGCGCGAGACGTCGCTCGCGGTGCCGGAGGCGTTTGCCCAGGCGTACCGCACCGTCGCCGACAAGATGGGGTGGGATGCGGAGCGCCGCGCGGCGACCGACGAGGAGTTCACCGCGGTCGGCGCCCGGCTCGCGGAGTTCCCGATGGCGCGCACGCGGCCGTTCTTCGACGCCGTCGAGGCGAAGGAGAAGGGCGGCGGCGGCCTGCTGTCGGTCACCGTCAATCCCGATGCCTGCAAGGGGTGCAACCTCTGCGTGGACGTCTGCCCCGACGGCGCGCTGGTCACGGTCCGGCAGGATGACGAGGCGCTGGCGAAGCTCCGCCGCAACTGGTCGATCTGGCAGCGGCTCCCCGATACCGGCGACCGCTACGTGAACGTGAGCGACGTCGACGAGGGAATCGGCGTGCTGTCGTCACTTCTCCTCAAGAAGGCGACGTACCGGTCGATGGTCGGGGGCGACGGCGCGTGCATGGGATGCGGCGAGAAGACGGCAGTCCACCTCATCGTCTCCGCCATCTTCGCGTCGATGCAGCCCAGGGTCCGGCGGCAGCTGGCGCATCTCGACGAGCTGATCACGGCGCTCGACGCTGAAGGGCGCACCCTCCTCGCCGCGGGGGCGGACCTCGATGCCGCTGCGAAGGGAAGCGGGGCCGTCGCGGTGCCGGTCGAGCCGGCGAAGCGGGAGCGGCTCGCGCTCCTCAACCGCACGACGGCGGAGCTCACCGACCTCAAGTGGCGCTACGAGTCGGGGCCGAGCGGCAACGGGCGGGCGCCGATGGGGATGGCCAACAGCACCGGCTGCTCGTCGGTGTGGGGCAGCACGTATCCCTACAACCCCTATCCGTTTCCCTGGGTGAACCACCTCTTCCAGGATTCGCCGTCGATCGCGATCGGGCTGTTCGAGGCGCACATGCGGAAGATGGCGGACAACTTCGCCGTCGTTCGCCGGGCGGAGCTGCTCCGGAGCGGCGATTACGATGCCACGAAGGACGAGCCAGCGCTGGCCGCGCTCACCTGGAAGGAGTTCACCGACGACGAGTTCGCGCTTTGCCCGCCGATCCTCGCGATGGGCGGCGACGGCGCGATGCTCGACATCGGCTTCCAGAACCTCTCCCGGCTGATGGCCTCGGGAAAGCCGATCCGCGTGGTGGTGCTCGACACGCAGGTCTACTCCAACACCGGCGGCCAGGCGTGCACCTCGGGCTTCACCGGCCAGGTGGCCGACATGTCGGGGTTCGGCAAGGCGCAGCACGGGAAGACGGAAGTGCGGAAGGAGCTCGCGCTCATCGCGATGGCGCACCGCGGCGTCTACGTGCACCAGACCTCGCAGGCGTCGGCCAGCCACCTGATCGGCGGTGTGCTCAAGGGGCTGCACAAGCGCCGGCCGGTGCTGATCAACGTCTACACGCCGTGCCCGGTGGAGCATGGGCTCGCCGACGACTGGTCGCAGCATGCCGCCCGGCTCGCGCTCGAGAGCCGTGCGTTCCCCTTCCTCACCTTCGATCCGGACGCCGGCCCGACGTACGCCGACCAGCTGTCGCTCGAGGGGAATCCGTCGGTCGAGGACCGGTGGCCGACCTACACGCTCAAGTACCTCGACGAGGCGGGCGCGGAGCAGGAGCTCGAGCTCCCGGTGACGATCGCCGACTGGGCGGCGACCGAGGCGCGGTTCAAGCAGCACTTCACCCAGGTGCCGGCCGAGCTGTGGGACGACGCGATGCAGCCGTTCCATGAGTACTTCGCGACGGCGGCGGAGGAGCGGGACGGGCGGACGCCCTACATCCTGGCGTTGACGAAGGAGCGGACGCTCCGGCGGCTGGCGGTATCGCGCGAGCTGGTGCAGCTGGCGGAGGAGCGGCAGCAGTTCTGGTCGCAGCTCCGGCAGCTGGCCGGGCTCGAGGTGGCACCCGCGGTGCGTGACGTGGTCGCCGCCTCGCTCGAGGCCGATTTCGAGGCGAAGACCGCCACGCTGCGCGCCGAGTACGAGGCGAAGCTGAGTGATCTCCGCGCGACGTATCCCGCGCAGATGGCCCGTCAGCTGGCAACGGCGCTGCTCAGCCGGGCCGGCGGCTCCGCCGCCGTCGCCGAGCTCCTGGCCGGGCTCCCGCCCGCGGCGGTGCCGGCATCGACTCCGCACTCGGCCGCCGCGCCCGTCGCCACCGCAGCTCCGGCCGCCGCATCAGCGGCGACGCC
>JBLMWC010000018.1:0-4444 GCA_050257015.1 Bacillota bacterium | reverse complement strand
TTCAACCTCGCCGTGGAACCGTGCATCGGCGCGCCCGACCGTCTCGATCAGGCCGTCGAGGAGTGGCACACCGCCCAGCTGCTCTCGGCGGGCGAAGAGCGGACCTGGTCGCTCGAGGTCGCGCTGCCGGGCGAGTGAGCCCGGCGCGGTGTCGGGCTACCGTGCGACGATCCGGAACACCTTCCCGTCCTGCTGCGTCACGTACAGCTCGCCGCTCGCGTCCTCGCCGAAGCTCGTGATCTGGCCGCCCGGCTTGAGCGTGGGCCATTCACGCGCCGTGCCGGCCTGCCCGCCTTCGTAGCGGAAGCTCCGCACCCAGCCGTTGCAGTAGTCGCCGTAGAAGTAGGTCCCCGCCAGATTCGGCAGCGCCGTTCCACGATAGACGTACCCCCCGGTGATCGAGCAGCCGTCCGCATGGGTGTAGTCCATCACCGGGAGCGCAAGGCCGCTCCGGTCGCAGGTCGACGCGCCATAGCAGGCGGTGCCCTCCATCCTGTTCCAGCCGTAGTTGAGCCCCTTCCCTCCGCCGCTGCCGGCGGTCGAGACGTCGACCTCCTCGCGCTCGTTCTGCCCGACATCCGCGATGTAGAGATCGCCGTTCGCGCGGTCGAAGCTGAATCGCCACGGGTTACGGAGGCCGATGCTGAAGACCTCCGGACGCCCGGCGCCGCCGGCGTACGGATTGCCCCGGGGGATGCTGTAGCCGGTGGCGCCGGCGACGTCGAGCCTGAGCAGCGAGCCCAGGAGGTCGTTCGGGTTCTGTCCGTGTCCCTGCGGATCGCCGCCGGAGCCGCCGTCGCCCATGCCGATGTAGAGGTCGCCGTCAGGCCCGAACGCCACCTGCCCGCCGTTGTGGTTGGAATACGGCTGCGGGACGGTGAGTATCACCTCCTCGCTCGCGGCCTCGGCCACATCGGGGTCGGCGCTCACCCTGAAGCGGGAGATGCGGGTGTCACCGTTCCGGTCGGTGTAGTCGACATAGAACCGTCCCGACGTCGCGTACTGCGGATCGAAGGCGAGGCCGAGGAGTCCCTGCTCACTGCTCCCGGAGACGCTGGCGCTGAGATCGAGGAACGGCGCCGCGACGACGGCGCCGTTCTTCACGATGCGGATGCGGCCGGTCTTCTCCACGATGAAGAGGCGCGGATCGCCGGCGGGCGCGGTGAGATACAGCGGGAAGTCGAGGCCGCTTGCGACGAGCCGGAGCGTGACGCTGTCGGTGCCCGGCGTCAGCGTGCTCGGCGGAGTGCCGCCATCGCCGCCGCCGCAGCCTCTCAGCATGACGATCATCGCCAGCGCGATCGCGGTGTTGCGGGGAGATCTCATCGTCCGCCTCCAGTGCCGGTTGTCATCGCCCACGCTCTCAAGAATGCGGCACGATATCTTTCCGGCAAGACGACCGGGGAGCCGACATGCAGATGCGGGCAGTGATTTTCGACGGGGCCGGCGGGCCGGAGGTGATCCGGATCGGTGAGGTGCCGAAGCCGGCAGTCGCGCCGGGACAGGTGCGGGTCCGCGTGCATGCCGCCGCGCTCAATCGGGCCGACCTGGTGCAGCGCCGCGGGCACTACCCGGCGCCGGCCGGGTGGCCGAGCGAGATCCCCGGGCTCGAGTTCGCGGGGGAGGTCGAAGCGGTGCGCGACGATGTCAGCCGGTGGGATATCGGCGACCGCGTCATGGGCCTGATGGGTGGCGGCGCGCAGGCGGAGTACGTCGTGGTGCATGAGGACGAGCTGATCCCGATCCCCGGCGGCCTCGACTACGCGCACGCGGCGGCGATCCCGGAGTCGTTCCTCACGGCCTACGACGCGCTTTCCGTGCGCGCGCATCTCCGATCGGGCGAGCGCGTGCTGATCCACGCGGTGGGCAGCGGG
This sequence comes from Bacillota bacterium, assembly GCA_050257015.1. Lineage (GTDB taxonomy): Bacteria > Gemmatimonadota > Gemmatimonadetes > Gemmatimonadales > GWC2-71-9 > JAICUF01. The sequence continues at coordinate 2,570 of JBLMWC010000018.1, read as the reverse complement.
CTGGGGACGGCGGCGGCGCAGATCGCGCGGCGCATGGGAGCCACCGTCATCGGCACCTCCCGCAGCGCGGACAAGCTCGCGCGGGCGACGGTCTTCGGGGTGGACCAGGGCGTCGATACCAGCGGCGGCAGCTTCCGCGACGCGGTGCACGAGCCGGTGAATGTGGTGCTCGACGTCCTCGGCGGGCGTGCCCTCGCCGACAACCTGGCGGTGCTGGCGCCACGCGGCCGGCTCATTCTCCTCGGCCTGCTCGCCGGGCGCATCGCGCAGATCGACCTCGATCTGGTGCTTCGCAAGCGCGTGGAGGTGATCGGCACGGTGATGCGGACCCGCGAAGCCGATGAGCGGGCGGCGCTGGCGCGCGAATTCACCGACCTGATGGTGCCGCTCTTCGAGCATGGGGTGTTGCGGCCGGTGGTGGACCGCGTGATACGCATGAGCGAGGTTCCGGCGGCGCATGCCGCGCTCGAGCGGAACGAGACCTTCGGAAAGCTCGTCGCCGTCTGGTAGACTAGAAGAGCCCGGGCTGCTCGGTCCGGGCGCCGGTGTCGTCCCTCCATGCCCGGGCCTCCCGCATACCCGCATCAACGTCGAAGCCGTGCAGCCGCTGCAGCCGCGCGAGCCGGGCCGCCAGTGCGCGCTGGTAGGCCGGCGAGGCGTGATCCGCTGCGGCGTAGTGCCGGCGGTAACGTCCGGCGAGGAGCGGAAACTCCTGATCGAGGTAGGGGAGAAACCGGCGCCGGGCAGCCGGGCCGAGACGCAGCGCGTTGCCGACGGCGTAGGAAGCGCCCATGGCGTGAGCCGCGGCGAGCAGGGCGGACAGGCCCGGTGTGTCGTCGGTGATGCCGGGGATGATCGGCGCGATGAGCACTCCCGCGCGGATCCCCGCATCCGTGATCCGGCCGAGAGCACGAAGCCGCGCCGACGGGACGGGCGAGCGCGGCTCGAGGCGGCGGGCAAGCCGGGCGTCGGCCGTGGCGATCGAGAGGTGCACGCTCAGCTGGTGCCTGCGAGTCAGCTGCGCGAGCAGATCGATGTCGCGGGTGATGAGTGGCGACTTGGTGATGATCCCGATGGAGAGTCCGCGGAATCCGATCAGGGTTTCGAGGATCCCGCGGGTGACGCGGAACTTCCGCTCCGCCGGCTGGTAGGGATCGGTGGCGGTGCCGATGACGAGCGTGCTGCCGCCCAGGCGGCGCGGATCGAGGGTGCGGGCGAGGATCGCGGGCGCGTCGCGCTTCACCAGGATCCGCTGCTCGAAGGCTTCCCAGCCTTCTGCGCCGGTGAACTCGCGGAAGGTGGCATCGTCGAGCCGGCCGTCGTGCCAGGCACGCTCGACGGTGTACCGGTGCGTGTCGCGGGCGTAGCAGTAGGTGCAGCCGAACTCGCAGCCGATGTAGGGGTTCACCGACCAGAACCCCATGTGCGTGGCGCTCGGCGAGTTCAGGACCGAGCGAACGGGGAGTCCGACGAATCGGGTGCCGCGCGCCCGTTCGTCGAGGGTCTCCCAGCGCACTGCGGGGCCGGCGTCGTCGAAGAGCGGAAGCTGCCGAGGCGCGGCGGCTGACGCCGGGCCGCTCATCCGCAGCGTCCCCATCCGCAATGCGCGCAGCTGATGCATCCGGAGGAGCGGACGATCGGTCCGGCGCATTCGGGGCAGACGCGAAGCGAGCTGAGGGTCAGCGGATTGGCGGCGGTTCGGCGGGTGGGCTCGGGCATGCGCAGCTCGCAGGCGTATCGGGTACACCCGAAGATAAACCGAAAGTAAGCGGCGTCAACCGGGCTGCCGTTCGGCCTGCATCGGAAGCGCCGCAGGCGCATCGCGGGCTACCATTCGGAGCGCCCCGCGCTCGCCGTTACGACGAGCGCGTCCGGACGCCGAAACGATCGATGCTCGTGACGGGCGATCGCACGCGCTCCGTCACTGAACAGCCACGGAAGGACGGAACCATGGACAAGGCAGGAATTCTGGGATCGGCCATCGTCGGCCAGACACTGGCCCGGGGGTTCAAGCGCCACGGCTACGACGTACGGATCGGAAGCCGGACGCCGTCGAAGCTCGCGGCGTTTGCGGCCGAGTCGGAGATCGAGGCGGGGACGTTCGCCGACGTAGCGGCGTGGGCGGACTTCCTCGTGCTCGCGGTGCACGGTGGTGGCGCAAAGGAGGCAATGACGCTGGCCGGCGCCGAGCGCGTGCGCGGCAAGCTCGTCATCGACACCACCAACCCGATCAGCGACAAGCCGCCGGTCGAGGGGGTGGTTCAATTCTTCACCAGGCCAGACCGGTCGCTCCTCGAGGAGCTGCAGGGCGCCTTTCCCGAGGCCCGCTTCGTGAAGGCGTTCAACAGCGTGGGTGCGGCGCGCATGGTCAATCCGGCGTTCGCCGGCGGCCCGCCGACGATGTTCTATTGCGGAAACGACGCGCGCGCCAAGGCGGAGGTGGCGCGCATCCTCGAACAGTTCGGGTGGGAGGCGGCGGATATGGGGACGGCGGTGGCGGGACGGGCAATCGAGCCGCTCTGCCAGCTCTGGTGCATTCCCGGGTTTCTGCGAAATACCTGGACCCATGC
>JBLMWC010000017.1:0-2995 GCA_050257015.1 Bacillota bacterium | reverse complement strand
GAGGCGCTGCCCGATCTCAGCGACGTGCAGGTGATCGTCCAGGCGGACTACAGCGAGCAGGCGCCTCGCATCGTCGAGGATCAGGTCACCTATCCGATCGCTGCGGAGATGCTCAAGGTGCCGGGCGCCCGCACGGTGCGGGGCTACTCGTTCTTCGGCGTCTCGTTCGTCTACGTCATCTTCGAGGACGGCACCGATCTCTACTGGGCGCGAAGCCGGGTGCTCGAGTATCTGAACGGCATCAAGGCGCGCCTTCCGTCGACGGTCACCCCGACCCTGGGCCCTGACGCGACCGGCCTGGGCTGGATCTACCAGTACGCGATCGAGGATACGACGGGGCGGATGAGCCTCGCCGATCTCCGGGGCCTGCAGGACTGGAACCTGCGGTATGCGCTGACCGCGGTGCCCGGCGTATCCGAGGTCGCCTCCATCGGAGGGTTCGAGAAGCAGTACCAGGTGAATCTCGACCCCGCCAAGCTGCAGGGCTACGGGATTCCGATCACGCGGGTGATGCAGGCGATCCAGAACGCCAACTCCGACATCGGCGCGATGGTGGTCGAGCTCGCCGAGCGCGAGTACATGGTGCGAGGGCTCGGCTACCTGCGGTCGGTGACCGACATTCAGAATGTCGTGGTGGGGGCGACGGCCGGCGGCACGCCGATCCGGGTGGCGGAGCTGGGCGAGGTCGCCGTCGGGCCGGCCGTGCGCCGCGGGGTCGCCGAGCTCGACGGCCGGGGCGACGCGGTGGGCGGCATCGTGGTGATGCGCTTCGGCGAGAACGCGCTGGCCACCATCGCGCGGGTCAAGGAGAAGCTGGCGCAGGTGCAGGCCGGTCTGCCCGCCGGCGTGGTGCTCACGCCGGTCTACGACCGGAGCGAGCTGATCCAGCGCGCCATCCGGACGCTGCGGGACAAGCTGCTCGAGGAGAGCATCGTCGTCGCCCTCGTGTGCATCGCCTTCCTCCTCCATGCCCGCTCGGCGCTGGTCGCGATCATCACGCTGCCGATCGGCATCCTGATGGCCTTCATCGCCATGCGCTTCGTCGGCGTGGGCGCCGACATCATGTCGCTGGGCGGGATCGCCATCGCCGTCGGCGCCATGATCGACGCGGCGATCGTGATGATCGAGAACATGCACAAGCACCTCGAGCGCGCGGTGGAGGCGAAGGAGCGTGCCGCGGGTGAGGAGCCGGGCGCGGCGTCGCTCGATACCGGCCTGCTCACGGCGACGGAGCGCTGGCAGGTGGTCGTCGAGTCGGCGCGCGAGGTCGGGCCCGCGCTCTTCTTCTCGCTTCTCATCATCACGGTGTCGTTCATTCCCGTCTTCTCGCTCGGCGGGCAGGAGGGGCGGCTCTTCGAGCCGCTCGCCTTCACCAAGACCTTTGCCATGGCGGCGGCGAGCCTGCTGTCGGTGACCCTCGTGCCGGTGGCGATGGGAGTCTTCATCCGCGGGCGGCTGTACCGCGAGCGCGCCAACCCCGTCAACCGCGCACTGATCACCGTGTACCGTCCGGTGCTCGCCGCCGTCATGCGGCACCGGTGGGGCGTGATCGGCGCGGCGATCGTGGCACTCGTGCTCACCTGGGTGCCGTGGGCGCGGCTCGGCAGCGAGTTCATGCCGCGGCTCGGTGAAGGCACCATTCTCTACATGCCGACCACGATGCCCGGCATCAGCATCGCCCGCGCGCGGGAGATTCTCCGGATTCAGGACGGCATCCTGAAGGGATTCCCCGAGGTCGAGCACGTGTGGGGAAAGGCGGGTCGGGCGGAGACGGCCACCGATCCTGCGGGGCTCGACATGTTCGAGACGACGATCACGCTCAGGCCGGAGTCGAAGTGGCGGCACGGCATGACGTACGACCGGCTGGTCGCCGAGATGGACTCGGCGGTGCGGATGCCGGGGGTGACGAACGCGTGGACGATGCCGATCCAGGGGCGGAATGACATGCTCGCCACCGGCATCCGGACGCCGGTGGGCATCAAGCTCTTCGGCCCGGACCTCGCGGTGCTGGAACGCCTCGGCCAGCAGGTGGAGCGGGCGGTGCAGACGGTGCCGGGCACCCGGAGCGCGTTTGCGGAGCGCGCCGTGTCGGGCTTCTATCTCGATATCGACATCGATCGCGCCGCGGCGGCCCGCCACGGTCTCAACGTCGGCGACGTGCAGACGGTGATCGCGACCGCGGTGGGCGGGATGACGATCACCCGCACCGTGGAAGGACGCGAGCGCTACGGCGTCCGCATTCGGTATCCCCAGGAGCTGCGCGACACGCCGGAGCGCCTCGCGTCGGTCCTCGTTCCCGCCATGCATTCCGTCGGTGGCGCTGGCGGTGGTGACGGCGGCGGGATGGGCGGGCCGCCGGTCGGGGCGGGGGCGCGTGCGACCGCCTACGTTCCTCTGGGCGAGATTGCGACGATCCGGCAGGTGGCAGGCCCGATGGTCGTGCGGACGGAGGACGCGATGCCGACGGCGTGGGTCTACGTGGACGTCGCCGGGCGTGACGTGGGTCGCTACGTGGCGGAGGCGCAGCGGGTCGTGCGCCAGCGCGTGACGCTCCCGATCGGGTACTCGATGGTGTGGAGCGGCCAGTACGAGTACATGCAGCGCGCCGCGGCGACGCTCCGGGTCGTCATCCCGGCCACCCTCGCGCTGATCTTCCTGCTGCTCTTCCTCAACTTCGGGAACGTCGGCGAGACGCTGATCGTGATGCTGTCGCTTCCGTTCGCGCTGGTGGGCGGGCTCTGGTTCATCTGGGCACTGGGCTACAACTGGTCGGTGGCGGTGGCGATCGGCTTCATCGCGCTGGCCGGTGTGGCGGCTGAGACCGGCGTGGTGATGCTCATCTACCTCGACCATGCGTGGAAGGCCCGGGTGGCAGCGGGACGGCTGACGGCGCGCGACCTCTACGAGGCGGTGATGGAGGGCGGCGCCGAGCGGGTCCGGCCCAAGATGATGACCGTCACCGCGATCATGGCCGGGCTGCTGCCGATTCTCTGGG
>JBLMWC010000016.1:0-5232 GCA_050257015.1 Bacillota bacterium | reverse complement strand
GCCACGTCGGCCCGGCTCGAGAGATCGAGCACCGGCGCCTCGACCGGCACCGCCCGCACTCGCATCGCTCCGGCATCGATCGCCGCCTGCACCGCGAGCGGCAGCTCCAGCTCCCCTCTCGGCGACGGCGCCACCGCTCGGCACGCGTCGAAGATCCGCGAATCGAGCACCCAGCAATTCATGCCGACACGGGGATTCGGGCCGAACGCCGCCAGCGATCCCGGATCCGGCTTCTCGACGATGCGCCGGAGATAACCGTCGGCGCCGACGTCGAGGACGGCAAAGCGCCCGATCCGCTCCGGCGCCATCAGCCCGCCGCCGAGGAGCGCCTCACGGGAAAAGGCCGCCACCGCGGGCTCCCCCACCGCCGCCATCCGCTGGAGCACCGGCACCGGGTAATAGTTGTCGCCGTTGAGCACCATGAACCGGCCTCCGGCGGTGAACTCCTCCGCCGCGAGGACTGCGTCCGCCGTCCCCAGCGGCCGCTCCTGCACCGCGAAGCTCACCCGCACGCGCCGCGGCTCCGGCGTCTCGAAGTGAGCCCGCACCGCGCCGTGCTCCGGCCCGATGACGAGACACGCCTCCTCGATCCCGGCATCGGCCAGCGCGCTCACGATGTAATCGATGAACGGCGGGCCGATCGGCATCATCGCCTTGAGGCCGGCATCGGCAGCGGCGGCCTGCTCGCCGGCGAGCGTCGTCCCGCCATCGGCCCGACGCATCCGCGTGCCGAGCCCGCGCGCGAGGATCACCGCCCTCAGCGTCACGCCGCCGGGTGTGCGGCCCACATCCGCGGCAGGAGCCGCGCGAGCCCGTACGCGCTCACCACGAACAGCACGAGCCACACCATCCCCTGCGGCACCTTGCCGTAGAGGAAGCTTCCCGCTCCGAAGAGCGCTGCATAGACCATCGTGCAGCCGAGCACCCAGCCGAGCATTCCTTGCGGAAGGCTGTCGGGCGACGGACCGACCCCGGCCTCCTCCTGCACCGGCTGCCACCCCCGGCCCGCCGGCCGCACCAGGCGGTAGAAGCGGACCAGTGTCGCGCGGTCGGTCGGCGCGGTGAAGAGGGTGACCACGATCCAGATCACCGTCGTGACCGCCACCGTGATGAGGAGCGAGATGTGCGCGGGAATCGTCGATCCCATCTTCCCGGCGACGAAGAATCCGAGGGCGATGACGAATGAGCTCGCCATCGCGGCGATCTCGCTCCAGGCGTTCACCCGCCACCAGAACCACCGCAGCAGGTAGATGAGCCCGGTGCCCGCCCCGACCGACATCAGGAGCTGGAAGCTCTCCCGGGCCGAATCGAGCACGAATGTCGTGAGCCCCGCCAGGATCATCAGCACGCCGGTCATCACACGCCCGACGAGGACGTAGTGCTTCTCGTCCGCCCCCGGCCGGAGGAACCGGCGGTAGAAGTCGTGCACCAGGTACGACGTCCCCCAGTTGAGGTGCGTCGAGATCGTCGAGACGTAGGCGGCGAGGAGTCCCGCCACCATGAGCCCCAGGAATCCGGCCGGCAGGAACTTGAGCATCGCCGGATAGGCCATGTCGTGGCCGATGAGGTGCGGGTCGACGTAGGGGAAGGTCCGGGCGATGTCCGACAGGTGCGGAAAGACGAGCGTCGACGCCAGCGCGACGATGATCCACGGCCAGGAGCGGAGTGCGTAGTGCGCCACGTTGAAGAAGAGCGTGCCCGCGAGCGCGTCCCGCTCGCTCTTCGCCGCCAGCATCCGCTGCGCGATGTAGCTCCCGCCGCCCGGCTCGGCGCCCGGGTACCAGACCGACCACCACTGGACCGTGACCGGGATGATCAGCACCGACAGCGTGAGCCCCCAGTCGCCGAAGTCGGGCACGAGACTCAGCGTCTTCGGGTCCACCCGCGCCATGAGACCGGCAAGCCCGCCGACCTGCGGCTGCTTGAGCGCGAAGTACGCCGCCGCGAACGACCCCGTCATCGCGATGCCGAACTGGATGAAGTCGGTGACCAGCACACCCCAGAGCCCCGATGTGGCCGCGAAGGCGACGTTGATGGCGGCGCAGATGAGGAGCGTCTTCCCCATCGGCCAGCCCAGCATCACGTTCGCGATCTTGGCGGCCGCGAGGTTGACCGAGGCCATGATGACGCAATTGAAGAAGAGGCCGAGGTACACGGCGCGGAAGCCGCGCACGAACGTCGCCGGGCGGCCCGAGTAGCGGATCTCGTAGAACTCGAGATCGGTCAGCACCCCCGAGCGGCGCCAGAGCCGGGCATAGAAGAAGACCGTCGCCATCCCCGTGAGCAGGAACGCCCACCACTGCCAGTTGTTGGCGACCCCGTGCTCCCGTACCAGGTTCGTCACCAGATTCGGCGTGTCGGTGCTGAAGGTCGTCGCCACCATGGACACGCCGATCAGCCACCACGGCGCCGCGCGCCCGGAGGTGAAGAACTCGGCGGTGCTCGAGCCGGCGCGGCGCGCCAGGAGAACGGCAGGCAGGAAGGACACGCCGATCGAGATCACCACGATCAGCCAGTCGAGGGACGTCAGATGCATGGAGTCTCCGGAGGGGGGCTGGCCGCAGAATATACATTATCTTCGTCGCCATGACTCCGGCCCTCTACAGCATCGCGATCTTCGTCAACGACATCGAGCGAGCGGTCACCTTCTACCGCGACACCCTCGGCCTGCCGCTCATTCGTCAGGGCTCCTTCGGCGCCGAGTTTCTGGAGGGGGAGCCGCACCTCGGCGTGCACCCCGCCGCCCACCCCGACGCCAAGGCGATGGTCGGACGTCACACCGGCCTGACTTTTCACGTGTCCGATCTCCTGCACTTCTGCGGACTGCTCCACGACCGCGGCGTCCGGTTCATCACCGAGCCCACGAAGCAGGCGTGGGGCGTCATGGCGATGATCGCCGACCCCGACGGCAACATCTTTGCGCTCTGGGATGACAAGGTCCCCGATGCCGAGTAATCCGGTCCGGAGCTTCGCCAGCGACAACAACGCCGGCGTCCACCCGGAGATCCTCGCCGCCATCGCCGCCGCGAACGACGGCCATGTTCGCGCGTACGGCGACGACCCCTGGACCGCTCGCGCCGTGGAGGCGTTCCGCGCGCACTTCGGCCCGGCCACCGAGGTCTTCTTCGTCTTCAACGGCACCGGCGCCAACGTCCTGGGGATTCAGGCGCTGGTGCGGCCCCACGAGGCCGTGATCTGCGCCGACCTGGCGCACATCAACGTCGACGAGTGCGGCGCGCCCGAACGTTTCACCGGCTGCAAGCTCCTCGGCGTCCCGGCACCGGATGGGAAGCTGACCCCGGCGGCCGTCGCCGGACGGCTCCGCGGCATCGGCGACCAGCACCACGTGCAGCCCCGCGTCGTCTCGATCTCGCAGTCGAGCGAGTACGGCACCGTCTACACGCCGGCGGAGATCCGGGCGCTCGCCGACTTCGCGCACGCGCACCGCCTGCTGCTCCACATGGACGGCGCCCGGATCTCGAACGCCGCGGCCGCCCTCGACCTTCCGCTCCGCGCGGTAACGGCGGACGTCGGCGTCGACGTCCTCTCCTTCGGCGGCACCAAGAACGGCCTCCTCGGCGGCGAAGCGGTGGTCTTCTTCGACCCGGCGCACGCCGGGCGCTTCCGGTTCATACGGAAGCAGGGGATGCAGCTCTCGTCCAAGATGCGGTTCGTCGCGGCACAGTTCGAGGCCCTCGTCGGCACCGACCTCTGGCTGCGGAGCGCCCGGCACGCCAACGCGATGGCCCGGCGGCTCGGCGAGGGCCTCCGGCGAATTCCGGGCGTCACCGTCACCCAGCCGGTGGATGCGAACGCGGTCTTCGCCATCCTCCCGCCCGGCAGCATTCCGGCGCTGCAGGCCCAAGCATACTTTTACGTGTGGGACGATACACGCGATGAGGTGCGCCTGATGGCGTCGTTCGACACCACGGAGGATGACGTGGATCGATTCCTCGCTGCCGTCACGCGGCAAGCGGCGACATCCGCCTGACCATGTCCGAGATCGCGAGCGCCGCCGAGGCCGGCCACGCGGAGCGGATCCGGGAGATCCTGCAGCGCGACGCCTCCGCGGTGAACCTGCCGAACATCGACGGCTGGACCCCGCTTCACCTCGCCGCCTTCTACGGCCGCCGCGAGGCCGCGCAGGTTCTGCTCGATCACGGCGCGGACGTCGCCGCCGTCTCCACCAACGGCATGGCCAACCAGCCGCTGCACGCCGCGGCCGCCGGGCGCCACCTGGATCTGGTGGAGCTGCTCCTCGCCCACGGCGCCGACCCCAATGCGCAGCAGCACGGCGGCTGGACGCCGCTCCAGGCCGCGGCCCAGCACGGCGACGGCGCCATGGCCCGCGTCCTCCTCGCCCACGGCGCCGACGTCGAGGCGCTCAGCGACGATGGCCGGAATGCGATCGACCTCGCCACGGCCGCTGGCCATGACGAGGTCGTCGAGCTGCTCCGGCGCGATGCGCCGCCGCAGTAGTTACATCTCCTCGTCGTACTCCTCTGACCCGACCGCCAGCGCGGCGCTGTTGATCCCGCCCTCGGCCAGCTGCGTCAGCAGCTCGTCGGTGGCTTCTTCCTCGTCGAGCGTCTGCTGCAGGAGCCGCGAGGCCCAGTCGAGGCCGAGCAGGTTCGCGTAGTTCCGGACACAGCCATACGCGGCGATCTCGTAGTGCTCGACCCGCTGGGCCGCCGAGATGAGCGCTGCATCAATCACGGCGCCATCGCCCTCCTCCTGCATCATCTCCTTTCCTTCCTCGACCAGTCCTTCCATCCCCTTGCACTTCTTGCCGCGGGGAGACGCCTCGAGCCGCTCGAAGATCCGCTCCAGCCGCTCCACATGCTTCTCGGTCTGGCCCAAATGCTTCTCGAACGCGCGCTGCAGCTGCGTGCTCGTTGCCGCCTTCGCCATCCGCGGCAGCGCCTTCGTCAGCTGCTTCTCCGCGTTGTAGATGTCCTTCAGTTCATCGATGAACAGGTCCTGCAAGTTGTCGAGACCCATGAGGCGGCCTCCTCGATTCAGGTTGGCATGACGGAGCGACCCGCCGGACGGTACGGCGAGATGCCGGCCGCGACGGGGTCCCCGTTGAAACAGTCCTCCACGATCTGCCCCTGCTGCTCCATCCGGTACGCCTCGAACGGTCTTCCGCCCGCGGCATACCGGTACGGGCTCGTGCCGATCCCGAGCGACAGGTGCAGGATGTCGCGGACCCGGTCGGCAATGCCGCGTCCG
>JBLMWC010000015.1:0-27721 GCA_050257015.1 Bacillota bacterium | reverse complement strand
AAGGGACTCTGCCTCGGCAATCCCAAGAGCACCGGCACCAAGCTGATCTCCGTCTGCGGCCACGTCCAGCGCCCGGGCAACTACGAGATCACGATGGGCACGCCGATGAAGGAGCTGATCTACGACATGTGCGGCGGGCCGCCGGCGGGCCGCACGCTCAAGGCAGTCATTCCCGGCGGCTCGTCGGTGCCGATCATGACGGCGGCCGAGGCCGAATCCTGCGTCATGGACTACGAGGGCGTGATCGCTGCCGGCTCGATGCTGGGCTCCGGCGGAATGATCGTGATGGACGACAGCACCGACATGGTCTATCAGATCTGGCGGCTGGCGAAGTTCTACGCCCACGAGTCGTGCGCCCAGTGCACGCAGTGCCGCGAGGGAACATCGTGGACCACCCGCATCCTCGGCCGGATTCTCGAGGGGCAGGGGACCGCGGCCGATTTCGATCTGCTGCTCGATCTGTCGCACAACATGACGGGGACGACGATCTGCGTGCTCAGCGATTCGTGCGCGGCGCCGATCGTGAGCGGCATCCGGAAGTTCCGCGGCGAGTTCGAGGCGTACATGAGCGGCGCGCATGCGCCGGTCATGGCCGGGGTCTGAGAGGAGTCAATGGCTGAGGAACTGGTCACCGTCACGATCGAAGGTGCGCAGGTCGCCGTGCCCAAGGGCACGACGATCATCGAAGCCGCCAAGCAGGCCGGCGTCCTCGTGCCGCACTACTGCTATCACCCGTCGCTCCCCTCGCCGGCGGTCTGCCGCATGTGCCTGGTCGAGGTCGAGAAGGCGCCCAAGCTGATGCCCGCGTGCGTCACGACGGTAGCCGACGGCCAGGTCGTGCACGTCAACAGCGAGCCGGCCAAGAAGGCGCGCCAGGGGGTGCTCGAGTTCCTGCTGATCAACCATCCGCTCGACTGCCCGATCTGCGATCAGGCCGGCGAGTGCGAGCTGCAGGACTACACCTTCCAGGAAGGCCGGGCCGGGACCCGCTACACCGAGTACGCCAAGCGGTACAATCCGGTCGAGGATTTCGGTCCCGACATCCTCTACGTGACCAACCGGTGCATTCTGTGCACCCGCTGCGTTCGCTTCATGGACGACGTGGCGAAGACGCCGGTCCTGAACGTGTCCGAGCGCGGCGACCGTGCCTACATCGGGATCGCGCCGGAACAGCTGCTCGACCATCCCTGGTCGGGCAACGTGGTCGATCTCTGCCCGGTCGGATCGCTGCTCTCGAAGGACTTCCTGCACAAGGCGCGGGCCTGGGATCTCGACAAGACGGCGAGCATCTGCCCCGGCTGCTCTCAGGGGTGCAACATCTCGATCGACACCCGGGACGACATCGTCGTACGGCTCCGGCCGCGGCCGAACCTCGACGTCAACCGCCACTTCATGTGCGACTACGGCCGCATGGACTACCGCTGGCTCAATCGGGGCGACCGGATCGAGGCCCCGCTGGTGCGTGAGGGCTCGCGCCACGTCGCCACCGACTGGGACACCGCGCTCGACCGGCTCGGCCGGATTCTCCGGGATGCGTCGGGTGACGCCGTCCTGCTCGCTTCGGGCCGGATGTCCACCGAATCGCTCGGCCTCGTGCGCCGGATGGTCGACCGGCTCAGCGTGACCGCCGCCGTCCGCGTGCCGCTGGGCGACGAGGAGCCGCTGGCCGGCGTGCCGAACCTCGCGCTCCGCCGCGAGCGGACGCCCAACGCCGACGGCGCGCGTCTCGTCGGCTACACCGCCGCGTGGAGCGATGCGCTCCGCGCCGCCGCGCATGCCGCCGTCGTGATCGTGCTCGACGCCGATCTCGACGAGAGCGATCTCGAGGCGCTCCAGGGCATACCCGGTCAGCTGGTGGTACTCGGCACCGTTGCCGGTGACTGGCACCACTCGGCGGCGCTGGTCCTGCCGGTGACCAACATGGCGGAGGAGAACGGCACCTACGTCAACCGCGACGGCCGACTCCAGCGCTTCCAGCAGGCCCGGGCCCAGCCCGGCATGGCGCGCCCGGCGTGGTGGGTGGCCGGCGAGGTCCTCGGCGGACCCGGGCCGGACGCCGATGCGCCTGCCACCGCCGCGGAGGCGTTCGACCTCCTGGCTGCGCGGCTCGACGTCTTCTCCGGCCTCTCCCACGCCGAGCTGGGCTTCAGCGGCCGCGTGCTCCGTGACGGCGCCGCGGCGACGGCCGCGGGAGGCGCCCGATGAATCCGGAGCTCAAGGGCTTCATCCTGCTCAGCGTCATCAAGCTGCTGGTCGTCTTCACGGTGATGCTGGTCGGCGTGGCGCTGCTGACGCTGATGGAGCGGAAGGTCTCCGCCTGGATGCAGAACCGCCGCGGGCCCAACCGCGTCGGGTGGGCGGGCCTGCTGCAGCCCGCGGCGGACGGGCTCAAGAATATCCTGAAGGAAGAGACCTCCCCGGCGGAGGCGAATCGTCTGCTCTTCGTGCTCGCGCCCGCGATGTCGTTCGTGCCGGCGCTGATGCTCTCCGCGGTGATTCCATTCGCGGCCCCGCTCAAGGTGGACTTCGACTTCACCCTGGGCCCTCTGGGCCGCTTCGTCCATCACGGACTGATGCCGATGGTCGTGGCCGACGTGCCGGTCGGCTTTCTGTTCGTCCTCGCCATCAGCTCGATGGGGGTGTACGGGATCGCGCTCGCAGGCTGGTCGTCGAACAGCAAGTACAGCCTCCTCGGCGGACTGCGCGCCAGCGCGCAGATGATCTCCTACGAAGTGGCGATGGGGATGAGCCTGATTCCCGTGCTGCTCCTCAGCGGCAACGTCTCCTTCTCCGCCATCATCACCGAGCAGGCGCGGTCGCTCTGGTTCGTGGGACCGCTCTTCCTCTCGTTCTTCGTGTTCCTCATCTCGGGCTTCGCCGAGACGAACCGGCTGCCGTTCGACCTGCCCGAGGCGGAGTCGGAGCTGATCACCGGCTACCACACCGAATACAGCGCGATGAAGTTCTCGATGTTCTTCATCGCCGAGTACGCCAACGTGGTGACCGTGAGTGCGATGCTCGCGACGCTGTTCTTCGGCGGCTGGGATATTCCGTTCACGCGAGTCGACGAAACCGGTGTATGGTACTGGGTTATCGCCAGTCACCTCATGTTCTTCGTGAAGACGTTCTTCTGGATCTTCTTCATCATGTGGATCCGCTGGACGCTGCCCCGGTTCCGCTACGACCAGCTGATGGCGCTCGGCTGGAAGGTCCTGCTGCCCGTCTCCCTCGCCTACATCATGCTGATCGCGACCGCGATCTACCTGCTGGAGCATGTGGCCGGCGTGGCGAGCCCGACGACGCGCGCCCTGATCCTGACTGCGGTCAGTCTCGTGCTCGGCGTCGTCGTCTTCTGGGTCCTCGACCGCGGGGCGATCGTGTCCGGCTCGCAGCCGCGGTACCAGCGTCTCGAGCCCGACCTCCTGCGCACTCCTCTTGGCGGACGGCCCCACCGCGTCCGGGTGGCGAGCTGATGGCAATCGGTGTCAAGGTCCTCAAGCGCCCGGAGCGCGAAGTCAGCTACGTCCGGGCCACCCTCAAGGGGATGGCGCTCACCTTCAAGCACATGTTCCAGCCGAAGGTGACGATGCAGTATCCGGAGGAGAAGAGCACCCGCGACGACCGCGGGACCTGGACGCTCTCGCCCCGCTGGCGCGGGACCCACCGGATGCTGACCGACGAGCAGGGCCGCTCCAAGTGCGTCGCCTGCGGGCTCTGTCCCCAGGTCTGCCCGGCCAACTGCATCAAGCTGGTCCCGGGCGAGGACGAGCAGGGGAACCGCTATCCGCTCATTTACGAAATCGACGAGTTCCGCTGCATCTTCTGCGGCTACTGCCAGGAAGTCTGCCCCGAGGAGGCGATCCACGTGGGCCAGCACTACGAGAACTCCGAGTACACCCGCGGCCGGTTCGTCTACGATCTCGAGCGGCTGTCGGCGCAGACCCACGCGGTCTCGACGCTGTGGGACCCCACCGACCCGAGAGGCGAGTGATGGAGTCCGTCGTCTTCTACATCTTCGCGGCGGCGGCGGTGCTCGGGGGTGCGATGTGCATCCTGCAGCGCAGTCCGGTCGCGTCGGCGATCTGGCTCATGTGCACGATGTTCTCGCTCGCCGCGATCTACGTGCTGCTTGGTGCCGAGCTGATCGGGGCACTCCAGGTGCTCGTCTACGTCGGCGCGGTGCTCGTGCTCTTTCTCTTCGTCGTGATGCTCCTCAACCTGGGGCAGAAGGCCAACGACCTGCGCGGACCGCCGGCCATCGCGGCCGCGCTGGTGATCGCGGGCCTGCTCGCAATCGAGCTGACGGCGCTCTGGCGGTACACCCCGCGCCGGCTCGCCGTGGAGGTGACCCGGGTTGCCGCCGTGCCGGACGTTGCGGCCGCATTTCCCGCCGGCCAGGCGATGCAGCGCGCCGCCGCGCACAACGTCGTCCAGAGCATCGCCGAGCCGATGTTCCGGACCTATCTGATTCCGTTCGAGATCACGTCGATTCTCCTGCTGGCCGCGCTGGTCGGCGCGGTCGTCCTCGCCAAACGGAGGATCTGATGGAGCCCGCCCGCTTCCTGGGCCCGTCTCTCGGGCTGAGCGCGATCCTCTTCACGCTGGGCGTCGCCGGCGTTCTGCTCCGGCGCAACGCCATCGTCCTCTTCATGTGCATCGAGCTGATGCTCAATGCGGTGAACCTCACCTTCGTCGCGCTGGCGCAGCTCCACGGCGTAGCGGGGTGGATCATGGTGTTCTTCGTCATGACGGTCGCCGCGGCGGAAGCCGCCGTCGGCCTGGCGATCATCCTCGCCATCTTCCGGCACCGCCAGTCGGTCGACCTCGCGAACATCAATCTCCTCCAGGGCTGATGACTCTCTCCCTCGTGGCTGAGACCGCGTCAGGCATCCCGGGCGCCATCGGCCTGGCCTGGCTGCTCATTGCGCTGCCGCTGGCCGGCTTCCTCATCAACGGCGCGCTCTCGATCTGGAGGCCTCGCGCCAAGTCGGCGGTAAGCGTCGTCGGCACTACGGTGCTGATCGCCGCATTCGTCGTCGCCGCCGCGATCTTCCTGCAGCTCTGGCAGGCCCCGCCCGAGGAGCCGTACATCCTGCGGCTCTGGACCTGGCTCCCGGTCGAGCGGTTCCGGATCGATTTCGCGCTGCAGATCGACCAGCTCGCGGCCGTCATGCTGCTGGTCATCACCGGCGTGGGCAGCCTGATTCACATCTTCAGCGTCGGCTACATGCGTTCCGACGATGGGTACGCGCGGTACTTCTCGTACCTCAACCTCTTCGTCGTCTTCATGCTGGTGCTGGTGCTCGGCTCGAGCATGCCGGTGATGTTCATCGGCTGGGAAGGGGTGGGACTCTGCTCCTACCTCCTGATCGGGTTCTGGTTCAACGACAAGGCCAACGCCGACGCCGGCAAGAAGGCGTTCATCGTGAACCGGATCGGCGACTTCGGCTTCCTCGTGGCGATGTTCATCACCTGGCAGCTCGTCGGGAGCCTCGACTTCACCGCCATCGTGCAGTGGGCCACGACGCATCCCGGGTTCGCGGGCAGCTCGTTCGTCACGGCGATCACCCTCTTCATGTTCCTCGGCTGCACCGGCAAGTCCGCCCAGATTCCGCTCTACGTCTGGCTGCCCGATGCGATGGCGGGTCCGACGCCGGTCTCGGCGCTGATCCACGCCGCCACGATGGTGACGGCCGGCGTGTACCTGGTGGTCCGGACCAGCGTGCTCTTCTCGATGGCGCCGCTCACCAGCACCGTCGTGGCGGGCGTCGGCGCGCTGACGGCGCTCTTCGCGGCCACGATCGGGCTCCGGCAGTACGACATCAAGAAGGTGCTCGCGTACTCCACCGTCTCCCAGCTCGGCTACATGTTCCTCGGCGTGGGGACCGGCGCCTATGCGGCCGGCATCTTCCACCTCGTGACCCACGCCTTCTTCAAGGCGCTCCTCTTCCTCGGCGCGGGCAGCGTGATCCACGCGATGCACCACGCCTATCACGCCACCCACTCGCACGAAGACGCCCAGGACATGCGCAACATGGGCGGGATGCGGCGCTACCTGCCGTGGACCTTCGCGCTGATGGGGATCGCGACGCTCGCGATCGCCGGGTTCCCCGGCTTCTCCGGCTTCTTCTCGAAGGATGAGATCCTGGCCGGCGCCTTCGCGCGGGGCGCGGAGCAGCCGGTGTTCTACCTGTTCTACGGCATGGGGCTGCTGGCCGCGCTGCTCACCGCGTTCTACATGGCCCGCCTCATGACGATGACGTTCTTCGGGGAGAACCGCACCGGCGAGGCGGAGCGGAACCAGCTGCACGAGGCGCCGTGGATCATGACCGGGCCGCTCGTCATCCTGGGCGTGCTGAGCCTGGTGGGCGGCGCCATCAATCTCCCGGCGTTCATCGGCGGCGGCGCGGGGCTCGAGCAGTGGCTGGAGCCGGTGACGGCACCGGCGGCCCGCTTCTTCCGGCTGGAGCCGATGACCGGACAGCCTGAGCTCCTCCTGGTCGGCGCCGCCGTGGCGATCGGCATCGTCGGTCTCATCTGGGGCTATCTCGCGACCAGTCGCCGCCGGATCGTCCCCGCCGCGGCGGCCGAGCCGGAGACGGGCTTCTGGCGGGTGATCTACCACAAGTACTACGTCGACGAGTTGTACGACGCCGTCATCGTCCGGCCGCTCCTCTGGGTCTCGCGCGTCCTCCTCTGGGGTGTGGTGGACAAGGGGCTCGTGGATGGGGCGGCGGTGAACGGCAGCGCCCGGCTGTCGCGCGGGCTCGGCTGGATCGGCAGCCGGCTCCAGACCGGGCAGGTCGGTGTCTACGTCGTCCTGTTCCTCGTCGGCGCGCTCTGGATTCTGCGCGTCGTGGTCGGGTGAGCGCCATGAGCGAATTCCTGCACTCGATCGGATACAGCCAGTGGGCGCTCCACGCGCTCATCATCCTGCCGCTCGCCGGCATCATCCCGATCCTGCTGGCGCCGGTGCCGTCTGCGCGGCGGATCGCCCTCGTCGTCACCGTGGTCGAGCTCCTGATCTCGCTGGGGCTCTGGTGGGCCTACGTGCCGTCGCCCGGGATGCAGCTGGTCTCGAGCGTACCGTGGATCCCGCGGCTCGGCGTCAGCTACGCCGTCGGGATCGACGGCATCAGTCTCGTCATGGTGCTGCTCTCGACCGGCCTCATGCCGCTGGCCGTGCTCTCGAGCTTCACCTACATCACGAAGCACGAGCGGGCCTACTACGCGCTCCTCCTCGCGCAGGCCGTAGGCATGATCGGGTGCTTCATCGCGACCGATCTCTTCGTCTTCTACGTCTTCTTCGAGCTCCTGCTCATCCCGATGTACTTCCTCATCGGGATCTGGGGCGGCACCAACCGGCTCTACGCGGCGATCAAGTTCTTCGTCTACACGATGTTCGGCTCGCTGCTCATGCTGGTGGCCATCCTGGTGATGGTCTGGAAGATCGCGGCGGCGACCGGCATCCTGTCGTTCAGCTACAGCCACCTGCTGGCGAACGCCGGAGCGGTGGGCGGCGCCGCACCGTGGATCTTCGGCGCCTTCGCGCTCGCCTTTGCGATCAAGGTGCCGATCTTCCCGCTGCACACCTGGCTCCCCGATGCGCACGTGGAGGCGCCGACCGCCGGCAGTGTGCTCCTGGCCAGCGTCCTCCTCAAGGTCGGGACCTACGGCTTCCTCCGCTTCGCGGTCCCGTTCTTCCCCGAGGTTGCGCTCAGCCCGGCAGTGAGCGGGCTGATGGTCGTGCTCGCCGTCATCGGGATCATCTACGGCGCGCTGGTCGCGCTGGTGCAGCCCGACTTCAAGAAGCTGGTCGCCTACTCGTCGGTGAGCCACCTCGGCTTCGTGATGCTGGGGATCTGGAGCGGGACGGTGCAGGGGGTGCAGGGCGCGCTCATGGTCATGATCAGTCACGGGCTCTCCACCGGCGCGCTGTTCTTCCTGATCGGCATGATGTATGAGCGCCGTCACACTCGCGAGATCGCGGCCTACGGTGGCATCGCCCGCGTGGTGCCGATCTTCGGCATCATGCTCACCGTCGTCGCGCTGTCATCGATCGGCCTGCCGGGCCTCAACGGCTTCGTGGGTGAGTTCCTCGTGCTCCTCGGCAGCTTCGGCGAGCATCCGTGGGCCACGATCATCGCGACCACCGGCGTGATCTTCGCCGCCGCCTATCTCCTCTGGGCGATCCAGCGCATTCTGTTCAACCGGCTCGACAAGCCGGAGAACGAGGGGCTGCTCGACCTCAACCCGCGGGAGCTCGTGGTGCTGATCCCCCTCATCGCCGGCATCGTCTGGCTCGGGCTCTTTCCGGGCCCGGTGCTCCGTCGCATGGAGCCGTCCGCGCGGCAGTTCGTCGAGACGACCGGAATGGTGCCACCGGCCCAGAGCGCCCATGCGGCGGTCGAGGTGCACCCGTGAGCCCGATCGACATGGGAACTCCCGTCGGCGTCACCCTCGCGCTGCTGCCCGAGATCGTGCTGTCGGCGTGGTCGCTGGTCGTGCTCCTCGTCGTCGCGTGGCGCCACGAGACCGACGCCGACACCCGGCTCGCCGGGTGGCTCAGCTTCGTCGGCCTGGTGGCGGCCGGTGCGGCGCAGCTCTGGCTCTACCTCGCCGGCGCCGCTCCGGCGGGACTGCCGCAGATGGTGGCGCTCGACACGTTCCGCTTCGCCGGCAACGGCGTCATCCTGCTCATGGCCGCCGTCACCGTGCTCCTGTCGCTGGCGTACCTCGAGCGGGAGCAGATCGCGATTCCCGAGTACTATCCGCTCATCCTGATGGCGACCGCCGGCATGATGTTCCTGGCCGGCGCCGAGGATCTGATCGTCGTCTTCCTCGGGCTCGAGGTGATGTCGGTCGCGGTGTATGTCCTCGCCGGCTTCGCCCGGCGGAGCATCTTCTCGGCGGAGGCCGCCCTCAAGTACTTCCTCATCGGGGCGTTCGCGTCGGGCTTCCTGCTCTACGGCATCGCCCTGGTCTACGGCGCCACCGGCAACACGAATCTGACGCTCATCGGCGCCCAGCTCGCCGCCGGCACCGCTCCGCTGATCGGGAAGATCGGTCTCGGGCTCCTGCTGATCGGCTTCGCGTTCAAGGTCGCCGCGGTGCCGTTTCACATGTGGGCGCCCGACGTGTACGACGGCTCGCCGACACCGGTCGCCGGTCTCATGGCGACCGGCGTGAAGGCGGCCGC
This sequence comes from Bacillota bacterium, assembly GCA_050257015.1. Classification (GTDB taxonomy): domain Bacteria; phylum Gemmatimonadota; class Gemmatimonadetes; order Gemmatimonadales; family GWC2-71-9; genus JAICUF01. The sequence goes on along the minus strand of JBLMWC010000015.1, from coordinate 18,522 downwards.
GTTCCTCGCGCTCACCCGCGTGCTGATGGAGGCGTTCCCGTCGCTCGCCTCGCTCTGGCAGCCGGTGATCGCGGTGCTGGCCATCGCCACGATGGTGGTCGGCAACCTGATCGCGCTGAGTCAGCGGAACATCAAGCGGATGCTCGCCTACAGCTCGGTGGCGCACGCGGGATATCTGCTCACCGCCGTCTGGGCCGGCAGCCGCTTCTCGGCAGGGTCGGTGCTGCTGTACCTGCTGGCGTACGGGCTGACGACGCTGGCCGCCTTCGGCATCCTCGCGAGCCTCGGCGAAGGTGGTGAGCGGACGGTGACGAACGACGACATCGCGGGGCTCGGCAGCCGCCGCCCCTGGGCCGCGCTCGGGCTGAGCATCTGCATGCTGTCGCTGCTCGGCTTTCCGGGCACCTTCGGCTTCATCGGCAAGTGGTACATCCTGCAGTCGGTGATCGTGCAGCGGCAGGTGATCCTGCCGATCGTGCTGGTGCTGACGAGCGTCATCTCCGCGGGCTATTATCTCCCGGTGATCATGGCGATGTACATGAGGCCGGCGCGGAGCGAGAGCGAGCTCGCGGGGCGGAGCCGCCTCGGGCGCTACGCCGGCATCGCTGTCGCCGCGTCGGTCGCGGCGGTCATTCTCTTCGGCCTCTGGCCCGCACCCGCGATCAACGGCGTGCTGCGGAGCGGGGCCAGCCTGGTGGAGGCGCCGGCTCCGATCGCCGCCGGCGAGTGACATGAACGTCACCCGCTCGATCTTCCGCGAATACGACGTTCGCGGCCTGACAGGCTCCCAGCTCACTGCCGATCTCGCCCGAGCCCTCGGCCGCGCCTTCGCCAGCGCGGCCTGGGACAGGGTCGGGCGCGCGCCGGTTCTCGCCGTCGGCCGGGACAATCGTCCCTCAGGCGGAGACCTCGCCAACGCGTTCCGTCAGGGCATCGTGGAGGCGGGCGGAACGGCGGTGGATGTCGGCATGCTCCCGACGCCGGCGCTCTATTTCGCCGTCCACGTGCTGGAGGTCGACGGCGGCTGCCAGGTGACCGGCTCACACAATCCGCCGGAGTTCAACGGCTTCAAGATGGTGCTCGCGGGCGGCTCCCTCCACGGCGAGGGGATCACCGCGCTCTGGGAGACCATCACCACCGAGCGGTGGCGAAGCGGGGAAGGCGCGGAGCGCGCCGACAGCTCGATCCTGGGCCGCTACCGTGACGCGATCATCGCCCGCAACGCGCTCGAGCGCCCGGTCCGGGTCGTCGTGGACTGCGGCAACGGCGTGGCGAGCCTGATCGCGGTCGAGACGCTGCAGGCCATGGGCGCCGACGTCATCGGACTCTTCTGCGAGTCGGACGGGACCTTTCCCAACCATCACCCCGACCCGACGGTCCCCGCCAATCTGCAGGATCTTCAGGCGGCCGTGCGCCGGGAGAGCGCCGAGCTGGGCATCGCCTTCGACGGCGACGGCGACCGGATCGGGGCGGTGGACGAGACGGGGCGCATTCTCTTCGGCGACCAGCTCCTCGTCATCTTCGGGCGCGACGCCGTCACGCGGTTCGGGAAGGGCACCCCGGTCATCTTCGACGTGAAGTGCTCCGAAGTGCTCCCCGCCGCGCTCACGAAGGCGGGAGCGGAGCCGGTGATGTGGAAGACCGGGCACTCGCTCATCAAGGCCCGCATGAAGGAGCTTGCCGCGCCGCTCGCGGGTGAGATGAGCGGCCACATCTTCTTCGGCGGCGACTACTTCGGCTTTGACGACGCGCTCTTTGCCGCCGCGCGTCTGCTCGAGGTCGTCTCCGCCGGCCCGTTCGGAATCTCGCGCCTCCTCTCCGGGATTCCCGAGACCGAGGCGACGCCGGAGATCCGCGTGGACTGTCCAGACGACGTGAAGTTTCCGCTGGTGCAGCGCGCCGCACAGCATTTCGCCGCCCTCTATCCGGTCAACACCATCGACGGCGTTCGCATGACCTTCCCGCATGGATGGGGACTGCTGCGGGCCTCGAATACCCAGCCGATCGTGGTGCTCCGGTTCGAAGCCACGAGTCGGAAGGACCTCGAGGCCTATCAGGCCGAGGTCATGGGATGGCTCGCGGAGCAGGGCGTAAAGGCCTAGCGCCGTGTGGCCCCGCCGCGGTCGGCTCGTCCTCGCGCTGCTGGCCGTAGCGGTCCTGCTCTTCGCGGGCCGCTGGATCGCCTCGTTCCTTGCTGACGGGTGGTGGTCGGCGCAGTTCTCGCCCGCCGCCGCCGAGCTCGTCTCCCGCATCCATCTCCTCCGTCTCGCACTCGACGTCGCCGGCGTGCTCTCCGCCTCGGCCTGGTTCGTCGGCAATCTCATCCTCGTCACGCGTGCGGTCGGTTCCGTGCAGGTCCCGCGACACGTCGGCAACCTGGAGTTCAGGGAGACGCTGACGCCGGGACTTCTGCTCGCAGGTGCCGTCGGCGCCGGGGTGGTCCTCGGCCTCGTGGTCGGCCTGGACTCCTCGGACTACTGGCCGGTGGTGTCGCTCGCGTGGCGCGGCGTCAGCTATGGGCTGGTGGATCCGCTCCTCGCGCGCGACGCCGGGTTCTACGTCGCCCAGCTCCCGCTCTGGCGGGCCCTGCATTCCTTCGCATTGCTCCTCGTGCTCGTGGCGCTCGCCGCGGTGATCACCCTCTACACCGTCATCGGCGCCGTGCGCATGATGGGCGGCCGGATCGCGGTGAACGATCATGCGCGCGCGCACATGGGGTGGCTTCTCTGTGCCTTCGCCATCTGTCTCGGATGGGGCTACCTCCTCGAGCCGTACGAGCTCGTGGCGGCGGCGAACGGAATCCCCACGCGGCAGATGTTCGATCTCACCGTGCTGGTCGCGCCGGCGCTGGCCGGCACCGCGCTGATGGTGGCGGTGCTCTCCGCGCTCTGGGCCCTTCGGCCGCGCCACGCGCTGGCGGCCGCGGGCTGGGTTGTGCTCCTCGTGGCGAGTGTAGGCGGCCACCGCCTGCTGCCGCTCTTCAGCGGGCGCGACGCGACGCCGGCGGTGGGGGCCGCCGCCGCCCGCCGCTTCGCTGAGGCGGCGTTCGGACTCGACGATCTCCCGGAGAGCACGCGCAACGCCGTGCCGGCATCGCCGCCGCGGTGGCCGTCGCTGTGGGATGCCGGGAGCGCAGGCCGGGCCGTGTCGCAGGACGCCGCCACCATCGCGTCGGTCGATCCGTCGGTCGTGACGCCCGGCGGGGAGCGGCGCCCCGCATGGCTCGTCGTGCGCCCGGCGCCGGGTGGGGCGGCGTTGATCGCGCTGGCCGACGACCGCGTCACGGCGGGTGGCGCGCCGCTCTACTACCGCGCAGCGGACTCGCTCGCCTGGCCGACGCCGTACCCCTTCGTGGAGCTGTCGTCGCACGCGGTGCGTCCGGGCGCCTCCGCGCGCGATCTCGATCCCACCGCCCGCGGCCCGCTGGCCGGCGGGTGGCCGCGCCGCGCGGCGCTCGCGTGGGCGCTCCAGGCCCCGGAGCTCCTCGGTGCGTCGACGCCGGCGATGCACGTGGCCTGGTGGCTGGAGCCCAGCGAGCGGCTGACGCGACTGGTACCGTTCGCGCAGTGGTCCACGGCGACGGCCGCCGTCGTGGGCGGGCGCCTCGTGTGGCTCGCCGACGGCTATGTCTCCACCGAGACCTTCCCGCTGGTGGAGCCGCTCGAGTGGCGGAAGGGGATCTCGAGCAGCGTGCGCGCCGGCTTCGTCGGCGTGGTGGACGCCGAATCGGGCGAGACGCACATCTACCGGCGCCCGGGCTCGGACCCGCTCGCCGGCGCGTGGGCCTCCCTCGCGAGCGGCGTCGTCGAGGACTCGAGCGCGATCCCGCCCGCCGTCGCCGCGGCGCAGTCCTATCCGGTCGAGCTCTTCCGGCTTCAGTCGCTCGCGCTGGAGCGGGCGCCGTGGGGACCGGGCGCGCTGGCCGCGCGTCCAGCGGCGACGCCCGTCGATCCCGCGCAGCCGCAGCCGAGCTGGCGCGCCGACGGTCGGGGCGTCGCGCTGCTCGCGGCGTTCGATCACGGCGCGCGCCGGGTCTCCGCCGTGCTGCAGGGGACCGTCGAGCGTGGCCGCGACCGGCTCGAGCTCGTGCGTCTGGACAGCGCCGTCTCGATTCCCACGCCGGCGATTCTCGCGGCGCGATGGGGTCGCTTCCCGACCTACGACCAGCTCCACGATTCGGTCGCCGCGGCCGGCTCCCGACTCGAGGCACGGCCTGTCAGTCTCTGGCTCGGCGCCGACGGCCTGGGTGCGACCCAGAGTCACATCGCGGTGCGTGCCGGCGCGCGGCCCGTCGTCGCCTGGGAGGCGATTGCCGCGGGCGAGCGACTCGGCGCTGGCCGCTCGGTGGCGGCGGCCTGGGACAATCTGCGCGGCGCCAGCGGCCCGTTGCCACCCGGCGCCGGCGTCGGCACGCTGTCGGAGGCGCGGCGCTGGGTGCGGCTCGCCGACTCGGCGCTCCGGCGCGGCGAATGGGCGGCGTTCGGCCGCGCGTTCGATGCGCTGCGGCAGGCGCTCGAGGTCGAGCCGGATTCGGCCTCGCAATGAGCTTGCTGGGCCTCTGGCGGAGGACTACCTTGCTACGCTTTTCGCCCCGGGCGGGAGGCGCGGCATGAGCCGCACGGCAGTGCTCGCGCTCGGAGGGAATGCCCTCGCACGGGCCGGCGAGCGGGCCACGATCGCCAACCAGTTCCGTCATGCGCGTGAGAGCATCGCGCCGATCGTGGAGCTGGCACGCGACGGGTGGGAGATCGCGATCGTCCATGGGAACGGCCCGCAGGTCGGCGACGAGCTGACCCGGAACGAGCTCTCGCAGGACACCGTCGAGCCCCTTCCTCTGGGCGTGCTCGTCGCGGAGACGGCCGGCTGGATCGGGTACATGCTCCAGCAGTCGCTGCAGAACGCGCTCGCTCGCGCCGGCATCAACCGCGCGGTGGCGACGATCGTGACCCAGACGCTCGTCGATCCGGCCGATCCCGCTCTCACCGAGCCCAGCAAGCCGATCGGGCACGCGCTCACCGACGCGCGCGCGGAGGCGCTCCGCGCGGCGGGCGTGGCGGTGAAACGGGACGGTGCCGGTCAGTGGCGGCGGGTGGCGCGGAGTCCGCGCCCGCTCGCCATCGTCGAGGCGCCGCTGGTCCTGCGGCTGGTACGCGAGGGGGTCGTGGTCATCGCCGCCGGCGGCGGCGGGCCGCCGGTCTACCGGGACCCGGTGCTGGGCCTCGAAGGGGTGGACGGCGTGGTGGACAAGGATCTCGTAGCCGCCATGCTGGCACGCCAGCTCGAGGCCGAGGTACTGATGATCCTCACCGACGTCGACGCGGTCTACGCGGACTGGGGCAAGCCGACCCAGCGACCGCTCCGCCGGCTCTCGCTTGCCGAGGCCGACGCGCTCCTCGGTGGCGATGCATTGCCGGCCGGGAGCATGCGCCCGAAGGTCGAGGCGGCAGCCGGATTCGTACGAGGAGGCGGAGCGCGCGCCGTGATCGCCCGGCTGTCGGACGGGCCGGCGGCGCTCCGGGGTGAGACCGGAACCACCATTGCGAGGGAACCGTGAATCTGCACGAGTACCAGGCCCGCGAGCTGCTGAAGGCCGCCGGCATCCCGATGGCCGACGGTGACGTCGCGTCCACGCCCGAGGAGGCCGAGGCGATCGCCCGGCGGCTCGGCGGGACCGTCGTCGTCAAGGCGCAGGTACACGCCGGCGGGCGCGGCAAGGCGGGCGGGGTCAAGCTCGCGAAGGATCCCGCCGAGGCGAAGGCGCACGCCTCGCGCATCCTCGGCATGCAGATCAAGGGGCTCACGGTCGAGAAGGTGCTCGTCGTGCCCGCCGCCGAAATCGCCACTGAGAGCTACGTCGGCCTGATCATGGATCGGGAGACCCAGCGCCCCGTGTTCATGGTCAGCGCGGCCGGCGGCGTGGACATCGAGGAAGTGGCGGCGAAGACGCCGGAGAAGATCACGCGGCTTCCCGTGGATCCGGTCTACGGTCTCCTGCCGCACCAGGCGCTCGCCCTCGCGTTCACGCTGTATCAGGACTTCGCCCAGGTGCGGACCGCCGCGAAGATCATGCAGCAGCTCTGGACGGTCTTCACCAGCAACGGCGCTTCCCTGGCGGAGATCAATCCGCTGGTCACCACGCCGGACGGCGCGGTGCAGGCACTCGACGCCAAGGTCGTCATCGACGACAACGAGCTCGACCGCCGGCCCGATCTGGCCGCGCTGCGCGACGAGTCGGCCGAGGAGCCGAGCGAGGTGGCCGCGCGCCGCGCGAACCTGACCTTCATCAAGCTCGATGGCAACGTCGGCTGCGTCGTCAACGGCGCCGGGCTCGCGATGGCGACGATGGACCTGGTGAAGTACTACGGTGGCGAGCCGGCCAACTTCCTCGACATCGGCGGCAGCTCGAACCCCGAAAAGGTCGTCAACGCCCTCCGGATCATCACCCGCGATCCCAGTGTCAAGGCAATCCTCTTCAACATCTTCGGCGGCATCACGCGGACCGACGACGTGGCCAACGGGATCGTGACCGCCACGAAGCAGTTCGAGGTCGGCGTTCCGATCGTGATTCGCCTGACCGGGACCAATGAGCAGGAAGCCGTGAAGATCCTCAACGCCGCCGGCATGACGGCACTCAACGACATGGATGAGGCCGTGCAGAAGGTAGTCGCGCTGGCCAGGGAGGCCGCGTGAGCATCTTCATCGACCGGAACACGCGGCTCCTGGTGCAGGGGATCACCGGGCGCGACGGTTCGTTCCACACGCGGCAGATGATCGAGTACGGCACACAGGTGGTCGCCGGCGTCACGCCCGGCAAGGGCGGTCAGATGTTCGACGGCCGCGTACCGGTGTTCAACACCGTCGCCGACGCCGTCCGCGAGACCGGTGCCGATACCTCCGTGATCTACGTGCCGCCGGCCGGTGCCGCGGGCGCCATCTACGAAGCGGCCGACGCGGGCATCAAGCTGATCGTCTGCATCACCGAGGGCGTCCCGGTCATGGACATGACGCGCGTCATGCCGTACGTCCGCTCGCGCGGTGCCCGGCTCCTCGGTCCCAACTGCCCGGGGCTCATCACGCCGGGGGAATCCAAGGTCGGCATCATCCCCGGCAACATCTGCGCGCCGGGCCGGGTCGGACTGGTGTCGCGGAGCGGGACGCTCACCTATGAAGTCGTCAACCAGCTCACCAGGAACGGGATCGGCCAGAGCACCTGCGTCGGCATCGGCGGAGACCCGATCATCGGCACGAACTTCATCGACTGCCTCCGCGCCTTCCAGGCCGACGCGAAGACCGATGCCATCGTCATGATGGGGGAGATCGGCGGCACCGACGAGCAGAACGCCGCCGCGTTCGTCAAGGCGAATGTCACCAAGCCGGTCGTCGGCTTCATCGCCGGACAGACCGCGCCCAAGGGTCGCCGCATGGGCCACGCCGGCGCGATCATCTCGGGATCGAGCGGCACGGCCGAGGAGAAGATGCAGGCGTTCGAGGCGGCCGGGATCGCGGTGATGAAGCGGCCGGTGGACGTCGTCCCGCTCCTCAGGGCGCGGCTCAGGTAGCTCAACCACCAACGGAGACACGGAGACATGGCAGGTACCCGCACGCTCGCGATCATCAAGCCGGACGCCGTCGCCTCGGGGAAGAGCGGCGCGATTCTGGCGCACCTCGAGCGCGAGGGGTTCGTGGTGCGCGCCGCGCGCCTCACCCGGCTGTCGCGGGCCCAGGCCGGCGCATTCTACGAAGTGCACCGGGGCCGGCCATTCTACGACGAGCTGGTGTCGTTCATGACGAGCGGACCCTGCTTCCCGATGGCGCTCGAGCGGGCCGATGCCGTCGCCCGCTACCGCGAAGTGATCGGCGCGACCGATCCCAAGGAGGCCGCGGACGGCACGATCCGGAAGCTCTACGCCGAGTCGAAGGGTCGGAATGCGGTGCACGGATCGGACAGCGACGAGAACGCGGCGCGGGAGATCGCCTTCTTCTTCACCGAGAGCGAGCTGGCCGATCTCACCGTGGCTTGACCCAAGTCGTTGTCGTGATTACGTTAACGGGCTATGCTTCGAGTTGACATTCGGGACCTCGACCGTGGTCCGGTCGAGACGGACGCCCGGCTCGAGCCGACGGATCCGCTTTTCGAAGGACTGGGGCTCGCGCTGGCCGGCCCCGTGGACGTGAGTGGGCGGCTGCAGGCGACGGCGGACGGAGAGTACCTCTGGCGTGGCCGCATCCAGGCTGCCGTCGACACCGAGTGCCGGCGCTGCCTGACCCCGGTGCGGCAGGAGATCGATGCCGGCGCCGACGTGCTCTTCAGCAGCGACCCGGACGCCGCGGATGATCCGAGCGTTTATGCGCTGCCGGAGACCGCCGCCGCGGTGGATGTCGGCGAAGCAGTGCGCGAGGAGCTCGCGCTGGCGGCCCAGCCGTACGTGCTGTGCCGGGAGGATTGCGCAGGGCTGTGCCCGAGGTGCGGCGCAGATTTGAATGCGGGCGCCTGCCGCTGTGCAGCGTCTGCCGAACCCGTTTGAGGACCTAATGGCGGTACCTAAGCGTCGTACCTCGAAGTCCCGCAAGCGTCTGCGCCGCGGGCACCACGCCGCGGCGAGCGTTCGCCCCCAGGCGTGTCCCCGCTGCAGCTCGCCGAAGCTGGCCCATCGCGTCTGCGATTCCTGCGGCTACTACGGCGGCAAGAAGGTGGTTGAGGTCGAGGACAGCTGAAGGTGATTCGCGTCGTCGTTGACGCGATGGGGGGTGACAACGCACCCCGGGCCGAGATCGCTGGCACGGTGCAGGCGCTCGCCGAATATCCCGATCTTGTCGTGCAGCTGGTGGGCCGCCCCGACGCGATCGAGGCGGAGCTCGCCGGCCACGCCGGCTTCGACCGCACGCGCATCACCATCGTGCCGGCCGATGACGTGATCGGGATGGGCGAGAAGCCGCTCGCCGCCGTTCGCCGGAAGCCCAAGTCGAGTATCGTCGTCGGGCTCGGCCTGCAGAAGGCCGGGCACGCCGACGCGTTCGTTTCCGCCGGCAACACCGGCGCGGTGCTCGCCGCGTCCACCCTCCTGCTTGGCCTCCACGACGGCGTCGAACGTGCCTCGGTGGCCACCCTCTTCCCGACGGCCGACGACCCGGTCCTCGTGCTCGACGGCGGCGCCAACGTCGACTGCTCCGCGCGCGAGCTCGTCTGCTTTGCCATCCTCGGCACCGTCTACATGCGGGACATTCTGGGCCGGCCCAATCCGGTCGTCGGGCTGCTCAACGTCGGCGAGGAGGACGAGAAGGGGAATGCGCTCGTGCGCGAGGCGCACCGGCTCCTCCGCGAGCGGCAGGGTCTGAACTTTCGCGGGAATATCGAGGGCCGGGACATCCTCGCCGGACACGAGAAGGGCGGGGCGCTCGATGTCGTCGTCTGCGACGGGTTCGTGGGGAACGTCGTACTGAAGTTCTACGAGTCGGTCGCGCGCCTCATCGTTCGGCTGGTGAAGCGGCAGGCGCCGGAGGTGCTCGACCGCGAGGACATTCGCGCCGTCTTCCGCACCCTCGACTATTCCGAGTACGGCGGCGCGCCGCTGCTGGGCGTCCGCGGGGTCAGCATCATCTGTCACGGCGCCTCGGGCGCCAACGCGATCAAGAATGCGATCCGCGTTGCGGTGCAGGCCGTTCGAGCCGGTCTGAGCCAGCACATCGGCGCGGAGATGGCTCAGCGCGAACCCGCCCGCGCATGATGCAGCGGCCCTTCGCACGGATCGCCGGGCTCGGCGTGGCGGTGCCCAGCCGCGTCGTCACCAACGCCGACTTCGAAGCCCGGCTCGATACCTCCGACCAGTGGATCGTGGAGCGGACCGGGATCCGGGAGCGGCGCTATGCCGGCCCCGAGGACTCGGTCGCATCGCTGAGTCGGGATGCCGCGCTGCAGGCGATGGAGCGCGCCGGCATCGCCGCGGCCGATCTCGACTCCATCGTCGTCGGAACGGCGACACCTGATCGGTTGCTGCCGTCCACCGCGTGCGATCTCCAGGCTCTCCTCGGTGCCGAGCGCGCGGCGGCGTTCGACATCAGCGCCGCGTGCCCCGGCTTCCTCTACGCGATCGCCGTCGCCGAGGGGCTCATCGCCTCCGGGCAGAGCGAGACCTCGCTGGTCGTCGGAGCGGAGAAGCTCACGGCGATCACCGACATGACCGATCGCTCGACGGCAATCCTCTTCGGCGACGCCGCCGGCGCAGTCGTGATCCAGCGCACCCCCGGCGGAATCGGCGCACCGGGAATCCTCAGCACGTTCATCAAGTCTGACGGCCGGCTGGGTGATCTCCTCTATCGGCCGGGCGGCGGCTCCGCCGACCCGCTGAGCGAGAAGGTGCTCGCCGAGCGGTCGCACTTCATCAAGATGGCCGGCCGCGAGGTCTTCAAGGCGGCGGTGATCGCCATGAGCGACGCCTGTGACCAGGCGCTCGCCCGCGCCGGCGTGACGGCCGATCAGATCGATCTCCTCATTCCGCATCAGGCCAACCTGCGGATCATCGAGGCCACCGCCAAGCACGCCCGCATGCCCAAGGACCGCGTGATGGTGAACGTGGACCGCTACGGCAACACCTCGTCGGCGTCGATTCCGCTCGCGATCGATCAGGCGCTGGAGGAAGGGCGCATCGGCCCCGGCTCGCTGCTGCTGCTGGTGTCGTTCGGCGCCGGCTTCACCTGGGCGAGCGCCGTCGTCCGGTGGTGAGCCTGCTCGTCTGCCCCGGCCAGGGCGCCCAGAAGGTGGGCATGGGCCGCGACCTCGCCGACCGCTTCCCGGCCGCCCGGGACGTCTTCGACGCGGTCGACTCGGCACTCGGCGTCGCCCTCTCGAAGCTGATGTGGGAGGGCCCTGAGGACGAGCTGACGCTGACCCACAATGCGCAGCCCGCCATTCTCGCGCACACCGCGGCGGTGCTGGCCGTGGCGGGCCCCCGCCTCCTCGACGATGTCGCCGCCGCCGCCGGTCACAGCCTCGGCGAATACAGCGCGTACGTCGCCGCCGGCTCGCTCGCCGCGGCTGATGCCGCCCGGCTCGTGCGCCGGCGCGGCGAGCTGATGTACGAGGCCGGCCGTGCCCGGCCCGGTGCCATGGCGGCGGTCCTCGGGCTCCCCACCGAACAGGTGCGTACCGCGTGCACCGAGGCCTCGACCGGGGGGGCCGTCGCCGTCGCGGCCAACATCAACGCGCCCGACCAGACGGTCATCTCGGGTGACCCCGCCGGCGTCGAGCAGGCCGGCGCGCACTGCCGGGAGCTGGGCGCCAAACGGGTGATCCCGCTCAAGGTGAGCGGCGCCTTCCACTCTCCGCTGATGGCGCCGGTCGTGGACGGGCTCCACGAGGCGCTGCACGGCGTCCAGTTCGCCGATCCGCGCTTCCCCATCATCGCCAACGCGAGCGCCGAGCCGGTCACGACCGGCACCGACGCCGCGCGACTCCTGCTCGATCAGGTCACGGCGCCGGTGCGCTGGGTCGAGTGTGTGCAGGCCATGGCGGCGCTCGGTCCCGGCGCGCGATTCGTCGAAGCCGGTCCGGGGTCGGTGCTGTCCGGGCTGATCAAGCGCATCGTGCCGGGCACGGAGACGGTGACGCTTGGCACCGCCGACGAGCTGGAGCGGTTCCTCGCATGAGGCCGATCTCGCTCGAGGGCAGGGTGGCGCTCGTGACCGGCGGGACGCGCGGAATCGGGCTCGCCATCGCTCGTGCGCTCCACGGCGCCGGGGCGCGCGTCGCGCTCACGGGACGCGACGCGGGACGGGCGGAGGAAGTCGCCGCGACCGTGGGCGACGGCGTCATCGGCGTCGCCTGCGATGTGGCCGATGCGGCCCAGGTCGATGCCGCCGTCACCGAGGTCGAGCGGCGCCTCGGGCCGGTCGAGATCCTGGTGAACAACGCCGGCCTCACGCGCGACAACATCCTGCTGCGGCTGACCGGCGACGACTGGGACGCCGTCCTCGATGCCAACCTGAAGGGTGCCTTCCACACGACGAAGGCGGTCATCAAGGGGATGATGAAGCGCCGCGCCGGCCGCATCATCAACATCACGAGCATCGTGGGGCTGATCGGCAACAAGGGACAGGCCAATTATGCGGCCAGCAAGGCGGGGCTGATCGGCTTCACCAAGTCGATCGCCAAGGAGTATGCGAGCCGCAACGTGCTGGCCAATTGCATCGCTCCCGGCTTCATCGAAACCGACATGACGGCCGCCTTGCCGGAGGAGGCGCGCGCCTCCTTATTACAGGCGATCGCCCTCGGTCGGCTGGGTCGCGCCGAGGATGTCGCCGACGCCGTGCTGTTCCTGGCGTCCGACCTGTCCGGCTACATCACCGGCCAGGTGCTCGTGGTCGACGGCGGGATGGTGCTCTGACGCAGGTCTCAATCATCCATCGAGGACGACATGGACAACGTGGAAGAGAAGGTCAAGGACATCATCGTCGAAGAGCTGGGCGTCGAGCGCGAGAAGCTGACCCCGGGCGCGAGCTTCATGGAGGACCTGGGCGCTGACAGTCTCGACACGGTCGAGCTGGTGATGGCGTTCGAGAAGGAGTTCGACATCGACATTCCGGACGAGGACGCCGAGAAGCTCCGCACCGTCGGCGACGCCATGAACTACCTCCACCAGAAGATCGGGAAATAGCTTGGCGCAGCGCGTCGTCGTCACCGGCCTCGGGCTGGTGACTCCGGTTGGGAACGATGTCGAGTCCACCTGGAGCGCGCTGCTGGCGGGCCGCTCCGGGGCGGCACCCATCACGAAGTTCGACCCCTCCGCGCTGCAGGTGCGGTTCGCGTGCGAGATCAAGAACTTCGACCCCTCGCAGTACATGGATCGCAAGGAAGCCAAGCGCTACGACGCGTTCGTGCAGTACGCGCTCGCCGCGGCGCATCAGGCGGTCACCCAGGCCGGGCTCGAAGGCCGCTTCCCCTCGCCCGACCGGACCGGCGTGGTGATCGGCAGCGGCATCGGCGGGATGCGAACGTTCGAGGACCAGTGCTCCATCTATCTCACCAAGGGTCCCGACCGCGTCTCGCCGTTCTTCGTTCCCATGTTCATCCCCGACATCGCGGCGGGGCTCGTCTCCATCCGCTACGGCACCAAGGGCCCGAACTTCGCCACCGTGAGCGCCTGCGCCTCGAGCGCGCACGCAATCGGCGAGTCGTATACCATGATCCGCGACGGCAAGGCAGACGCCATGATCTGCGGCGGCGCCGAGGCGGCGATCACCGGGCTCGCGATCGCTGGATTCCAGAACATGCGGGCACTCTCCACCCGGAATGACTCCCCGGAGACGGCGAGCCGGCCCTTCGACCGCGACCGCGACGGCTTCGTCCTCGGAGACGGCGCGGGCGTGGTCATCCTGGAGAGCCTCGAGCACGCGCAGGGCCGTGGCGCGACGATCCTGGGCGAGGTCGTGGGTTACGGCGCGAGCGGCGACGCCTATCACATGACCTCGCCGGCGCCGGCCGGCGAAGGCGCGCAACGCGCCATGCGCGCGGCACTCTCCGACCGCGGGATCGATCCGGAGACCGTCGGCTACATCAACGCCCATGGCACATCGACCGAACAGGGCGACGTCGCGGAGACCGAGGCGGTCAAGGCGGTCTTCGGTGACCACGCACGAGACCTCGTCTTCGGCTCGACCAAGTCGATGACCGGCCATCTTCTCGGTGCGGCCGGGGCGCTCGAGTTCGCCGTGTCGCTTCTGGCGGTGCGCACCGGCATGATCCCTCCGACCATCAATCAGTTCACCCCCGATCCTGCCTGCGATCTCGATTGCGCGCCGAACCACAAGGTCGAGCGGTCCCTCGACGTGGCGATCAGCAACTCGTTCGGCTTCGGCGGCCATAACGCGACGATCGCGGTGCGGGGCTGGCGCTAGCGCCGGTCCGGCCGCGATGACCCGCATCGGCATCGGCTACGATTCCCACCGGTTCGCCACCGGCCGCCCGCTCATCCTCGGCGGCCAGCGGATTCCCCATGCCGTGGGCCTCGACGGACACTCCGACGCCGATGCCGTCGCTCACGCCGTTACCGACGCGATCCTTGGCGCCGCAGCCGCGGGCGACATCGGTGCGCTCTTCCCTGATACCGATCCCCGCTGGAAGAATGCCGATTCGATGGAGCTCCTCCGGCAGGCGCGCGCCGTCGTCGAAGGCCGTGGCTACCGGGTGTCTCAGGCCGACATCACCGTAATCACCGAAGCCCCGAAGCTCGCCCCGCACGTGCCCGCCATGACGGAGGCGCTCGCGGCCGCGCTCGGCGTCGCGCGCGGGGACGTGGGGGTCAAGGCGAAGACCAACGAGGGAATGGGATTCATCGGCCGCGGCGAGGGATTGGCGGTCATCGCCGTGGCGACGCTGGAGGCGCGCTGATCGAGTCGCTGCTCCAGTGGCTCGCGGGACTCCCCAGTGGCGCGGTCTATGTGGTGCTGGGCCTCCTCGCCGCCCTGGAAAACGTCATTCCGCCGCTGCCCACGGATGCGGCCGTCGCCCTCGGCGCCTTCCTGAGTCACCGCGGCGTGACGACGCCGCTGGGCGTCTTCCTCGTGATCTGGATCTGCAACATGTTCGGCGCGACGGTCGTCTACGTCCTGGCGCGCCGCTATGGCCGCCGGCTCTTCGCGAGCCGCGCCGGCCGCCGGCTGGTGTCTCCCCGCGCCCTCGCTGTCATCGAGCGCGAATACCTGCGCTTCGGCATCGCCGGCATCTTCGTAGCCCGCTTCCTTCCGGGCTTCCGCGCCATGGTCGCGCCCTTCGCCGGGCTCGCGGCGCTGGGCGTCGCGCGCACGCTGATTCCGATGGGGATCGCCTCGGCACTCTGGTATGGCGGGATCACCCTGCTCGGAACGGCGCTGGGAGCGGAGTGGGGAACGCTCGAGCGGATTCTGCACCGGGTGAACAGCACGCTCGGGATCGTCGGCGGTCTGGCGGCGCTCGCGATTCTTGTCTGGTGGGCGTTGCGCCGGCGCCGCCGGGCGCGCCAGCCCCTCTGGACCGCGCTGCACAGCGCCTTCGAGACGACGCCGGGGTCGGTGCCGGGCCAGGATGACGAAGCCCGGCGCGCCGTCGCTCTCCTGCTCCTCGAGGTTGCATACGCCGACCCTGCGCTCATGCCGGAGGAGCGCCGGGCCGTCGCCGGTCGCCTCCGGGAGCGCTGGCAGCTGCCGGCGGCCAGGTTCGAGCCCGCCGCGGGCGAGCAGCACCCCGAGCGCTCGCGGCTGGCGGCGTATCGCGAGCGCATTCTGGCGCGCTTCGGCGCGGAGCGGCGGATCGGCCTGATGGAGCGGATGTGGCAGGTTGCCCTCGAAGGTCCCGCCTCGGCGGGCGACGCCGCGCTGATCATGCCGGCGGCCGCGCTCCTGGGTCTGAGCGCGGAGGAGGTGCACGCAGCGCGGGAGCGGGTGGCGGGGAGCGCTGGTCTCTCATGAAAGGCCCACTCGAGCAGCGGATCGAACAGGATTTCCTGCTGGAGTCGTTCCGAGACTACCTCTCGCTCGAGGCGGGGCACAGCCCGCACACCGTGACCGCCTACCTCCGCGACCTCCGCCGCCTTGGCGAGTTCGGTGTCTCCCGCGGCGTCTCCGCGCCGTCGGGCTTTACCCGCACGATGCTGCGGGACTTCATCTTCCTGTTGAAGGACCTCGGCCTAAGCCCCGCCACGATCCGGCGCAGCATCTCTTCGACGAGAACCTACTTCGGGTTCCTCGTCGGCGAAGGAGTCCTCCGCGACGATCCCAGCGACCGACTCGAGACGCCGAAGCGCTGGCGCACCCTGCCCGACACACTGAGCGTGACCGATATGGAGGCGATCCTGGCCGCCGCCGCCACCGACCGCCCGCTGGCATGGCGCGATCGGGCATTACTCGAGCTGGCCTACGGCGCCGGCCTTCGCGTGAGCGAGCTCTGCGGCCTCGGGCTGAATGATCTGGTGCTGGAGGAAGGGCTGGTGCGCGTGCTCGGCAAGGGCAGCAAGGAGCGCCTCGTGCCGATCGGACGGGGGGTGATCGGCATCGTCTCGGTGTACCTCCACACGCTGCGCCCGGCGCTCGACCGCGGGAAGAGCAAGGGTCGCCTGCTGCTCAACGTGCGAGGCGAGCCACTCTCCCGGGTGGGCGCCTGGGGTGTGGTGAAGCAGGCGGCGGAGCGCGCGGGGATCACCAAGCGCGTGACGCCTCACACGCTGCGGCACAGCTTCGCCACCCACCTCCTCGAAGGCGGTGCCGACCTCCGCGCGGTGCAGGAGATGCTTGGCCACGCCGACCTCTCGACGACCCAGATTTACACGCATGTGGACCGGGAGTATCTGCGGTCGGTCCACCGGCAGTTCCATCCGCGCGCCTGATCGCGCGTGGATCTCGAGTCCGGTCTCCCGGTCTGGCTCCTGCGCGATCCGGCGCCCGCCTCGGCGTGGCCCGACCTCGCCGGCTCGCTCGACTGCGACGTGGTCGTCGTCGGGGCGGGGATTACCGGCGCCCTGGCCGCGTGGCATCTCGTGCAGGCAGGGCTCGACGTCGTGGTGCTCGACCGGAGGCCGGTCGGGCTCGGCAGCACCGTCGCATCCACGTCGCTGATCCAGTACGAGCTCGACACGTCGCTGCTGGAGCTCCGCACGATCGTCGGACGCGAGCGCGCCGACCGGAGCTATCGCGTGTGCGTGGATGCCGTGCGCCGGCTCGGAGAAATCGTGCGCGAAGTCGACTCGCGCTGCGGCTACGAGCCCAGGGCGAGCCTCTATCTCGCGAGCAATCGGGACGACGCCGATGCGCTCCGGCAGGAGGCCGCAGCGCGCCGGGAGATCGGGATCGCCGTCGACGATCTTACGCCCGCGGATATCGCGGCCCGCTTTCCGTTCCGGCGGCCGGCGGCGCTCCTCTCGAAGGATGCCGCGCAGATCGACGCGTACCGCCTCGCGAACGATCTCATCGACGCCGCTGCGGCGCTCGGAGCACGGGTCTTCACCGGCCCGGGTGCCACGATGCAGGCGCTTCGTCCCGGGGGTGGAGTGGCGCTTGGAGCGGCCGGTGGAGCGGTGACGGCGCGGCACGTAGTGCTCGCGACCGGCTACGAGTCGCAAGCCTCGCTCCGGGCGCCGATCGCGACCCTGAGCAGCACCTATGCGATCGCGACGGCGCCGGACCAGCCCCTGGCGGAGTGGGACGGACGCTGTCTGATCTGGGAATCGGCGCGGCCCTACTGCTACCTCCGGACCACGACGGAGGGCCGGGTGATCATCGGCGGCGAGGACGAGCAGACGGCCGATCCCGCGCGGCGGGACGCGCTTCTCGCCGTGAAGTCGGCGCGGCTGGCCGTGCGTGGCCGGGAGATGTTCCCCTCGGTCGATTTCGCGCCTGCATGCGCGTGGGCCGGCACCTTTGCCGGGACGCACGACGGCCTGCCGTTCATCGGAGCCCCAGCCGGCCTGCCGGACATCTGGTTTGCGCTGGGCTACGGCGGGAACGGCATCACCTTCGGGCTCATCGCCGCGGAGATCGTGCGCGACGCCTCCCTCGGCCGTGTGCACCACGCAGCCGATCTCTTCGGCTTCGATCGCTGAGGTCAGGCCCGCTCGATGCCGGCGGTCGGAATGTCAATGCGCTCGAGCGCGCGGCCAAGCGGGCGGAGCAGCAGCCAGCTCTCCGCTGCCAGGACGATGAGCCCGATCACTCCGCCCGGAATCCACGCCCAAGTGCCGATTAGTCCGCGGAGAGCCCAGCTCGCGGCTCCGCCGGCGAGCAGCGCCGGCAGGAGCACCACCAGAAGGACCAGCGCGTAGGCCACCATCGAGATCACGTTCTGGCCCAGCCCTTCCACGCCGGACGCACGCGTTGCACCGATACGGACCCAGGCGGGGAAGAGTAGGGCACCGCCGTTGAGAAGCAGCAGACCGACATAGTTCACGGCCGGGAGCAGCACCGCCGCCGCGAGCAGAGCGATGGAGCGCGAGCGGAGCGACATCGGCATCGTCGGGTCGCCCAGGAGCGCGCAGTATGCGAGCCCGATGAGAATGAACTGCACCAGGGTCAGCACCGTCGTCGCCGCCGCGGCCTCCGCCGCGACGATGTCGGCCCCTCGCACCGGATAGCTCCGCAGCAGCTCGAGATGCTGGAGATCGGTGCGCAGGTCGTTTCGCACCCATTGCGGACCGAGCGCGATCGAGAACATCGCCCAGGTGCCGGTCAGCGCGCCGATCGTGGCAGCGATCGGCCCACTCTGCCGCAACGACAGAATCGCCAGGGTTGCCGCGCCGAGCGCGAAGCCGATGCCGACTTTCCGGACGCGCGCCCGTCGCATGACGGCGGTGAGGTTCTTCCAGTAGATTGCCACCGCCGGGCGGCCGAATGGGGCGAGCCGGAACGGCGGCGGGCTCGGCGGCGAGCGGGGCGTGGCAGGCCCGGCGGTGTCACGGCGGGATGCGAGGCGCGCCGCGCGCTGGAACGCGGCCTCCGCCGCCGATTCCTCGAAGACGGCATCGGAGCGGATGACCCACAGGTAGTGGGCGACGAGTATCGCGA
>JBLMWC010000014.1:0-7994 GCA_050257015.1 Bacillota bacterium | reverse complement strand
ACCGTCCCCACGACCTCGCCCTCGAAGCTCCGGCCTCCCGCGCGATAGGAGAGCTGGTGCGACCATCCGGGGACGACCACGCGCGCCGTCCGGGCGCGCGCCGTCAGCAGCTCGGCATCGCGCCAGGTGAGCCGCCTCGACGCGAGCTCCCGCGCCGTGGGTCTGTCGGGCTGATCCCGGTTCTGGATGACCACGGTCCCCACGCCGCCGACCTCGTCGAGATACTTCTGCGTGAGCGCCGCCTGGCCGCCGAACAGCGCCAGCACAGTCACGATGCTGGCCGTGCCGAGGATCAGCCCGAGCAGCGAGAGCAGGGTCTGGCCCCAGTGGCGGCGCGCCTCGTCGAGGCCGGTGAGCAGCGACTCCAGCAGCGTCATGCGGCCGGCCCGGCGGCCGGTGGAGCGGTGACGCGTCCGTCCGCGATGTGAATGATGCGCTGTGCCCGCGCGGCGACGCCGGGATCGTGGGTGACGAGCACGATCGTGTGCCCCGCCGCGTGCAGCTCGTCGAAGGTCTCCAGCACCGTGGCGCCCGCCTGCGAGTCGAGATTGCCCGTCGGCTCGTCGGCCATCAGGATGGCGGGCTCACCGACGAGCGCGCGGGCGATCGCCACGCGCTGACGCTGCCCGCCGGAGAGCTCGTCGGGTCGGTGGCCGACCCGGTCGCTCATTCCGAGCCGTTCGAGGAGGCGGAGCGCGCGGGCGCGGCGCTCCGGGCGCGGCACGCCGCCCCGGTACTTGAGCGGCAGGGCGACGTTCTCCTCGACCGTGAGCCGCGGCATGAGGTTGAAGGTCTGGAAGACGAAGCCGACCTTCCGGTTCCGCACGCGCGCCAGCGCCTTGCCCTGCAGCCGGCTCACGTCCTCGCCGTCGATCGCGTAGCTGCCCGACGTCGCCGTGTCGAGACAGCCGAGGATGTGCATCAGCGTGCTCTTCCCCGAGCCGGACGGTCCCGTGATCGCCACGAACTCGCCGGCCGCGAGCTCGACGTCCACGCCGCGGAGCGCGGGCACGTCGACGCGGCCGAGCCGGTACGTCTTGGTGAGGCCGCGGGCGGAGATGAGCGACATCGGCTAGCGCCGCGCGGGGTTGGCGGCGCGCTCGGCGGCGGCCGCCGGGTCCTCGAGCGCGATCGAGTCACCGGGGGCCACGCCGGCGAGAATCTCCACGTGCGCGAGATCTCCGATCCCGAGCGTGACGGGGGTGCGGGTCGGGCCTCCGGGACCGATACGATAGATCACCGGCTTCCCGTCCTCGATCAGCACCGACTCGACCGGGACCCGGACGACGCCATGCCGCGTCGGGCCGGCGATCCGGACGTTCGCCGTCATCCCCGGGCGCAGGACGCCACCGGAGCCGCTCGCGCGGATCTCGACGTCGAAGACCCGCACGCGGTCCTGCTGCCGCGCGGCCGGAGGGACCAGCCGGACGACACCGGGCACGGTATCCCCGGGAAAGGCGTCGACGGTGAGCGCGACGCTGTCGCCGACTTTCACCTTGCCGATGTCCACCTCGTTGATCGCCGCCTTCACCCGGAGCGCCGAGAGATCCGCGATGGTGAAGAGCTCGGTCCCGCCACCGAACGCGCTGGTCCCGCCGACCACCGTCTCACCTTCCTCCACGCCGCGCTTGATCACGACGCCCGCGGCGGGCGACGCGATCGCCGCCCACTGGCCCGTCGCCCCGTTCTTCACGCCGCTCCGCTGCACCAGATGGAGCTGGCTCTGCGCGGTCTTCAGCTGGTTCTCGGCCTGCTCGAAGGCGACGCGGCGGGCGTCGAGCTCCGCCTGCGTAATGCCGCCGCTCCGCGCCAGCTCCCGGGCGCGCGCATACTCGCGGTCGGCGTTGCCGCGCGTGATCTCCGCCGCCGCGATGGCGCTCGCGATCTCGGCAAAGCTGTTGGCCTGCGCGATGTCGGGAACGATGCGGGCGAGTGCCTGGCCGGGCCGCACATGGTCGCCTTCGCGCGCGCTGAGCGCGCTCACGATGCCGGAGATCGGCGACTTGACCACGATCTGGCGCTCGGGCTCGACCACGCCGGTTTCCTCGACCGACACCCGAACGTCGCCGCGATCGGCGGCGCCGACCTTGTACGGTCGTGGCGAGCCGTCGCCGCCTTCAGCCCGCGCCCGGCTGCACGCGGCGAGGACTACAACGGAAAGCACTGCCGGAAGGACTCTCATGGCTGCTCCACGCGGTCGCTGGGGATGCGCCTATGACGGAGCGACGTTCCAAAAAGTTCCATTCTGGGACATCGGGAACCCTGCTATTCCTTGCGCGACTCTGGCGTTTGACGAGAGCGGTTCGGCGTCCAACTCGGCACCGGCTCGTCTCGGAGCCGATCTGGACCGATGCGGGAAAGCGTTCATTCCGAATTGTTTACCAATGTCGCGCGGGCGCATCGACGATCGCGTATCCGAGTGGGCACGAATCTCGCCTTCAACGGGCGAGACGTCTCTTCCGCCGCCATACCGCCCGACATCATTTCGAGTGTGCCTATGTATCGGATCGAGCTGGCCCCCGGTGAGGAAGCACTGTTCAAGTCGATCGATGAGATGGCCGCCGGCATCGCCAACGGCGTGATTTCGCCGAAGGCCCGCATCTGGCACCAGACCAGCGCCAAGTGGCTGCCGATCGAGTTCCATCCTCACTACAAGATTGCGTTGACCAAGGGCCCGCAGAGCGCGCCCCGGGCGGATTACCGCGAAGCGCCGTCGGTAGCTGGCCCCGCGGCGGTTTCCACGCCGCCGATCTTCGACCAGGCCCCGCGCCCGCTCTTCGAGCCGCCCGCAGCGAAGCCGACCGCCGAGCCGCCGGCGCCGAAGTCGATCTTCGAGTCGCCCGCGCCCTCACCCTTCGCGCCCCCCAGCGCAAAGCCGCTCTTCGAAAAGCCGGCGCCGGAATACCACCTGTCCGCCGATGCGCAGCCGGCTCCGGTCGCGACACTCGCACCGGCGCCGTCCCCGGCGGAGAGCTACGAAGACCTGGGCTCCGACTACATCGAGATTCATCCGCCCCGCGGGCGCGGCCGCACGTGGACGGTCGGCGCCGCCGCGGCGGTGGCGATCGTGGTACTGGGTGGCGGCGCGGCGTTCTCCGCGTTCCGCTCCTCGCGTACACCTGCGCCCCGTCCGGCGACCCCGGTCGCGCCGTCGCCCGCGAGCTACGGCGCGCAGCCGGTCGTGACGCCCGCGACGCCGTCGTTCGGGTCCCGCACGAGCCGCCCGGCCAGCGACACCGCCGACGCGAAGATCGATGTGCCGTCCGGGAAGATCGCGGACGCTCCGCACATCACGGAGGCGCCCAAGGTGTCCCTCAGCAGCCTGTCGCTCTCCGACTCCGACCGTCCCGCCTCCGACCGGCCGAGCAGCGTGACGCCGGCGGTGCTGGTGGCGCACTACGCTTCGGCATACGATGGGGCCCGCGCGGAGCTCGACCGCGGGATCCAGCTCGCGAACCTGGGCAGCATCTTCGCCAGCGCGCGGCTGGTGCCGGGCCAGGTCGCCAGCGCGCGTACGACGATCGCGGGCGTGGCCAACCTGGTGCGAGTCTACCGCAAGCGCAGCGCGACGGTCGAGCAGACGTACCGGGATTCGGTGAACCTGCTGACCCGGCAGATCGGCTGGTCCCCGTCCCAGATCGCGATCTGGGAGAAGCGGCCGACCCAGCTCGAATCGCCCGAGCTCGCCGCCATGGCGAACGCGCTGCTCGACGCCATGGACGGCGTGCTCGAGGTGATCAGCACCAATGAAGGCGGGTACCAGATCAGCGGCTCCACGATCTCGTTCGACGACGCCGCAGCCGCCCGCGCCTACAGCGCCGCACGCCGCCGGCTGGCCGGTCTCGCGGGCAGCGGCGCCGACTCCGGCACGCCGGCCGGCCGCCTGCTGCGGGCACTGGGTCGCTCCCTGCCGCCGGACGAGAAGAGCGGCTCCTGATCCTCGCTGCACCTGAGAGCCACAAAGGGGCGCCGATGGCGCCCCTTTCCTTTTTGGTGACCCACCGCACCGCCCCAGGCACCGACATAGGATAGGTTGAATGCTTCAGCATCGATCGTAAGTAATTGCGGTGCGGATTCTTACACTACTGGGGAGACACAGAGATGGATAAGAAGAAGCTGAGCGGCCTGGCCGCTTTGACCCTCGCCTTCGGGCTGGGCGCATGCTCGCATACCACCGTGGAGACGCCGACCCCGTCCGCGAGCACCGGGGCGACCGTCACCACGACGACCACCGCTAGCACCGACACCACGGCCAAGCGCGACTCGGCAGCCGGCTACCAGGCCTCCGGCACCACCACGACTTCCACGACCGTCACGACCCCCTCGACCACAGTGACGACCCCGTCGACCACCGTGACCACGCCGGCCGCGACCGTCACCGCCACGGCGAATGGGGCCCAGACGCTGGTCTTCACGCCGGTCAACAACTCCGGCTTCACCGGCAACGTGACGCTGACCGACATGGGCGACCACACCCGGGTCGCCGTGACGCTCAACTCGCCGGCCAATACGAACGCCAGCGCCGATCACAACGCCGCCATCCACACCGGCACCTGCGCCGCGCCGGGCGCCAAGATCAAGGGCCTGAGCGACGTCGAGGGCAATGGTACCGCGTCGAACACCGACCTCGACATGCGGCTGGCGGAGCTGACCGATGGTCAGCACATCGTCGTCGTCAACGAGAACCCGGGCGACCGCGCGATCGTCTGCGTCGCCATTCCGAGCAAGTAAAGGCGGCAGCCATGCGGAACAGTCTTCTCGTCACCGGCCTCGCGCTCGTCGCGGGGCTCGGTGCCTGCCACAGCAGCAGCACTGCGAATGAGAATCCGTCACCGGCCTACAAGGCGTCGGGCGACAGCGCCGCGGCGGCCGGCTCGCATCGCATCCAGCTCCAGTCGGAGAACAACTCCGGCATCACCGGTACCGCGACGCTGATCGCCGCCGGGTCGGACACCAGGGTGCAGCTGACCCTGATGCCACCGGCCGGGGGGACCGCCACCGGGCGGTCGCACGTTGCACACATCCATACCGGTACCTGCAGCGCGCCCGGCCCCATCGTGGCGCCGCTCGGGACGATCTCGGCCACTGGCGAGACGTACCCGACGCTTACCCACACGGTGAACATCCCGATGGCCACCCTGATGGATGGCCAGCACATCGTCGCGGCCCATGCGACCGAGGTGGAAACGAGCGCCACGATCGCCTGCGCCCCGCTCTCCGGGATGTAATCCGGCGACACGAAGTCGCAGTCACGCATTCGAGGGCGGCCGGAGACTTCTCCGGCCGCCTTTGCGTTCACTCCTCGCTGTCCGACTGCGGCGCAACTTTTCCGGCCGATGGGTCGTCTATACGTTGCCGGACTTCGGCGTTACGTTACCAATTCCCCGTCACCCGCCGTCCAACTCAAGCCCACCCGCGGGAGCACACTGTGGAACGTCGTGACTTTCTGCAGTACAGCGGTCTCGTGGCCGGCGCGCTCGCGCTGCCGGTCCGGGACCGCCGCCTCGATTTCCTGGGCTCCGTCACGCCCATCCCCACCGCCGACAAGAAGGACCTGGCCGACGCCGCGCTCAACGCGGCGCGGGGGGCCGGTGCCACCTATGCCGACGTGCGCATCGCCCGGAGCCTGAGCCAGTTCGTGAGCGCCCGGGAGCGGAAGATCCAGGGCATCGGCGGCAGCGAGTCCTACGGCGCCGGCGTGCGGGTGATCGCGAACGGCACGTGGGGCTTCGCGGCGACGAACATCGTCACCCCCGACGGGATGGCCGCGGCGGCCCGGAACGCGGTCGCCATCGCGCGGGCCAACGCGAAATTCCAGACCGAGCCGGTCGAGCTCGCGCCGCAGAAGGGCTACGGGGTGGTGAGCTGGAAGACGCCGATCGAGAAGAACGGCTTCGACGTGCCGATCGCCGAGAAGGTCGATCTGCTGATGGCGGTCAACGACGCGGCGCTCAAGGCCGGCGCCAACTTCGTCAATTCGCGGATCGCCCTCGTCAACGAGCAGAAGTATTTCGCGTCCACCGACGGGAGCTACATCGACCAGGACATCCACCGCATCTTCCCGGGCTTCGGCGTCACCGTGATCGACAAGGCGAGCGGGAAGTTCGAGAACCGCGGCTCGCTGAGCTCACCGATGGGAATGGGCTACGAGTACCTGTCGGGACGGCCGGCCGGCAAGTTCACCGGTCCCGGCACGACGAAGTACGGCAGCTATTACGACATGCTGGAGGACGTGCAGCTCGCCCCGGCGCAGGCGAAGGAGAAGCTGGCCGCCAAGTCGGTGCTCGCCGGCAAGTACGATCTCGTCCTCGACCCTTCCCACACCTGGCTTACGATCCACGAATCGGCGGGCCATCCGACCGAGCTCGACCGCGTGCTCGGCTACGAGGCGAACTACGCGGGCACCAGCTTCCTGACGCTCGACAAGTGGAAGACCGGCAAGTTCAACTACGGCAGCCCCCAGGTCACGATCGTGGCCGACAAGACCCAGCCGCACTCGCTCGGTGCGGTAGGCTACGACGACGAGGGCGTGAAGACGAAGGAGTGGACCCTCATCCGGAACGGGATCCTGGTGGACTACCAGAAGACCCGTGACCAGGCCCACATCGTGGGGCAGAACGCCTCGGACGGCTGCTCCTACGCGCAGGGCTGGGCCGACGTCCAGTTCCAGCGGATGCCCAACGTCTCGCTTCGGCCGGGCGAGAAGCCGCTCACGCCGGCGCAGATGGTCGCCGGGGTGGACAAGGGGATCTACATCGTGGGCGACGGCTCGTTCTCGATCGATCAGCAGCGCTACAACTTCCAGTTCAGCGGGAAGCTCTTCTACGAGATCAGGGGCGGCAAGCTCGCGGGCATGCTCCGGGATGTCGCGTACCAGGCCAACACGCGCGAGTTCTGGAACTCGTGCGTGCAGGTCTGCGACCGCCGCGACTATCGGCTCGGCGGGGCGTTCAACGACGGCAAGGGCGAGCCGCCCCAGTCGAGCGCCGTCTCGCACGGCTCCTCCACCGCGCGATTCAACGGGGTGAACGTGCTCAATACCGCGAGGAAGATCTGATGCCGGGACTCACTGAAGCAGAGGCGCGCGCGATTCTGGAGAAGGTGGTCAAGCTCTCGCGGGCCGACACCTGCGAGGCCTCCCTCGGCGGCGGCACCTCCGGCAACATCCGCTTCGCGCGCAACACCGTCACCACGAGCGGCGAGACCGAGAACATGAGCCTGTCGGTCCGCTCGAGCTTCGGCAAGCGCTCGGGCAGCACGTCGGTGAACCAGTTCGACGACGAGACGCTGGAGCGCGCGGTGCGGCGAGCCGAGGAGCTGGCCCGCCTGGCGCCGGAGGACCCGGAGTTCATGCCGCCGCTCGGGCCGCAGACCTACACGCCGACGCCGGGCTATATGCAGGCCACCGCCGACATCTCGCCCGACTACCGCGCGGCGCTCGCGGGAGCCAGCATCGCCGCCGCCAAGGCCCGGGACTGCGTAGTGGCCGGCTTTCTCGACGATGGTGCCAGGTGGTCGGCCCGGCTGAACTCCGCCGGCCTCTTCGGCTACACCCGATCCACCGACGTCACCTACACGATCACCGCCCGCACGCCCGACGGGCTCGGCTCCGGATGGGCGGGACAGGATGCCAATGACGTCGCCCGGATCGACGGCGCGGCAGCCGCGCGCATCGCCGTGGAGAAAGCGGTGGCGAGTCGCGACGCCCGCGCGATCGAGCCGGGCAAGTACACCGTCGTGCTCGAGCCGGCGGCTTCCGTTGAGCTGATCCAGAACCTGCTCAACGTGGACGCCCGGAACGCGGATGAGGGCCGGAGCTTCCTGTCCAAATCGGGCGGAGGCACGCGGCTGGGCGAGAAGCTGATGGACGAGCGGGTGACGATCTACTCCGATCCCGCCAATCCGGATGCGCCGGCCGGGCCGTGGGTGGGAGACGGACGGCCGAGCCAGCGCACCGTCTGGATCGACAAGGGCGCCTACCAGAACCTCGCCTA